>JBFXKJ010000416.1:0-2525 GCA_050173895.1 Mangrovibacterium sp. | reverse complement strand
GAAAGCCACAGTTTACGCCCGAGCCAATGTTTTTTGGCGAGTTCCATACGTCGATGTCTCTGAAAAAAGTAACGAAGTTTAGAACGCAAATTATGCACAGTTACTTTGAAATGAAAAACATATGAAACAAGACACCTATGTAATCATTATGGCGGGCGGCATCGGGAGCCGTTTTTGGCCGGTGAGTACGGAAGAGAAACCTAAACAGTTTCTGGACATGCTTGGCACCGGGAGAACGCTTTTCCAACAAACGGTGGACCGTTTCCTGGATATCTGCCCGATCGATAATATGCTGGTTGTAACTTCCGGGAAATACATCGCCACAGTAAAAGAGCAGTATCCACTGCTGATGGAAGATAATATTCTTGCTGAACCCTGCATGCGGAACACAGCACCCTGCATCGCCTATGCCTGCTACAAAATCAAAAAGATCAACACCCAGGCCACCATTGTTGTGACGCCGGCCGATCATTTGATCACCCATACCGATCAATTTCAGCAGACCATCCTGAAAGGGATCGACTTTATCGAAGCCAATCCGGTTCTGCTCACGCTGGGAATCGATCCCCGCCATCCGGAAACCGGCTATGGATATATTCAAATGAAAAACAAAGAGCTTGAAATTTCGGAAGTACTGACCTTCCGTGAAAAGCCCGACCTGAACACAGCCATGGCTTATCTGGCGGAAGGAGGCTTTTTGTGGAACTCAGGGATCTTTCTCTGGTCAGTCACAGCGATCACCCGGGCATTCGAAAATTACAGCCCTGCAATCGCCGCGGCTTTTGAGGAAGGAACACCTTATTATTACACGGATAAGGAACAGGAATACATCGATCATGTTTATCCTGGCTGCGAGAACATCTCTATCGATTATTCCATCCTTGAAAAAGCAGGTAACCTGTACGTTCAGAAAGCAGGCTTTGATTGGTCCGACCTGGGTACCTGGAGTGCACTGTGGGAGAAAACAGCGAAAACGGAATATGGCAATGCATCTTCCTCGCCACATTCATTTTTCTACGAGAGTGCAGACAACATGGTACATGTAGCTCCCGGCAAGACGGTGGTCATACAGGGTTTAAACGACTATATCGTTGTTGAGGCAAATAACACATTACTGATATGCAGTAAAAAAGAAGAACAAAGGATTAAGGAATTTCTGAAGGCCACTTGTTAAGAGGAATATGATGTTGACAAAGATTATCCGTATAGCCAGTAAACACCTGACCTTGATAAAAGCCTTCACTTTCGTTTGGTTCCTCGTTATTACCTTTTTGTGTATAGTCCCTCAGGATGAACTTCCTGAAGCCGGCGGCATTCCTTATTTTGACAAGTTTGTGCATTTCACACTGTATTTTATATTTTCCATACTCAGCTTGTTTGTGTTTTCCTCAGGCAAAATGTCAACAAAGATTTTAATCCTTGCCGGCATCTTTGTTTTCAGCTTTTTGATCGAAGTGACGCAAGGAATTATGCCCTACGGAAGAACATTCTCCGTAACCGATTTGTTAGCTAATTTAAGTGGGATACTTGCAGGCTTGCTTTTATTCCAGAAGAAAATTAAATACCTACCCAGTCAGCAATAACCGATGCTGACCGGTCGTTAAGACAGTCAGTGTTATTTTTTGCAAAATGACAACCGGAGATGTGTTGTCCTGCTACTCCGGGAAAAGCTTATTTGTCCAGTTTACATCACCTCACACGAATCAAGTATAAGGATCCTGTTTCTCTGAAACGGGAAGGTTCGCTGTGAACAGTCCGCTATGATTGCGGTTGGCGTATCCCCCATGGGAATCCGGACAGTTTATAACTTTAAAAAAAAGAACATGTTTAAAGAGCGTGAATCAGTTATAGCGAAAGTAAGTGTAGGTCTGCAGGTCATTCTCACCGTAGCCTGTTTCTTTCTTATCTCTTACATCACAGGAGGGCCCGCCGGCACAAGAATGAATCCCTCCGGAGAAGTGACCGGCTCGGTGATTATTATCGCACTGCTCTGGTTTATTATATTGGATCAATTTAACCTGGGAAGGATTTTCCGCACCTCCGGTTATCTTTCAATCTTAAAAAATTACATGAAGGCAGTGATTACCGGTACAGGATTTCTGCTGGCCGGGAACCTGCTGCTGGAATATGAAACCTTCAGTCCCGCCCGGCTGGCTTACTTCGGGATCCTGAACTTCCTGGTGCTGACTTCCTATAAAAACATTCTTTTTACCGTCATGCGCTTTTTACGGAGGAATGGCTTTAATAAGCGTCAGATCCTGATCATTGCCGACGAAGAATCATCCGACTACATCGATCAGATCATCGATACAAAAGACTGGGGTATGCAGATCCGGGCTATCATGACCAACAGTAAGAAAATACGGAACAACTATTCATCCGAATACGAAATCATCCCCAACACCAGGGATATTAAGCTCATGCTTGATAATAACCCGATTGACGATGTGATCTATTGCCGGTCTTTCTTTAACCAGACCGAGATTCAGCAATACATAGCCGACTGTGCAGAGATTGGCGTGACC
>JBFXKJ010000415.1:0-2559 GCA_050173895.1 Mangrovibacterium sp. | reverse complement strand
GACTGGCTCGCGAAGGTACGGATGCAGGGGAGGATACAGAAATGGGTAGACCACTCGATCAGTGTAACCATCAATTTGCCCTCGGATGTGGATGAGGACCTGGTCGACAGGCTTTATTTTGAAGCATGGAGGAGCGGCTGCAAGGGCGTTACGGTGTACCGGGACGGTTCGCGCTCGGGTGTGCTGGTTACCAGTAAAGCGGAGGAAAGGCAGAATGTCACCAATAAATTTCCGACCAAGCGTCCGGAAGAACTCGATGCCGATGTGGTCCGCTTCCAGAACAACAAGGACAAATGGGTGGCCTTTATCGGGCTGATCGATGAAAAGCCTTATGAGATCTTCACCGGTTTGCAGGACGATGAAGACGGCATTTTGCTGCCGCGTTCGGTAACCCGGGGCAAGATCATGAAGAGCCGGGATGAAGAAGGAAATTCACGCTATGACTTTCAGTACACCAATAAACATGGGTATAAGACAACGATCGAAGGACTTTCATACAAGTTCAATCCGGTGTTCTGGAATTATGCCAAGCTGATTTCTGGTGTGCTTCGGCATGGCATGCCTATTCATAAGGTGGTGGATACGGTGACGAGCCTGCAACTCGATAATGAAACCATTAACAGTTGGAAAGCAGGGGTGGCAAGGGCACTGAAAAAATACATTCCCAACGGCACGATCGCCGAAGGCACTATTTGCGGGGAGTGTGGTTCCCGGAATGTGATTTATCAGGAAGGCTGTCTGACCTGCAATGACTGCGGATCGTCCAAATGCGGATGATAAGTGATAAGAAACAGCAAAGGCCGGCAAAATTTGCCGGCCTTTGAATTTTTTAAGCGCTGTTTCCTTTTTTTATGCAGCATGCGTTGAAAACACTTCATCGAGAATTTCGGGATAAATTTTTCCGAATTTCGAAGTACACCACTTGATCAGTTCATCCAATTCACCGGGTTCTTCCACCCAATTCACACATTTCGTCAGTTCTTTCCGGAATAAATCCTTACTGAAAGTAATTTTGGGTAAGATAACTTTAGCGTATTCTAACATGGCATCTGAACATTTAAGATTAGTACTAAGATAACAACTGAAAAGATGAAAAAGTATGTCCGAAAAGCTAACTTAACAGAATTTAACAGCGGAAATCATCCTGTAATCGTCCGAAATACTTGTTTGACCGGTTGTTATGTATAGATTTGTTTTAAAGCATACTTAAAGAACATTATTCATTCTTTTCTCCTCTGATTTCTTTTACAAATGCGCCGATTTTTTGCGGAAGCGGAGCGTCTGCTTCGAGGGCTCGGATAAACGCACTGCCTATAATTGCCCCCTGGGCATAATGGCAGGCATTTTCAAAGGTTTCATGATTGGAGATACCAAAGCCAATGAGCCGGGGATTTTTAAGGTTCATGCGGTTAACACGCTCAAAGTAGTCGGAATGAAAGTCGGAAGCCTTATTTTTTATGCCGGTGGTGGAAGAGCTGGATACCATGTAGATGAATCCCTCTGAGGCTTCGTCGATGACACGGAGGCGCTTTTCGGAAGTTTCCGGGCTGATGAGCAGGATGTTATGCAGTCCGTATTTTTCAAAAAGGGGCTTAAATTCTTCCAGGTAGACATCGGATGGCAGATCGGGAAGGATCAGTCCGTCGATACCGGTTTCGGCGCAGCTCCTGCAGAAATTTTCCATGCCAAAGCGGATCACCGGATTGAGGTAACCCATCAGGATAAGCGGGATCTTCACCTGATTGCGGATTCCGTTGAGTTGCTGAAAGAGTTTTTTGACGCTCATCCCGTTTTGAAGGGCTATCAGGCTGGAGTGCTGAATGACCGTGCCGTCGGCTACGGGATCGGAAAAAGGCATGCCGATCTCAATCAGGTTCACGCCGTTTTTTTCGAGTTCGCGAATGATAGTGACAGTATCGTCAGGACCGGGGTAACCTGCGGTGAAATAAACCGAAAGGATATCGCTTTTTTTATCCTGAAAAAGTTGGTTGATTCGATTTTGTATCATGATTGTCTATTTTATTTGATCCATTCCTGCGAAAGCAGGAATCTGTGTCCCTTTGCTCCTGAGATTCCCGCTTTCGCGGGAATGCCTGGCAATTTAGTATCCGAAATGATTTAAATAAGTTTCCATGTCTTTATCGCCGCGGCCGGAGATGTTAACGACTGTGATCTCTTCCGGTTTAAGGCTGATCTTTTCCAGCGCTGCCAGGGCATGGGCTGACTCCAGGGCAGGAATGATCACTTCCGACCGGGTGAGCAGGAGGGCTGCCTGAAGGACCTCCTCGTCGGTGGCCCAGAGGTATTTGGCCCGTTTGGTGGTGAACAGGTGTGAGTGCAGTGGTCCGATACCCTGATAATCGAGTCCGGCGGAGATCGAGTAAGGTTCGATGATCTGGCCGTCTTCATTTTGTATGACATAGGATCTGGAGCTGTGCAGGACGCCGGGCTGGCCCAGAACGAGGGTGGCGGCCGATTCGCCCGTATGGATGCCTTTTCCGGCGGCTTCCACGCCGATCAGTTCCACCTCTTCCTGTTCAAGGAAGTGGTAGAATGCGC
>JBFXKJ010000414.1:0-2582 GCA_050173895.1 Mangrovibacterium sp. | reverse complement strand
CATGGTTGTCTCAGGATTCATTTCCCTGACCTTTTGGATGGTAATTGCCCAAAATGCAGCGCCGCCATCCGGAAGATCATCGCGGTCGACCGACGTGATTACACAGTGTTTTAGTCCCAGCGTCCGGATGGTTTCCGCCAGCCGTTGTGGTTCCTCCCAGTCGACCGGGTCAGGGATCAGATTCCTCACGTAACAAAACCGGCAGTTCCTGGTGCATTTGTCACCCAGAATCATAAAACTTGCCGTTCCGGCGTTCCAGCATTCCCCTTTATTCGGGCAGTTTCCGCTTACACAGATCGTATGCAGCTTATTTTCTTCAATGAGCCTCTTAACCTTCGAATAATTTTCCCCGCTGGGCAAGGTTGATCGCATCCATCCCGGCAGGCGTTCCCTTTTTTCTGAAGTAAATGTCATCTCCTCGTCATCATTTGTGAGTATAAAACATGAAAAACTGCTGCTTGTTCATGAAAACCGAAAAACCGCCGCATCCCACTGCCGGACAGATCATTTTCGGGAAGGAAGAAGGAAACGGTATTGGAAACCGATCTGAAAGTCGGGAGCATTATTGATGGTGATCATATCTTCGGCGACAAAAATATTGAAAAAGCGCCGGTTTCTGTTGAATCCGAGAATAAAATAGGTTCTGACCACAAAGTTATATAAGGCTGCCGGTGTGAGCTTTGCAAGCCAGAATTGCTGGGTGAGCGGCTGACCTTCCCATACGTCGCCCGCCTGGAGAAAGCGGATGCCCAGCTTATCAAATCCGGTTTGATTCCAGTCCATCCTTCCCCCTTTCAGCAGAGGATCCTGATATTGATTCAGGATACCGAAAACGAAAATGCCCCTCTTTGACTGAGAATTGAACCCCGCATAAAAATTGGAAACGATCCTCCTTTTTCTATCGATGCCCTTCATCCCTTCTCCGGTTTTTAAAAAGTTCTGGAATGTCATCCCTCCGTCAAAAGCCAGGGTGATGGAACTTCGCGGTCCAAGGAGAAAATCGCTGCGGATACCGGCGTTGATACCGGGAATGATATAGGAATGGAAGTCATTCAGCGGAAGAGAAACATGGAAACCGGCCTGGGTGCTCAGCCGCCATCCGGCGCCATCCGCTTCATATAACCCGCGATAGTAATGGACATCTGCAACGCCAGGGAAAATGTCCCCTTTATCCTTTCGAAAAACCTTACCGTTTTCATCCTCAAACTCGATTAAAGCCCTGTTGAACGGATACAACCTGCGCCCGAAATTATCTTCGACCGCCACAGACGAATGCCAGTCTTCGATAAAACGATCGCTGACAAAAAAATTCAACGGCGACTTCCCTCCCCTGAGCATATGCACATTCATGTTGACGATCAGGCTGTTTTTCTCTTTCCAGCGATTAAGCCAGGTAAAACGGAAATGCTGCAAAACACCATCGGCCTGATAGGACTTCACTGCGGTTTTAACTTCCCTGTCTCTGAAGTAAGTCGGTCTCAGGGTCATGGGAAGCTGGTCTGTGGCATTCGCCTGGGCAGGGGTCATTTCCTGCGGGTAATAAAACCAGGCCTGCGGATGCCAGACGTTCCCCATCGTGTAGCCGAATGAAAGCTGATGACCGGAAGGATTTCCCTGTCCGAAGAAAAAGGGAAAGTCGAGAGAGAAAATACCCAATGGGCTCTCCGGGTTTGACTCCGTAAAAAAGAGCGGTACCTGAAGAAGCTCTTTTGGTTGATCATCCGTCTGGGAAAAGACAGGGAAAAACAACAAGGAAAAGAAAGAAATCAGGATCAGGAATTTCCCCATCATAGTTTGCCCGTTCAAAAATTAATCATCAAAAGTAAGTTTTTGGAAACAAGGTTCAAAACATTTGACCCGTTCATTGGATTGTAAATTTTTTCCTGACAGCTTCAGAGGCCTGATTTGTTTCAGACTTTGAAAAGTCTCATTTTTTCCTCAATTTTGAAGGTATGGAGAACATCATTTACCAGAACGATTATGTGGTCGGCAGTTGGGAAGAGTTATGTGAAGAAGTTTACCATGATGCCTGGAAGCCCGAAATGGGGAGGTACCGGTCAGATTATGCCTTCCGTGGTTTGTCAGATGCATCTTACGAATTGAAAAACAGCTTTGTGCGAAACTGCGGGCCCGCACCTGAACTGGAATACCACCTGCTGCGAAACTTCCGGAAGTATTCCATCTCGAAGGAGGCCCAGCAAAACGGTTCATTCTGGAGGGCGCTGGTGATGGCCCAGCACCACGGATTACCCACGCGATTGCTGGATTGGACTTATTCTCCATTTGTCGCCATGCACTTTGCCACCGTTAATACCGATAAGTACGATGTAGACGGTGTGATCTGGAAAGTCGATTTTGTAAAGGCAAACCGGATGGTAAGTGAACCACTGAAAAGGCTTTTGCAGGAAGAGCGCAGCAATGCTTTTACCATCGAGATGCTCGAAGAAGTGATCAGATCGTTGTCCGACTTTGACCGGAAACTGAAAAAAGAACAAGTCATTTTTTTTGAACCCCCTTCTCTGGACGAACGAATTGTGAACCAGTTTGCTTTTTTTTCAGTGATGACCGATCCGTCTGTGGCG
>JBFXKJ010000413.1:0-2614 GCA_050173895.1 Mangrovibacterium sp. | reverse complement strand
GCAACTGCTCATTCTCGATGAACCTGATTCCTTTGTCGACAACCGCTTTGAAAATGAACTTTACGGAAAACTCCGGGAACTCAATCGCCGCATGGCCATTGTACTGGTCTCACACGACGTGGGCACCATCACCAGCTATGTCAAGACCATTGCCTGTGTGAACACTTACCTGCACTACCATCCCGACAACAAGATCAGCACAGAGCAACTGGAGTCCTATAATTGTCCGCTCCAGATCATCACCCACGGGGAAATTCCCCATACAGTACTCAAGTCACACGGGAACAACATCGAACATGGGCACATTCACCGACCTCTTTAAATACGACTTTTTTCTGCATGCCTTTTGGGCATCGCTCTTTAGCGCCATCAGTTGCGGGCTGATCGGCACCTACATCGTTTCCCGCCGCATTGTCTTTATCAGCGGCGGCATCACGCACGCCTCTTTCGGGGGAATCGGCATCGGCTATTTTTTGGGCTGGAATCCCCTGCTGGGCGCAGCGATCTTCTCCATCCTTTCCGCCCTGGGCATTCAGCTGTTCACCCAGAAGGGAAAACTCCGTGAAGACTCCTCCATCGCCATCTGGTGGTCGATCGGAATGGCGATCGGCATCATCTTCATTTACCTGTCGCCGGGTTATGCCCCCAATCTGATGAGCTATCTATTTGGCAGTATCCTGACCGTCTCAACCGGCGAGATCTGGCTCATGGCGGGCCTGTCCCTGATCCTGACCGCTTTCTTTGCCGTCATGTACCGGATGATCCTCTATGTCGCCTTCAACGAAGAATTTGCCAAAGCAACCGGTCTGCCCGTCAACCGCATCAATTACATCATGATCAGCCTGATCGCCCTTACGATCGTGCTGAACATCCGCGTGGTCGGTATCATCCTGATCATGTCCCTGCTCACGGTCCCCCAGGCCACAGCCAACCTCTTTACAAACGACTTTAAAAAGATGATGTTCCTCTCGGTCCTCTTTGCTTTCCTGGGTTCATTCAGCGGACTGCTGATCTCCTTCTTTGCCGACATCCCCTCCGGAGCATCCATTATCTTTACGCTGGTCATCCTGTTCAGCCTGATGAAATGGCTGAACCTGCTGCTCGCAAAGAGGAGAAAAGAAACATTGAACCCCGATTAACGGTAGGATTGAAAGCTTTTAACTAACTTTGCGAACCTAAACTACAAACATCATGAGCAAGCTGTCACGCAGTACGATCTGCTTATTGCTGTTTTTCACCGTCACTTCAGCCGGGGTCGCCCAAAACCGGAAAGAGATCAGTATCCCCAATGTGCTGGGGTATCAGACCCTGAAATGCGACTTTCACATCCATACGGTGTTCTCCGACGGCGACGTCTGGCCGACAGTCAGGGTGCAGGAAGCCTGGCTCGAAGGACTGGATGCCATCGCCATCACCGATCATGTCGAATACCGTCCGCACTCACAGGATATCGAGGCCGACCATAACCGCGCTTACGAAATAGCAAAGCCCCTGGCCGACCAGACAGGCATCATTCTCATCAGGGGCTCCGAGATCAGCCGGAAAATGCCCCCCGGGCACCTCAATGCCCTTTTTCTGAAAAATGCAAACCTCATTGAGCGCGAAGACTGGTGGGAAGCCTGTGCCGAAGCCCGCGAACAGGGTGCCTTTGTGATCTGGAATCATCCCGGATGGAAAGAACAGCAGCAAACAATCCAGTGGTGGAACGAACACACCCGCCTGGTTGCTGCCGGAATCATGAAAGGGATCGAGGTATTCAACGACAAAGATTATTATCCGCTGGCGCTCAAATGGGCTGACGAAAAGGGCCTTACCATCTTTGCCGCCTCCGATATCCACCTGCCTGCTTCAATGGAATACCGCGAAGAAAAACGCAGGCGGCCGATCACCCTCGTATTTGCCACCGATAAATCGGAAGAATCGATCAAACAGGCTCTGTTCGAACGGCGCACTGCTGCCTGCTTTGGCGATACCATCGTTGGCGACAGAAGGTTCCTCACCCCCTTGTTCATGAATTCGATCGAGATCAGGGGCTCCCGTAACAGGCTGCAGAACCTTGAAATTAAAACGATCAGCATCCATAATAACAGTGACATTACCTATAAACTAAAGAAACGACAACCCTCGGTAGGCTTTTCTTCTCCTTCATCCGTTATGCTGCCGGCCCGGCACACAGTCAACATTGCACTCGAAGGCACATCCGACGAAGTGGCTCAGATGCCCGTCCTCAAAATGTTTTATGAGGTGACCAACATGATCACCATGAAAGGTGAAAAGCTGCCGGTGAATATAGAAATACCTAATAAATAGAAAACCAGTTGTTTAAAGATAAAACACGATCGCCCTTGTAAATTTTTCTTGCCTGTAATCTTGCATTTACCGAAGAAAATGCCTTCCTTTACACGATCTGAATTAAAACGAATAGTATAAATACAATATGGCTGCCGTGGTGGGGTCTTCCAAAAGAAGAAAAAGCCATATTGGTATTTTTAAAAGATAGTTGATATGTTTACAATGATGTCAGCAAATTGGTGGTGGCGCGAATACTTTTCACATAACCGTGGAGAGAAGTAGCACCTGTGCATTGTCATCAATGGAAGAGCGGCTTATCGGA
>JBFXKJ010000412.1:0-2664 GCA_050173895.1 Mangrovibacterium sp. | reverse complement strand
TCCCCACCATACCGCCAATGCAGCAGCGGTTAGCGGTCGACGTTTCCGGACCGAACTGAAGCCCGTGCGGTGCCAGAAACTGGTTCAGCTCTGCCAGGTTGACACCCGGCTCAACAAGAATCCACTTTTCCTCCGGATTGAACTCCAGGATCCGGGTCATGTACTTCGAAACGTCCACAATGATCCCCGCACCGACCACCTGACCGGCCAGGGAAGTCCCTGCGGCGCGTGGTATGACGGAAGTATTGTTTTTACGGGCAAATTCAATGACCGCCCGAATGTCTTCCGTGGATTTCGGCCTGCAGACTGCCTGTGGTATTTCCCGGTAGGAGGATGCATCGGTAGCGTAAAGCACACGCTGTACATTGTCAGTGAACAGATCGCCTTCAAGGGTCTGTTTTAACGGATAAAAAGGATCATCAGGTTTCATTCGTCTCTTTTGTTCGCTTTTAGCCGGTTCCCCCGTGCAATTCGCCGGGAAAAGCCCAAAGAACAACATAAACAAAAATAGGAATTTATTTGAATCCCTGTAAGGCCCCTTTCCCGGAAAACCTGAGGCAATCAGACAATGACGCAGTCGTCGGGGAATTCAAATATTTAAGAAAATAAGGGATAGCCAGGGATATTTTGCCTATTTTTGTCGATGAAATATCGACTCAAAAATTCGAAAAACAAGCTGCAGAAACGGACCCGAAGCATACCCTTTTGCACAGTGGTTTGATTATCATGGTAAGTTTCATGCGGTTAAAAAAATAAGAACACATGAAATTACTTGAGCGTGTTGTAAAAAATGCGCAAAATTATCAAAAGCGGATCGTCCTCGCAGAGGGCACTGAACCACGGACGCTAAGGGCTACCGAGATTATCCTGAAGGAAAACATTGCGCGGATCATTCTGCTGGGCAATCCGGTAGAAATAATGAAAGTGGCGGAAGACTGTGGTGTCAATATCAACGGAGCAGTGCTGGTTGACCCGAAGACGGACAGTCGCCGTTCTGCCTACGCTGATCTGATGACAGAAATCAGGAAGTCCAAAGGATTGACGCACGCTGAGGCGCTGGAGATGTTAAATGATCCGCTGGTATTTGCACCGATCATGATCAAGAGCGGCGATGCCGACGGCGAAATTGCGGGTGCCATCAATGCCACGGGCGATGTACTGAGACCGGCATTTCAGTTTGTCAAGACCTTGCCAGGGGTGAGTGTCGTTTCCGGAGCCTTTATCATGTTTATCAATGATCCCCGTTTTGGACACAATGGTATGCTGGTCTTTGCTGACTGCGCGGTCATGCCGGATCCGGATGAGCGGCAGCTTGCCGAGATCGCAGTAAGCACGGCAAGGACGGCCAGGGCGCTGACCGGAATGGAGCCCCGCGTGGCCATGCTGAGTTTTTCAACAAAAGGGAGTGCGGCGCATCCGCGGGTCGATAAGGTAGTCAATGCCCTGAAAATTGCCCGGGAAATGGAGCCTTCCTTATTGATCGATGGGGAGATGCAGGTCGATGCCGCACTGATTCCCGAAGTTGCCAAATTGAAGGCACCCGGAAGCGAGGTGGCGGGACGTGCCAATGTATTGGTTTTCCCGGGCCTTGAGGCGGCGAACATTGGCTATAAACTGGTTCAGCGCCTGGCGGGGGCTGAAGCCATCGGTCCTGTTTTGCAAGGTATGGCGGCGCCGATCAACGACCTGTCAAGAGGCTGTTCGGTCAGCGATATTGTGAATATGGTAGCCATTACCTGTAATCAGGCAGCTGCAGATGTTGAATAAAAATCAATAGTATGGCGAGCGATACGATATATGAATCAATAGAGGATTTTGGTCTGATCAGAAAAGATAAATCCAGGACCCTGTTCTCAAAAATCGGGATTATCGGCTGCGGTTTGGTAGGTCAGAATATCGCAAGGGTAGCCAGTACCTACGGAATCGAGGTCGTTTTTATTGAGGTGAATGAGGAAAAGATCAGGGAAGCATACGTGAACCTGGGAAAAATCCTCGACCACCGGATCGAACACTGGGGCCTGACCTCAAGTGAGAAAAGAGCGATCCTCTCCCGAATTAAGGGTTCCATGAATTATGAAGACCTGGCCGGATGCGATTTTGTGGTTGAAGCAATCCGGGCGGTCGACCGCGGAACGAAGATCAAGGAAAGAAAAGCCATCTTTCACAAAATTGAGGAAGTGGTAGACAAAGACTGCATTATAGCGACTAACTCGACTACGATCGTGGTTACCGAACTTTCTTCCGATCTGATCCATAGGGAGCGCTGCGTAAGCCTTCATTTCTTCGTTTCTTCTCCTGAAGCAAGGGTAATTGAGGTGGTCAAGGGATTGTACACCTCGGACGAAGCCTATCAGAAGGTCTGCAAGTTTGTGAACATGATCAACCGGAAGATCATTCCGGTTGCGGAATCTGCCGGCCTGGTCAGTATCCGGCTGTTTGTCGTGCTGCTGAACGAAGCCTGCGAGGAAATTATGGAGGGGGTCGCCTCCATTGAAGATGTTGATGAGACCATGCGGATTGGTCTGGGAATGCGGATGGGGCCCTTCGAAGTGGCCGATATCATGGGCCTCGATAAGGTTGTCCTGTGGATGGAGAACATATACAGCGAATTTGGCGATGTCAGGTATAAACCTTCCCCCTATATTAAGCGCCTTGTCCGGGCCA
>JBFXKJ010000411.1:0-2673 GCA_050173895.1 Mangrovibacterium sp. | reverse complement strand
GTCCTTCCGCTACACTGTCAACGGGATCACTATCCATCCATTTGCGATTTTCGTGCGTGTTGGCTATCAGGGCAGTCTGATCCATTTACAAAGAAAATCATTTCCGTCTTTATGTATTCAAACTGTTCTGCTTTCCTGCAGCGTTTGTCTTTTTCGCCGGCCTGCCGGCAGCCAGTGTTTTATTTTATATCCATAAGCCGCAAAGAATATGAGATATAAATAGCAAGGCAAAAGGATCAGATAAGCGCTGTGTACATTCCAACTGTCAGCCAGATGTCCGTATATTAAAGGTGTAACGGCATTCCCGCAAAGGCCCATCACCAGAAGGGAAGAGCCCAGTTTGGTGAAACGGCCGAGTCCTTTAATGGCCAATGGCCAGATATTTGCATAGATCAGGGCATTCGGAAATCCCAGGGCCACCAGGAAAAGAATTGAGCTGTTGACGCGGTGTCCAAAGAAACCGACTTCACTTGTGATAAGCAAAACCGCTGCAGAAAGAACAAAACCGGCAATGGTGACGGTGAGAAGTGCATTCCGCTGGTTGATGAACCTGGGAATGCAGACGATACCCGCCAGATACCCTATCAGTGCGGCCGTGAGCGTATAGGAAGGGAAGATCTTTGCTTCGAGCAGGGTCATCCCCATGGATTGCGCATAGCCAATGATCGTATCGATGGCGATAATCTGAGAGCCTACATGAAAGAAAATGGCAAACGCTCCCAGGATCAGGTGGGGAAACTGCCAGACGCTGGTTTTTTCTCCCTCTCCTTCGGCTGTTTCTTCCTTATTGGCTTCACTGGTATTGACCTCCGGCAGCGGAGAAAAGTAAACCAGCAGTCCCGTCAGGAATAACAGGACACCGAGGATCGTGTAGGGGCCGATCACCCGCCTGAGCAGTTCATGCAGCGCCGCGGCTTTTTCGGCCCCCGTAAGGGTCCCGTTGCTGATGGCATTCATGACCTCATTATCACCAACCTTAAAGATCACCGCCGCAAAGATCAGCGGGGAAACGATCCCCGCAAATTTATTGCAGATACCCATGATGCTGATACGCTGAGCAGCCCGTTCAATGGGGCCGATAATGGTGATGTAGGGGTTGGCTGCGGTCTGAAGAATGGCCAGCCCTGTCCCGATTGAGAAGAGGCCGAGTAAAAAAAGGCCATAAGTCTGTGTCAGAGCAGCCGGAACAAAGAGGAAGGCGCCCAGTGCCATCATCAGGAAACCAACCATCATTCCTTTTTTAAACCCGACTTTTTCGAGGAGGAGAGAGGAAGGGACCGACATCACCAGGTAGGCTATGTAGAATGCAAAGGCAACCAGGTACGAACGGAAATTGGACAGTTCGAGCGAGAACTTAAAATAAGGGATCAGGATGGAATTCACCCACGACACAAATCCGAAAATGAAAAACATGAGGCCAATAATGGCGATTGAAATAATTGATGTTCTTTTATCCATTCGATTCTGTTTATTACTTGTAGCGGGTTGATCCTGCAATTTCTGTTTTTCGGCTTCCTTGCTTCCGTTTCCTGTTCGTTCTCCGTTATAACACCATTTCCCATCCCTTTTGATATTCCCGCGACCAAAGTTTGTTTGCTTCCTTATCCTTCAGGATATGTCCGTTTCCCGGGTCGACATCGAGCGAGTGACCTACGCGCTGGGCGATGTTCCCCAGTTGGACCAGCAGCGTACTTTTGTGGCCGGAATCGATATCCGAATGCAGGGCTGTACCTTTGGTGATGCCGTCAAAGAAATTCTGAATGTGGAGGGCATCGAGTTGCTGGGCCGGGCTGGCCGCATTGCGGGGATCGATTTTTTCCTTGTCCTGTACGACCCGGAGTTCCTTTCCTCCAAGATCATACAAGGTATAACCATTGCCACCGGTGATAAGCAGTGATCCTTTGTCTCCGAAAAACTGGGAGCCGACCGATGAACCTTCAATGTTCCGGGCATTGCAACTGCGTCCTTCCCATGTCATTGTAAATCCTTCCTGAAAATCCATGCTGATTACCTGCGTGTCGGGAGTTTCCCAGTCGTCTTTGAAGTGGAACCTTCCCCCGTTCGAACTGACCCGGACAGGGTAATCTACGCCGGCTCCCCAACGGAGCAGATCGACCATGTGTGTGCCGTTATTCAGCGCTTCTCCCGTACCCCAGCGCCAGAACCAATGCCAGTTGTAGTGGACGTAGTTGTCCTTAAAGGCCGTTCGCGGGGCGGGACCCTGCCATAGATCCCAGTTTAGCCATTCCGGGACAGCCGTTTCCTTTCCGATACCAATCGATGGCCTTTTGTTGGTGTACCAGCTTTTTCCAAAATAAGGTTTGCCGATGGCACCGGCTTTGATCTCCTCAATGGCTTTGATCACGTTAGGCCAGGAACGGCGCTGATTGCCCATTTGCAGAACCCTGTTATACCTGGGAGCAGCTTTCACCAGGATCTCTCCTTCGTGCGGACTGTGGCTGCAAGGTTTTTCCAGGTAAACGTGTTTGCCGGCTTTCATGGCTAGCAAAGCGGCGGGAGCGTGCCAGTGATCGGGGGTGGCGATGACCATGGCATCGATATCTTTATTTTCGAGCGCTTTCCTGAAGTCAGGTTCATTTTTCGGGTTACTGCCGGCGATTTTCGCGACCGTGGCAATGCATTTTTCTGCAGCCCTGCTATCCACAGCGCTGA
>JBFXKJ010000410.1:0-2676 GCA_050173895.1 Mangrovibacterium sp. | reverse complement strand
GGCTGCCATCCTTTTTTCAAAGACATCAGTCGTCGGATTCATGATCAGGGTGTAGATATTTCCTAATTCCTTCAGTGCAAAAAGATTGGCTGCATGTTCCGCGTCATTGAATACATAAGAGGTCGTCTGATAGATCGGAACGGCCCTTGACCCCGTTGTGGGGTCGGCTACCTGTCCTGCATGCAGCTGCAGTGTCTCAAACTTTAATTTACTGTTCTCCATTTTTAAAACTTTATTTAAAGAATGTTTTATGAATTTCCTGTATGGTTTTTTTCTTATCGGCTTCATCCACTACGAGGTAGCTTACCAGATCGGATGCTCCCGAACCACTGATCACCACGTTGATGCGGTTGCGCGCCACTGCCGAAAACAACTGAGATGAAATTCCGTGATGGGATTGCATTCCATGTCCTACAACAGCGATAAGCGTCACCTGTTCAACAATCCCGATCTGGTTTACCGAGGTAAGATTCAGTTCCCGGCAAATCTGTCTGACCTCCCGGATCGATTGTTTATCGACAATAATATTGATGCTGGTCTGGGCTGTGATCACCGAGCGGATATTGATGTGCCTGTTGCTAAAGGCCGTGGTGACCCTGGCCAGGATTCCCGGTTTAAAGCCTACCCCCGGACCGTTCAGCTTCAGGATCGCGATCTCATCGCTGTAGGCCACGCTTTTTACCACCAGAGGACTGATCACGCCCACCGAATTGATACGGGTACGCAATATTTTCTCTCCGTTTTCAAGATCATACACATAGATGGGAATGTGTTTTTCGATCAGCGGTTCGACAATCCGGGGGTGGATCCCGGAGTAGTTGAAATACGAAAGCTCGGAGAGTTCAGCATAAGTGAGGTTGCCAATATATTCGGCGCCCGGAACATACCGTTCGTCGGCTGTTTTGAAAGGGGTGCCGATCTGCCACAGTTCGAGTTTCGCAGCATCGAAAAAAGAGGCGAGAGCGGCAGCCGTATAGTCGGCGGCGCGGTGTCCCAGACGGGCGATCTTGCCATGCACCGTTATTCCGTATGAGCCCGGAACAACACTGATTTGTCCGAACGGCCATTCCCTGATTCGTCCGGCAGATTCGTCCGGCAGAATGCTCGCATTCCCGTATTCTTCACTCACAGTAAGACCAAATTCTTCCGGAAGTGCAATGTCCGAAGCGATACCGTTGGCTTTCAGGATCTCATTCAACAGCGCTGCGGTGATCTTTTCTCCGTAGGAGACCACCTGATCCTGCAAGGCAAGTGAAAAATCTCCTGTAAAGTGGATACCCTTTAGCAGGATCTCAATTTTTTCGGCAAACGGATGTACGGAGGTGAAATTGCTGATCCCGGCCAGACGCCCGATCCTGACGATCTCCTCCTTTAATCCCGAAAATACAATGGCAGGTTCACAGTTTGCAGCACACAACGTTCTGATCCCGCTAACGAGGATATCCTGTATTTCCTTTGTGGCTGAGACAACCAGGATGTGTTTTTCATCCGACTTTTTTAGCAAAGTCGCCAGGGTCGAAATGACCTTTGGATCCTTCAGATTGTTGCCACCAAACCTTAAGATGCAGTCCGGCATAATCAATAAAATTGTAATGAAAAAAAGAAAAAAACAAAGGGGATTTTTTATATGCCTTCAGTCAGTATTCATCAGAATACCAAAAGAAGGCTATCGCATGGACATAGACATGGATGGCATATGAACAGCTCCGGTCCGCATGGAACCGGTGGTGTGAAGAGAATATGTACCGCTGTTAATCATCGAAAGCCACTAAAATTAAGTCCTGCAAAAATATGAAAATGTCTGATAAAAACAACAGGCCCGGGAAAACTTTGTTCAATTTTCCCTTGCGCGGTGGAATCTGTTAAGAAAAACGCGGCTTCTGTTGGTAGCTGTTTACAGCCCGAAGGACTATTCCTTTGCGGGCACCTGGGTTTGCCGAAACTTGAATTTAAGCTGGGGGTCGTCGACGGGAACATAGATTTCTATCCATTCAGCCTGAGGGGTTGCCTGGAAAAAAACTTTCCCATGCATCGAGTAATTGCTTTCCAGGTTTGTTTTCCGGATCGTTGCCGTCTCCCAGGTGTCCCGGAGATTGTTCAGGTCGGCTGTTTCAAACTCGTTGGCTTCTCCCGAAGCGGCCACGCCCACATGAATGCCGTCGGCCACTGCGCGCTGTACAAAATCATTGCCGGGGCGGTCGTCGGAAGCGACGATCACGGTTCCCGCAATATCGGCGCCGATGGCCATGAGCGAAATGCCCAACTGGTTTCGGCTTCTGGCGGCATTCCGGGAAAGATGTTTTTCAATTTCCAGAATTTCTTCTTCGGGGTTTGTTGCTTTTACCGTATCGAGGGGAAGCCTGTTTAAATTGAGAGCGATATAGGAGTATTGTGTGGGATCGATGAGTATCGGCATATTGGAGCGATTGAAAATATGAAAATCAAAAGCATAAAAACCGTTGCTGAAACGGTCAAATCCGACCTCATATTCAATACCAAGAGCGGTGTCACGGACCAGAGCCTGCCCATAAAACCATTTATCGGGCTCTTTTTGGGGGGCCAGCTTTACCAGACTGGCCGGGGTGTAACAGGATTGAAAAGTCAAAAGAGCTGCCAGAGCGAGGATGTATACAGGAATGTTAGTATTCATGGCATCGGTGTTTAGTTTGTGAGACA
>JBFXKJ010000409.1:0-2693 GCA_050173895.1 Mangrovibacterium sp. | reverse complement strand
AGCGGAAGTTTTACCCTTTACATCAAGGCTTATGTTCTGAAGTTGATTGATTATGATCCGGCATCGCCCTTCTATATGAAGATACTCCTTTACATTCTTATCATGGTGCCGGTGTATCAGTTAAGCCTTCTGACCATTGGAACGCTTTTAGGGCAATTTGATTTTTTCTGGCGGTTTGAAAAGAAGACGATGAGACGATTTGGAATAAAAATCGACAAAGCATGAACCGCCTACTGACGATCCTTCTTGGTATGGCATTGGTTCTGGGGACAAAAGCGCATTCAAAATCAGTAAAGATGGAAATTGCAACATTGGGCGGAGGATGCTTTTGGTGTACGGAAGCGGTTTATAAAGAACTAAAGGGTGTGGTTTCTGTCACTTCGGGATATTCAGGAGGCGATATCATCAACCCCTCTTACCGCGAAGTATGCAGTGGCCGCACAGGGCATGCGGAAGTGACGGAAATTGAGTTCGATCCGTCAGTGATCAGCTTCAAAGAAATCCTGGAAGTGTTTTTTGCCACGCACGATCCCACCACGCTCAACAGGCAAGGCAACGATACGGGGCCTCAGTACCGTTCAGTGATCTTCTACCATAATCCTGCGCAAAAAGAAACGGCCGAAAAGGTGATCAGGCGCCTGAACGACGGGAATGTCTACGGGAAACCCGTGGTTACCGAGCTCACGGCCTGGAAAAACTTCTTTCCGGCCGAAGCCTGGCATCAGGATTATTTTGAGAACAACCCTGAACAGGCTTATTGCCAGTACGTCATTGTCCCAAAAATGAAAAAATTCCGCGAAATTTTCCGAGAACGGCTGAAAAACCCGTGACAAACCATCCAGGATATATTTTAAAACAGCTCCCTTTTCTTTGTTTTTCGGCCGATATTCCTTAACTCTGTTTTTGGTTTTATTAAATTAAACGCTGTTATGGACCAAAAGAATTCCGGTTTTTATATTGATCGGGAGGATCAATACGGAGCACATAATTATCATCCGCTTCCGGTAGTACTGGAACGCGGTGAAGGTGTTTTTGTCTGGGATGTGGAAGGAAAACGGTATTTTGATTTTCTGGCTTCCTACTCTGCAGTAAATCAAGGACATTGTCATCCGCGCATTGTCAGTGCGCTCACAGGGCAGGCTCAGAAGCTCGCACTCACCTCACGGGCCTTTTACAACAATGTGCTGGGGGAATGGGAAGAAAAGATAACAAAGCTTTTCGGCTATGATCGTGTGTTGCCCATGAATTCCGGAGCCGAAGCCGATGAAACCGCGCTCAAGCTGGCCCGCAAATGGGCATACAAGGTGAAGGGCATTGCCCGTGATCAGGCTAAGATCATCGTTTGCAACGGCAACTTCCATGGCCGCACCATTACGATTATTTCCATGTCGTCCGATCCGGATGCTTACAATGATTATGGTCCTTATACACCCGGTTTTATTAACATCCCCTACAACGATACCGATGCGTTGGAACATGCGCTTAAAAACCCGGAGGTAGCTGCCTTCCTGGCAGAACCTGTCCAGGCCGAAGCAGGGGTCTATGTGCCGGAAGACGGCTATCTCAGGAAAGCCGCAGACTTATGCCACAGGCACCGGGTCCTGTTTATTGCCGACGAAGTACAGACCGGTTTGGGGCGCACAGGCAAAATGCTTGCCTGCGATCATGAAAAGGTCAGGCCCGACATCCTTGTATTGGGGAAGGCACTGTCGGGAGGAATGTATCCGGTTTCGTGTGTGCTGGCCGACAATGAAGTGATGCTGACCATCAAAGCCGGTGAACACGGTTCCACATACGGAGGCAATCCGCTTGCGGCAAGGGTATCGATGGCGGCCCTGGATGTGCTCGTGGAAGAAAACCTGGCGGAAAATGCAGCCCGCATGGGCGAAGTTTTCAGGAAAAACATGCGCAAAACAAAATCACCTGTCATTGGCGAAGTCAGAGGGAAAGGCCTGCTCAATGCCATCGCTGTCAATCCGGTGAAGGGAAAAACAGCCTGGGACCTGTGCCTGGCGATGAAGGAAAACGGATTGATCGCCAAGCCGACTCATGAGCACATCATTCGTTTCACACCTCCGCTGGTGATCAATGAAGAGCAAATGCTGGAAGCGCTCGAAATGATAAAGAAAACGATTTCTGAATTCGAAAAATAAGAAGCACCGACCGGGGCCAGGCGGACGCACGCCGTTGTTCCCGGTCGCTCACTGAACCACCGCCTGTTCGGCAACTCCTTTCGACTTAATCTCAAAATCGGGAGTATATTCAAGGATGAACAATCCGTCGTTCATAAATCCTCCCTCTTCATTCACCCGTTCAAACGAAAGGTATGACTGGAGCAGGGAAGTTTCCATCTCAGGAAGAAAACCGGTAAAATCCTTTCCATAACGAAATAAGGCTGACATGAAATAAAATGCCACATCGTATCCCTGAAAACTGTACTGATTTGGCTCTGCTGAAAAATTACGCCTGAACTTGCGGATGAACTGATTGACCAGAGGTGATGTATAATCTACAAAATAGGGTGTCAGAATATTCATTCCCGTCCGGTGGAGATATTCGGTTTGAACGCTTTTAAAACGCTGGAAACCGGGGAGCCCGATCAGGGTGACAGGATATTCATTGGCCAGGGAGTTCAGCGTGGTCACGGCAACACTCACCTGCGCTTCCGTATCGGAAGGGATGATAAAAACGTT
>JBFXKJ010000408.1:0-2712 GCA_050173895.1 Mangrovibacterium sp. | reverse complement strand
ACTCGGCCACGGTGAGGACCAGATCGGTCGAGCTGGTCCCTTCCCTGAGTTTTCCTTTGAACTTCAGGCCAATTACTTCGGGCAGCATGATGTAAATGGGCTGCCCCAGCATGGCTGCTTCGGCTTCGATGCCTCCTACGCCCCAGCCAATGACACCGATCCCGTTCACCATCGGTGTATGGGAGTCGGTTCCAACCAGGGTGTCCGGAAAAATCAGTCCGCCCCTGACGGTGGCTACCTGGGCCAGGTATTCCAGGTTAACCTGATGGCATATGCCCATTCCCGGAGGCAGTACATTAAAATTCCGGAAGGATGACTGTGCCCATTTCAAAAGGGAATATCGCTCGTGATTCCGTTCGTATTCCAGGTCCACATTTTCCTGATAAGCGTTCCGGGTCCCGAAAAAATCAACCTGAACGGAATGATCGATGATCAGGTCGACCGGAACCTGGGGATTGATCAGACTCACATCCAGGTCTCTGCGCGCGGCTTCGGAGCGAATCGATGCCAGATCAACAATAGCAGGAACTCCTGTGAAGTCCTGCATCAGGACCCTCCCCGGAAGATAGGGGATTTCTTTTTCTTCAGGTTGAGGCTTCCAGCGCAAAACCGTATCCAGATGTCCCTGTGTGAAAGTGATCTGGTTTTGGTTTCGCAGGATGTTTTCCACCAGGATCCGGATTGAAAACGGCAATTTTTCAATCGGATGCCCCTGTTTCCGGAGAAGAGCCAGGTCATAGTATGCAAACTCTCCTGTCGGGGTCTTTAGGATTTGATAAAAATCAGCTGTGTCCATATCTGTCAGATCATTCGTTGTCAATTTTTTCGGGCAAACGCCATCTTTTCCACAACGCCCGGGCTCAGGTTTTGTTTTTGACCGGCTGATGTTTTTAAATTATCCGGGATGGCATGATTCCTGAACACCCTGTATGGATTTCCGGGCGACAGCGGTACTGAAGACCGGGCGACAGCGGTACTGAAGACCGGGCGACAGCGGTACTGAAGGTATTAAAAAAATACGATATGAGTCACGAAAAATTTCAAAGCTGTATTGAAGCTTGTTACAGTTGTGCGTCCGAATGCGAACACTGCGCGTCAGCTTGTCTGGGAGAAGTTGACGTACGGCCCATGGTGAAATGTATCCAGTTTGACAGGTATTGCGCGGACATTTGCCGGCTTGCCGCCGCGTTTATGGCCAGAAGCGCCGGCTTCGGAGATGAACAATTCGCCCGCCGCCTTTGTGGTCTGTGCGCGGAAATCTGCGAGCAATGCGGAGAAGAGTGCGCCATGCATCAAATGGATCATTGCCAGCGTTGTGCGGAAGCATGCCGGAAATGCGCCGATGAATGCAGAAAAATGGCCGCCTGACAACAAAGGGGAACAGATTCCCCTTTGTTGTTTCGTAAAAAAAAAGGCCATGCAGAAAAAAGAAAACAAGCCTGTCGTGTAGACCATTTTCCCCAACAGGGACCAACCCGTGGAAAACGGGGCTCAGTTTACCCGGTCCAGTATCATCTCTTTATAATACTTGTTGCGGTAGCCAAGTGGCGACATACCGGTTACTTTTCTGAAGACATCGCGGAAAGCCTTCACATCATTATAGCCGACGTCATACATCACTTCGCTCACTGTTTTCTGCTCGCTCTCCAGCTGCTTCTTTGCAGCTTCCATTTTAACACGCTGGATGTACCCGGCAACAGTATTGGCCGTTGCCCGTTTAAACCGCCGTTCGAAAGTCCGGCGACCTATTTGCATCAGAGAGGCCAGTTCTTCAATGGTGATCTTCTCCGAAAAATTCTTTTCAATATACTCCTGGGCATGAAGAACAAGCTGATCCTGGTGAGCTTTCTGACCGGCAAAAATGATAAAGGGCGACTGTTGCGTCCTGTCAATATCGATCATAAAGGCTTTTGCCGAATGAACAGCCGCTTCACGGCCGGCAAACTTTTCTGTCAGATAGATCATCAGATTTGTAAATGAATACGCACCACCGCTGGTGTATATCCCTTCCGCCTCCGTGAGAATCTTATGGTCAGCCAGGGTGACCCGGGGGTATAATCTTCTGAACTCATTCGCGTAAAACCAGTGGGTGGAACAGGTCTTGCCGTCCAAAAGACCGGTCGCCGCCAAAATAAAGGTGCCGATACACAGGCTGGCGATTTCGGCACCCTTCCTGTAATGACTGACCAACCATGGGATCAGTTCTGCATTCTGATTCAGGCTGTACAGGATATCCCCGTGAACAGCCGGTAAAATGATCAGATCCGTACTTTCCACATCATCCAGATACAGGTCGGGCTGCACGTGGAAGATGCTGTCCGGCCCAGGAACAACTTTCGATGCTCCCACGTACTGAAGCCTGAATAAAGGCTCCTTTCCCTCCTGCTCCAGAAACTCGTTGACCCACGACAACATCTGGTGCGTACCCGCCACGTTAACAAGGCTGAAATTCCCATTGGGAATTAAAATAGAAACATTTTTCATCCTTTTTTTTTCGTTTAATTAACCCAGTGACAGCACCTAATCCTCACATAATCAAAAATGATAAACGCAGGATAACCGAAGTTAGTTTACCCGGATCAGGAAAAATAAGCTTCTTTTATCTTTTTTTTAGCCGGGACCCCGGGGCGGACGCTAAGCTGATGCTGCACGCTGCACACCGGATTTTATCCGTTGCAGCATTTGTGGAGGATGAAAAGCCTGTGCAGATGC
>JBFXKJ010000407.1:0-2722 GCA_050173895.1 Mangrovibacterium sp. | reverse complement strand
GAGAATAATGAAAATTTTGGTGAATCGTCTGTACCCAAAGCTGAAATCCCTAAAGATGAACCCCGGCGCAGACGAAGCAAAGAACAGGATTATGAAACGCTTATTGTCAAAGATTCTTCCATTACTGCCCGAACTGGAAAAATGGTTTATATCCGCAGGGATTTTCATGATACAATTCAGACCATATGCCGTGTAATCGGGAGCAACGAAGTTTCGCTATCCGGTTACATCGACAACATACTGGTTCATCATTTTGAAACTTATGGTAGTGAGATTACTCGTCTATACGAAGAAAAGCATAAGGGAATAAACATCACTAAGATTTCAGAATAAAAATTTCGGTAGCGACTCAAATTCCAGTAACAGATGATAACCATTACACTCAATACAGTATTGGCACTGCTGGTCGCTTTTGCCATACTTTACGCGCTCTGGACGATGCACTTTTTCATTTCTGAGAACCGGCGTTTTCGGAAGGAAAACAGGGAGGCAATGCTCCGGGAACATAGCAGGAAAAAGAACAGAGACGACATTATCGGCAAAAGCCAGTTTGTCCTCAAGGAACGCATCGCTGTGCCACAAACGGCCATAGAACCGGACAACGAAAAAGATAAGGGGAAAGAAAATATATTTGTCCCGTCAGATGTACCAAAAGAACATTCCCGGATAATTCCAGTGGGCGAACTGGACGAAGTTTTTGGCGAAGTTCCTCCCGGCGAAGCCAACCTGCCACTAGACATTGACTGCCCGATGCCGGGAGAACCGGAACTGGCGGATGAAGAGGAAGAATACGAAGCCTTACAGGTTTCAGGCCGTTCACTGGCCGAGGGAATCAGTTTTGAACAAATGGGCGAAGCCTACCGCACCGTGGTACACAATCCGGTTATTACAAAGGAGAAAAAAGAAGAAACAGGACGGGTTCTTCTGCACCTGAAACATACCGACATGTTCGAAGCAATGGTTTCAGGTGAACCCGAGAGGGAAGACAGGGTCGGCGGATTAATTGATTCGTACCTGAAAGCTTTTCATCAGCGGAAAGCCGGAGAGTCAGGAGAAGATGAGCCTTCTGCGGGTCCTGTTCCCAAAGGGTTTGATGTCAGAAATTATGTCTAACGCATTAAATACGAACAGATGAAAAAACACGATTACGGATAGGGTCGACAACAACCACTAAAATATCCGAAAAAACAAACAATTTATTTAACCGGTGCAGGGCTATAAACAGGCATTGCACCATAAACAAAGAAATCAGTATGACGAAAAAGAAAATTCTGATGCAGGCAGCTTTAATCCTGGCTGCTGTTTCAACCGCATTTGCGCAGGGTGATGGCACCGCCGGAATAACAGAAGCCACCAACATGGTTACTTCGTATTTTGACCCCGGAACCAAGCTGATTTATGCCATTGGCGCTGTAGTAGGGCTTATCGGCGGAATCAAAGTTTACAACAAGTTCAGCTCGGGAGACCCCGATACCAGCAAAACCGCTGCAAGCTGGTTTGGGGCGTGTATTTTCCTTATTGTTGCTGCTACCATCCTGCGTTCGTTCTTCCTTTAATTGATTCCATCGAAATTATTATGGAATACAATATCAATAAAGGAATTGGCAAAAGCGTGGAATTTAAGGGTTTGAAATCACAGTACCTGTTCATTTTCGCTGGCGGGCTGCTTGCCGTGTTCGTGGTATTTGTCATCCTTTACATGGCAGGGGTTAGCCAATGGGTCTGTATCGCTTTCGGTGTAATTGCCGCTTCGGTGCTGGTATGGCTGACTTTCAACCTGAACACCCGTTACGGGGAATCAGGTCTTATGAAGCTCATGGCAAAAAAACAGCATCCCCGCTACCTGATTAACCGGAAAGTTCCCCGTAGCCATTTCCAAAAACTAAGAAAGGAGAATACAGCATGAGGAATATCCTAAAAGCAACGACTATCGAAAGTAAATTCCCGCTACTAAGTGTAGAGCATGACTGTATTATCAGCAAGGATGCCGATATAACGGTCGTATTCCGTATAAACCTGCCGGAACTTTTTACTATCACTTCGTCTGAATATGAAGCCATTCATTCTGCCTGGGCCAAAGCGGCCAAGGTGCTGCCCGATTACAGTGTGGTACAAAAGCAGGATTGGTTTGTCCGTGAAACTTACCAGCCTAAAACTGATGATGGAGAAATGAGTTTTCTCTCCCGAAGTTATGAACGTCATTTTAATGAACGGCCCTACCTGAAACATGAGTGCTTCCTTTATCTGACCAAAACAACCAAAGAGCGGATGCGGATGCAAAGCAACTTTTCATCCCTTTGCCGGGGCAAAATCATCCCCAAGGAAGTCAATAGAGAAAGTACAGTCAGGTTCCTGGAAGCCGTCGGACAGTTTGAGCGGATAATTAACGACAGCGGATTTATTAGCCTTATCCGGCTTACCACTGACGAGATTGTCGGAACACCGGAACATGCCGGGTTAATCGAAAAGTATTTTTCACTTTCACTTGATAACACGACCTGTCTGGAAGATATTGAACTGGGAGCAGACAGCCTCCGGATTGGCGATAAACACGTATGCCTTCATACCTTGTCCGATGTGGAAGATTTACCCCGAAAGGTAGCAACGGACATTCGTTACGAAAAACTGTCCACCTACCGGAGCGACTGCCTTATGTCGTTAGCCGCTCCCGATGTGCTTCTGCTTGCCTGTGACCATGTGTATAACCAGTATTTGTTCTTGG
>JBFXKJ010000406.1:0-2777 GCA_050173895.1 Mangrovibacterium sp. | reverse complement strand
TTTCGGCAAAAAGCCCTTTAATGTTGATCGGCCGGATCACCTTTTGATCTTTGTCAGACATGATGCTGTTTTTTTCAGGCCGAAAATTAAAAAATTATTGCCATTCCTCCATGTTGAACGGATTGTTCTTCCCCTGTTAAGCCTGAAAAAGCGATTTATTAACTTTTCTGCAGATTATTTGTTGTGTGGTTAAGAAGCACGCTGTGAATGATATATATATTGGGTATTAACATTTTTTAGTCAGTTATTAACAGGAAATAAACATATTTCCTCATAGCAGGTGGTGGAGGAAAGTGACAGAAAGTGACAAAAAGTGGGAAAATGTGAAAAAAGCACTAATTTTACACACTGACAGGTAATTGGAAATAAATGAACTTCTCAGGGCAAAAATACGCAACAGTTGATGAAAAAGGAAGGGTTTTGCTGCCGGCCGATTATAAAAATGAGATGGGCGGCAAGATACCCGGCGATCAGCTTGTGATACAGCGGGATCCTTATGAGAAGTGCCTGAATATTTATACGACCGATGTGTGGAATGCCGACTTCGCCCGAGTAAGGGCGAAGCTTAACCGCGACAACAGAGAGCATCGGCGTTTGTTGGACATGTTGTACAGCAATTTTAAAGTGATTCAGGTGCCTGACAACGGGCGGATGAATCTGCCCAATGAGTTTCTTGAGAAGGCAGGTATAAAAAAGGACGTCATTTTTACAGGCCTGGGCGACTGTATCCGCCTGTGGGATGTGGATGTCCATAAAGCCTATGAAGGGGATGACGATTACGGTGATTTATATGGTAAACATGTCGGCAGTCTGCAGGAATAATCATGGATCAGGTCTATCACATACCAGCTTTACTGAAGGAGTGCATCGACGGACTAACAATTCGTCCGGATGGCGATTATGCCGATGTGACTTTCGGAGGAGGAGGACATTCCCGGGAAATTCTCAGGAAACTTGACGCCGGGCGTCTTTTTGCTTTCGATCAGGATGAGGATGCCGCTGCAAACATACCTGACGACCCGCGATGCTGTTTTATCCGTCACAATTTTAAATACCTGCGCAACTTCATGCATTATTTCGGGGTGGAGCAGCTCGACGGTATCCTTGCCGATCTGGGGGTGTCATTTCATGACTTTGATCAGGCAGAGCGGGGCTTTTCCTTTCGGTTTTCAGGTGAATTGGATATGCGGATGAACAGGAATGCCGGGAAAACAGCGGCGGAGATCGTGAATACATATCCGGAGGAAGAACTGGTTCGCATTTTCAGGGAGTATGGAGAGATCGAGAACGCGCGGCGGTTGGTAAAGGATCTCGTTTCGGCGCGGCAGGCTCATCCTGTGAGGACAACCGGTGAATTCCTTGAAGCCATCGCCGGAAGTGTAGCCCGTAAAAATGAAACCCAATATCTGGCAAAGGTATTTCAGGCTTTACGGATCGAGACAAACAACGAGCTTGATGCGTTGAAAGAATTGCTCATTCAGTCGGCTCAGTTGCTCCGGCCAGGCGGGCGCCTGGTGGTGATTACTTACCATTCGCTCGAGGACCGGCTGGTGAAGAATTTTATTCGCTCCGGCAATTTTGAGGGAAAGCTGGAAAAAGATTTCTACGGACAGGTTGCCCGGGTGTTCACTGCTGTGAACAGAAAGGTGATCATTCCGGATGAGGAGGAGACCGCAAGGAATCCCAGATCGAGAAGTGCAAAACTGAGAATAGCCGAAAAGGTATGAAAAAGGAAAACCCCGATGATGAGATGCGGATGCAGGAAGAAGCTTTCGCGGAGACTGCGAACGAGCCGGCAGGGGAACGGGTTGACCAACAGCCTGCCGGAGAACCCGTGAAGCAGCCTTCCCCGAAAAGAGTGAAAGCTGCCAGTGGCGGACTCCGCTCTTTCCTCGGAGGAGGTATCCTGGCAAGCGAAAAGGTGCTAAAACACCTCCCTCTGCTCTTTTTGGTCGTGTCCTTTGGAATTCTTCTGATCACAAACCGCTATTGGTCGCAGCGAACCATCCGGCAGATGGAAGCAGTCCAGGATTCGATCAAGGAACTCAAGGCGGAGGCGGTCACCTGGGAAACCGAGCTGATGAAGATGAACAGGCCCTCTGAAATTGCCGCCAAAGTAAAGGAAAACGGCCTTGAACTGCTGGAACCGCAGGTGCCGGCAAGAAAAATAAAAGTGAAGAGTATCGATAATGACAGCCCGGATCTCCCGCAAAAAGGAGCGTCCAGGTGAACGTTTAACGTACGAAACTGACAGATGGAGATCAGAAAAGACATAACCTTCCGTTTCGGGATCATTTACTTTCTGGCCGTAGTGATCGGGCTGATCATCGTGGTCAAGATCGTGATGATCCAGGCGATGGATACCGGCAGATGGGAAAAAATTGCCCGGGAGCTTCGGACCAATACTTCGGAGATCCTGGCCAGGCGGGGAAATGTCTGTGCCGATGATGGAAGCATCCTGGCAACCTCTATCCC
Source organism: Mangrovibacterium sp. (assembly GCA_050173895.1). Taxonomy (GTDB): domain Bacteria; phylum Bacteroidota; class Bacteroidia; order Bacteroidales; family Prolixibacteraceae; genus JBCFBK01. The sequence goes on along the minus strand of JBFXKJ010000406.1, from coordinate 302 downwards.
TTATTACGAGCTGAGAATGGACATGGCTGCCCCTCAGGTTAAACGTGTTTATGACAAGCTTGCTGACGAATTCAGCCTGGAGATGGCTGAATTTTTTGGATTTTCAAAGTCCGGCTTCCGAAAACAACTCGACCGGGAATTTAAAAAAGGGAACCGCTGGTTCCTGCTATTCCCCGGCAAGATTGATCACAACCAGCTCGCGGAATTTAAGAAGCTGAAAATGATGAGCCGGGCCGGTTTTGGATCAGGGCTGATTGTCATTGGTGAAAGCCGGCGCGTGATGCCTCACGGCGATATGGCCA
>JBFXKJ010000405.1:0-2791 GCA_050173895.1 Mangrovibacterium sp. | reverse complement strand
ATCTTTCAGGAGAGGGTTATGGCCTTTTCGCAGCGTATCCGGACCAGGCTGACTGTTCTTACTGATCGTATCGGACCAATGCATAAGTGAAGGTGCCGGATTGTATCCCGGCAGCCGAAGATTTCCGGCTCCTGCAGTCATGCAGCCCGTCAATAGCAGATATGTCGTTAGCTTCCGGATCAAGTTAATTGCAAAATGGCCTTCATGGTGTGCAAAAATATAAATTCATTACCGACAAAACCGCGAACGGATGCAAAATAATCCTAATATTTCTATTTTTGTTTGATTTTATATGGAAAAGATCATGAATTATAAACGATATCTGCTTTTTCTTGGATTGGCTATTTTCCTGTGTACTGCAGTAACGACCGGTACACCTCCCGGGAAAGCATTTACCGTGGTAATCGATGCGGGGCATGGCGGACAGGATCCTGGTGCGGTTTACCGGAACATCAGGGAAAAAGACATCGTTCTGCGGCTTGCCCTGAAACTGGGGAACGAAATCCGGCAGCAGATGCCCGATACAAAAGTGATCTACACACGCGACCGCGATGTTTTCATCCCGCTGCATCAGCGGGCCGCGATTGCCAACAGCAGTAAGGCCGATCTTTTTATCTCCCTGCATGCAAACTTTTGCGGTACGCCCGCTATCACCGGCACCGAAACCTTTGTGCTGGGCTTACACCGTTCGGAAGAAAACCTGGAAGTGGCCAAAAAGGAAAACTCCGTCATCCTGATGGAAGAGGATTATTCGACCCGGTACGAGGGCTTTGATCCGAATTCGCCTGAATCATACATCATGTTCGAAATGGTCCAGGATGAATACCTCGACCAAAGCATCATGATCGGATCGATGGTGCAGGATGAATTCAAGACCCGCGCGGCCAGGAACAACCGGGGTGTTAAACAGGCCGGTTTCCTGGTCCTGCGAAAGATCAGCATGCCCGGCGTACTGATTGAATCAGGTTTTCTGAGCAATCCTTCTGAGGCACAGTACCTGAATTCGGAAGAGGGACAGACCCGGCTGGCATCGGCGATTTTCAGGGCATTCCGCTCCTACAGGACTTCGGTTGAAACGCGAAGCGATTTCCGGCTGGTTTCGGGACGGACCGTTGAAAAAGAACTGGATTCGGTGCGTACCGGAAGCGAAAGAGCGCTGCAGGCTGAAACGGAGCCGCTCGCACAGTCCGCTCCCCTGAACGACACAGGCATCCCGCAACAGATCACCTCCCAGGCTCCTGCAGATGATGTCTGGTTTAGTGTTCAGATCGCGGCATCCACAAAGAAGATCGATCCGCTCCCCTTCAATTTTAAAGGATTGAAAGGTATTCACCTGTTTGAACAGAAAGGAATGTATAAATATCTGTATGCCAGGGAAACTTCTTATCAGGAAATCTTAAAAAGACGGGCAGAAGCCCAAAAAAAATATCCGGAGGCATTTATCGTCGCTTTCAGAAATGAGCGGCTGGTCCCGGTGAAGGAAGCACTGGCCGGTCAAAAACAATAGCTTTGCCCGGCTTGTTTTGCATTCCTGAAGAATGCGTGGTAATATTGCATAAGGAAAAAGACCGGAAAACCGTTTTACATCTAACAAAGGAACCATGAAGTTGTCAAAATACACCAAGCTCGGAATTCTGATCACTGTCAGTATTGCTGTCTTTATCTGGGGAATGAATTACCTGAAAGGGATTGACTTTTTTAAAGACAATTCCATCTATTATGTGCATTATTCCCGGGTTGACGGCCTGGTGAAATCCAGTGCAGTTACCCTCAACGGGTATAAGGTAGGACAGGTCAAGGATATTCAATTCTCCGAAAGCAACGATGGCAGCCTGTTGGTAAGTTTCAGCCTTGAAGGCGACTTCCGCCTGCCGAAGGGAACGGTTGCACGGATCATTTCCAGCGACCTCATGGGAACCCGGTCCATCAAGCTGGAGGTCACCCCGGCGACAGATTATTATGAAGAACATGATACCATCCCGGGAAGCATCGAGGGTGACCTGAAAGAACAGGTGAGCATGCAGGTGCTTCCTCTGAAAAACAAGGCGGAACAACTCCTTTCCTCACTCGATTCGGCTATCACCGTGGTGACTTACGTCTTTAATGAAAAAACCCGCCAAAATCTCTCCGAAAGCTTCGAGCATATCAACCAAACCATCCTGAACATCCGGGAAACCTCGGGAATGCTCAATGAACTGATGAAATCACAGTATGTGAACCTGGAAGGTACCCTTATAAACCTGAAACAAATAAGCGATACCTTAAATAAAGGCACCAGCGATTTCAACAATATTCTGGCGAATGCCTCCGACATCAGCGACAGTATTGCCGGGATCAACATCCGGCAACTTTTCTCCAATATTTCAAAGTCGTCGGACGACCTCAGTCAGATCATCGACAAGGTTAATAATAACGAAGGGACGGCCGGACGGCTGATCAATGATCCGGAGTTGTATAATAACCTGGCTCTGCTCAGCCAAAGCCTGAACAGCCTGCTCACTGATCTGCGCAACAATCCGAAGCGCTATGTCCATTTTTCCGCATTCGACCTTGGCCGGGAAATTTATGTCACACCCGGAAAATCTGTCGCAGACAAGAAGTCTCCCTATGTTTTCCGGATCAACCTGCTGTCGAGTCCTTCACGGATTAATCCCGAGAACCCTCTTTTTATGCAATTCCAGCCTGTTGATGAGATGCAAATATCGGGAATATTCAATTACCTGACGGGTAACACGTCCGACTTCAATGAGGCGTCCCGCCTCATTGAAGAAGCCAAAAAAGTGTTCCCTGA
>JBFXKJ010000404.1:0-2800 GCA_050173895.1 Mangrovibacterium sp. | reverse complement strand
ATTGGGCATGTGCCCCACCCTGGGCGTATCATCATCGGCGATCAATGGTCTGGGTATGGGTCTTGCGACAACCTTTGTCCTGGTCATGTCCAATCTTTTCGTATCGCTGGTAAAAAGCGGGATTCCCGATAAAGTGCGGATCCCTGCCTACATTGTCATCATTGCTTCGTTTGTGACCGTTGTGGAGCTCTGCATGCAGGCATACACGCCGGGCTTGTTCAAAAGCCTGGGCCTTTTCATTCCGCTGATCGTTGTAAACTGTATTGTCCTGGGCCGGGCCGAAGCCTTTGCCTCCAGGAACAGCGTCGTTTCGTCAGTGATCGACGGACTCGGTATGGGGCTTGGTTTTTCCCTGTCGCTGACCGTCCTGGGATCCATCCGGGAATTTCTGGGCAGCGGCAAAATTTTCGGGATCGCGATCTATCCGGAAGACTATGGCATGCTCCTGTTCGTACTTGCTCCGGGCGCCTTCCTCGTGCTGGGATTCCTGATGGCCATTGTGAACAAACTAAATAAAGCTTAGTGTCATGGAATATATTCTGATCATCATATCGGCTGTATTTGTCAACAATATCGTCCTCACACAGTTCCTGGGTATCTGTCCGCTGCTGGGCGTGTCAAAAAGGATTTCCACCGCACTGGGAATGGCAGGCGCCGTTATGTTCGTCATGGTGCTGTCAACAATCGTGACCTACCTGGTACAGGTTTATATCCTGACCCCTTTCCATATTGGTTATCTGCAGACCATATCCTTCATTTTGGTGATTGCCGCGCTGGTTCAGTTGGTGGAGATTATTCTGAAGAAAGTGAGCCCTGCGCTTTATCAGGCACTGGGTGTGTTTCTGCCGTTGATCACCACGAACTGCGCCATTCTAGGGGTGGCGATCCTGACCATCCAGCGTGAGTTTAACCTGATGGAAGGCGTTGTATTTGCCCTCAGCCATTCGATCGGATTCGGGCTCGCCCTTTTTCTTTTTGCCGGACTTAGGGAGCAACTCGATCTGATGAATGTACCCAAAGGACTTCGCGGAACGCCGATCGCACTGATCGTGGCCGGTATCCTGGCCATGGCTTTCATGGGTTTCAGCGGAATGGTATAAAGGAAGAATCAAGACATTAGAATCAAGAGCCAAGAACCAAGAACCAAGATTTAAGACCCATCCGGAAGAGAGTCAAAGATGGAAGACGGGCCGTCAGTACGCTGAAAATCTGAAAACCCCATTTCCGATTTCCGCTACGCCCTATGCTCCATGTACTTTGCCCAGAATGATTTCCCTCATCGCTTCGATCCACAGCGGATGGTCGTTCAGGCTTTCAACAAGCTGCACTTTCTCACCACCTTCTTTTTCAAAAAGCTCCTGGTATTCGTAGCCAATCTCGACGGTGGTTTCCAGACAATCGGCCACAAATGCGGGTGCCGCCACCAGGATCCTTTTACGGCCGGCTTTGGCAAGTTTCACCAGCGTGGCATCGGTGAAGGGTTCCAGCCAGTCTTTGTCCAGCCTCGATTGGAAAGAGACTGTGTAGTCTTCCGGCTTCAGTTCCAGTTCCCCTGCCAGTAAACGGGATGTCTCGTAACAGGTAGCCCGGTAGCAGAAATGCCCGTGCGGGGGCAATGCCTGGGAACAGGTACATGCAGCGGTATCAACCTGCGGATGTGCTTTCCTGATGTGACGCATGGGAAGGCCATGATAGGAAAAAATAAGGTGGTCCCACTTTTCAGGCTCGTATTCCCTGATCCGTTGAGCAAATGCCTGAATAAACAGCGGATGATCATAAAACTGGCTGATCATCCTGATTTCCGGCATCACATTCCATTTGCCCACCTTTCTGAAAACAAACTCCCCGACCGTCCCTGTAGTTGATGAAGCATATTGCGGAAAGACCGGAAAAACAATCAGTTTTCCATACCGCTTTTCCCGAATCTGTTCCAGGCTTTGTTTAAGTGAGGGATTTTCATAGCGCATGGCCATGAACACGTCATAATCTTCGCCAAGCACTTCCTGAAGCCTGTCGCGGTTTTTAACCGCATTCACCATCAGGGGAGAACCCTCCGGGGTCCACAGCCGTTCATAAAGCTTTGTCGACTTTGGTGCCCGGAACGGGACAATGATCAGGTTCACCAGTAGTTTCCGGGGAATCAGAGGCAGATCAATGACGCGCGGGTCATTTAAGAAATGATATAAATACCTTCTCACTGCCGGAACAGCAGGCTCATCTGGGGTTCCGACATTCACCAGTAATACGGCCGTTCGTTTGGAATCAGGTGTCATAGGAAAAACAGCTAAGTTATAAAATGTTTAGAGCACAGGGTATAGAGCGTGGCGCATAGCGGAGACCGGAAGCAAGCAGCTCACAACTCATCCTTTTCCCAGTCAATATTTTTTTTCAGCAGGCTGAGTGTATGAGCTTCCCGCGATCCTTTCTCTGCTGTGAAATCATATGTCCAGGCGGCCATGGGAGGCATGCTTAAAAAGATCGATTCGGTGCGTCCACCCGACTCCAGTCCGAACTTCGTACCGCGGTCATACAGCAGGTTAAACTCGACGTAGCGGCCTCTTCGCAGATATTGCCATTCTTTTTCTGTTTGCGTATACGGCCGGTGCCTGTTCTTATTCATCAGGCGGATATAGATGACCGGATAGGCCTCTGCCAATCTTTGGGTAAATCCAAACAGCTTTTCAAAATCTGGCTTGTCGGAAGAATCCTGATGGTCAAAAAAAATCCCGCCCACACCACGGGTTTCATTGCGGTGCGGCAGAAAGAAATAGTCATCGGCCCACTGCCTGAATTTCATGTA
>JBFXKJ010000403.1:0-2838 GCA_050173895.1 Mangrovibacterium sp. | reverse complement strand
CGATCTCGAAGATAAAAATAACGATGGAGCCATTAATGCCAGCGACGGATACCTGCTTGGGAACGCGTTCCCAAAATGGGATATGGATTTCAATAACAGAATTGAATACAAAAACTTCGATTTAAGTTTGGATATCCGTATTTCCTACGGGGCAAAAATGGAGAACAGGACAAACCATTCGGGTGAGGATCGTCAAACAATGGGCAACAGTAAAGCCACTGTCCTGGATGCGTGGCGACCGGATCATCAGAATAGCGATATTGGGCAGGTCCGCCCCGGTATGGGGGGTGCCTACTACCAGACTTACCCGGATACCCACTGGATCGAAGATGCATCGTATATACGGGGCGACGGACTGACTCTGGGGTATACCTTGCCCAAAGTTATGTTAGACCGCTGGGGAGTGAAAAGGCTCAGATTGTTCCTGACTGCCAAGAACTTCTTTGTCATAACAGATTATTCCGGTTATGATCCTGAAGGAAGTGACAGTGGAAACATGGATTCGATTACGCCGCATATGGATTTTTATCAATACCCCCGGCCGTCAACCTTTACTTTTGGAGTGAACGTGCTTTTCTAACCTTATAAATACGAAAAGAAATGAAATACCTCAAATTATATACACTGTCATTGCTGCTTGGGCTCGTTTTTGGCTCTTGCGATAAATTTTTGGAAGAAGATCCTACCGGATCGCTGACGACCGAATCGGGAGTAACCAGTTACGATGCTGGTGTCGCTTTTGCCACAGGTTCTTACCGCGCTCTTCCTCAGTGGACCGAAGGTACGAGTGAATGGGGAGGTAACCTTGTCGGAGCCATGGAATACGCGACCGGCAAAGCTTACTCGCAATACATGGGAGCCCGGTTGTGGAAATTTGAAACAGACGCGGAAAGCGGCGAAGAAGATTATTTTACTTATCCCTGGGATAACTGGTATCAGGGTGTGCGCGACTGTAATCTGGCTGTCAAAATGATCCCCGGCATTACAGGCTTCTCTGATAATGATAAATCCAGGTATCTGGGGGAAGTCAGAACTTTACGGGCCTTTTATTATTTCTGTCTTGTCAGGCATTACGGAGACGTGGTCTACAATGTAAATGTCCTTTCCGACGCCAGCCAGGCAGAACAACCACGCAGTTCCCTTAAATCAATTTATGACAAGATCATCGTTCCTGACCTCGAGTTTGCAGTCAATGAAAGCGCTCTGCCTGACAGCCGTTCTTCTGACGGACGTGTAACGAAAGACGTTGCCAGGGCCATTCTGAGCGATGTTTACCTGAATATGGCAGGTTACCCTTACCAGGAAGTGAGTGCTGACACGACAAAAAACTGGTGTGAGGAAGGTTTGTGGTCGATGACCGGATACCCCGTGAACAATGCGAACGCAAAAGAGCTTCTTCAGAAAGCAAAAACACAGCTGGATGCGCTCTATGGAAAATATCCGATCGGAAATTTAAACGACCTGAATAAACCGGCAATGAATAACAAAGGGGGCGCCATTTTTCAGATTCAATACATGTCGGGGGTTACCAATTTTCCGGTGTATTTCTTTATCCCGATGACAAGCTATACCTCTGTTTTTACCATTGAAACGGGAACAAACGTTCCCAGTATGGCTTATTATAATTCCTTCAATCCCGCAGATAAACGAATAGCAGACCGGGCTTATTTTTACTATAACGATACGAAAGCAAAGAAATACGATCCAAATGAAAGCCCGGCCGATAAATTTCCAATGCCTTTTTTGTATAAATATTATGATGCTGACGCCGTAAAGGTCTCCGGGAATTCCGGTCTAAACTGGAACGTTTACCGGTATGCGGATATTCTGTTAATGATGACTGAGGTGAATTGGTCGCTCCGGCAATTGGGGAGTTCTGTTTCCGATGCTGATATTATAAAAGGGATCAATGAAGTGAGGAGCAGAGCCGGCCTGGCTGAATTCTCGGCCGGAAGTCTTACGCTGCTGGATATCATGAGCGAACGGGCCTATGAGCTGGTCTTTGAAAACAAAATGTTATGGGATATGAGACGTACCCGTACGGCTTTGGTCGATGGCTCCGGACAATTTTCAGCAATTGAAGATTTCGTCGGACATCAGCCGACTTCCTTCAATTTTAAGTTTTCTAAAAAACATCTTTTGTCTCCCGTCTCTGCAAATGAGATTAAAAACAACAGGCAATGTACGCAGAATTATGGATGGCAGCCTGTGCAACAGGGGCAGTAAACTTTTTACCCTCCTATAGAGAAAGGCTAAGCTTTCAGTACGCAAATTATACACAGTTAATCTGAAATGAAATGAAAAAGGTTATATATTTATTTGCTGTCATATTCTTGTTTGGCAGATGCGAAGAAGATAATTTTTCGATTCCGAGGGACGAAAACGGAAATGCTATCCTGACGGATGTATCCAGTGCAACGACTTCCGGAGTGAGTACACTCGACGATGAGTTTACGGTCAATGCCACATTCCCGAATGCCAAATCCGGCGATGTGATGAACGTAGAATGCCTGCAGCTACAGGTTCCGTCCGGCGGTTCGGGGGTCCAGCTTCTTCCTTTAAGCGGTACCGGAAAAACAGCAACAGTGGGGAATGATCTGAAAGCATCTGTTACCTATTCCCGTGCTGAAGCCAATCTGGTTCATGCGGGCGATTATGTGACCGTTGTCTTTTCAGGCGCCACCGATTACGCGAAGCAGAAGGTGGATCTGGTTACGGCAACCAAAACGACAAAGCCGAAAGTGGGAGAGATGGAGGTCAGTGTGGTCCGCAATGCAGAAACCGCTAATTTTGAAGTAACGGTCGATCCCAAATCTGAAACCTACAGCGGGACGCTTG
>JBFXKJ010000402.1:0-2859 GCA_050173895.1 Mangrovibacterium sp. | reverse complement strand
CTGGGCACCATATTATTCTGAACGGAATAAACAGTATTGGAACAGAGATTGCCGAAATAGACCGCCTGAAACATGAAATCAATATATCCCGTATTTTCTTCTCCGTAAAAATCAACCAGGCGCTGTCTGGCTTCCGGAGAAAATCCGCCGTCAAAATCCGCACGGTGCTGAACGTAAAACAGAGCCGGAGCTTCCCGCTCGGGCGCATCTTTTATGTCGCCGTCAAGCAGGCATTTTATTTCTTTTTCATGCATGCCTTTTTCCAGGGATGTTTTTGTGTGCAGCCACGAACAGTAAGCGCAACGGGTTACGCCGCTTACGGCAAGCGCTATTCTTTCGGAGAAAGCCGGATAGATGCACTTTCTAAAACGATCTGCTCTGGCGATCGGCATTGCAATCAGCAAGGATGAAAACTGTTTAATGAATTCGGCAGGTGATTTAAAATGTTTTAATTTTTGACTGGTCATAATGTTTTCCTCGGGGGAATGTTGAAAAGCTGTCCCGGAAAGCGGGTGAACGGCTCGAATGATTTGCCGCAACGCGCAGGGGTGCGCTGAATCCTTCTGACCGGGCACGGACGCCAATGATCTCTTATGAAGCTGAATCCTTCTTGCGCCAGCCTTCCTGCGGCATGGAGTGAAAGCAGGTAGGCTTCGGGTTTATCCATTGGTTGTCCGGTGTGATTTCCCACTTCGTGTAAAAATCCAGAGGCTGGGCGGTTTTGTCTATCCGATACCCGTCGGGATGGAACCCTATGTTGATCTCTTTGGCCTTATACGTTTTTTCCATAATTTTGCTCCTTCAAACTCTTTTTCCAACCGGAGGGATATCATTTTTGGACAGCCAGGGTCTTTTGTCTTTTCCAACTTTTTTCGACGTTTCCGCTACGATCCAGTCAAAGGGCAGATTAGCATGGGCCCCGAACTTTTCGATGTATTCAATGTAGGGATGGCCCTGGAGATCCACCGAGGGAAGCGTGGCCTCCGTGCGACCGTCCCATTCCACAACCGGCACGCCGATTTTTTCACACAGCGCTTTGTCGAAAGTGGGCGCCACGCTGACCCAGGTGTTCTCCAGAAAAAGCTGGGTGTAGCCGTGGCGGGGAAAAATGTTATCCCCCGTAAGCTTGACAATTTTTTCGGGAACCTTGTGGTTGCGGATTTTTGCAAAAGCCAGGCGAGATGGAATGCTCACCGCCCTTGCCAGAGCGGCCAGGAGCACGGCCTTTTGCACGCAGTAGCCCTTGCCCCAGGCCAGAATGCGCGAGGCCGTAAAGTCTTCCTTGAAGACCGAGATCATATAGAGGTTGTAGGAAATGTCATCACGAACAAAATGAAAGAGTGCCCGTGCTTTTTCTGCAGGCGTTGTGCATCCTTTGGTCAGTTCGCTTGCCCTTGCAAGGATAGCTTCGTTTGCGCAGTCTATCGTGTCCGTAGGTTGGAGGTAATTATCCAGTTGAGTCATGTTTTTCCTTTCCTTAAGAGACATTTAATACTTTCCCGATAGTCTCATAATCATCTTTCCCGCAAGCGTATTTAGAAAGCAATGGCTGTTTAAGGATAGGCTTGAGTCCCAGCCGGGTATTTTTGAGAATAACGGAAATGACCTATCTTACGTCCTGGGCCGGCTTTGCCGGATCCATCCGATTCCCGCCTTAACGATGACGACCCTGGCCGCGACCGCCGCCGCCACCTTTGCCCCGGCCGCATCCGCGGCCTTGTCCTGATCCGCGGCCTTGTCGCGATCCCTGGCCGCGACCAAAACCCTGCCCGCTGCCCGATTTCTGGCCCTGGCCGGTATTGACAGCTCTTCCGATAAAATCGAAAACCTGATCTAAAAGCCCATTGCTTTGTTTCACCGATTTAAGGCCGGGCGGTTGGTTGATTCCCTGATGTGATGAATATACCCTCGATGCCTGCGTCGCGGGAATGCGCGAAGACTGTGGCAGACCAGATGGCTCGAAAGAGGCTGCCGTGTTTTTCTTTTCCGGGTAAATGGCCTCAGCGGGACATTCATCGATACAGACGCCGCAGCTTCTGCACAGTCCCACGTCGATTTTTGCCACCGTATCCACGGTAATCGCTCCCACCGGACAAACATCCACGCACAGCCCGCAGCCGGTGCATTTGTTTTCGTCAACTTTAACGGTCATTAATTTTTCTCTTCTCATCTATTATTTTCCTTATCCTTTAAACGTTTTTCCTGATGTCCAGCTTTTCTTCCCAGTGCAATTGGGAGAAGTCTTCGGATTTCATTCGCTGAAGAAACACTTTCCCCTCCAGGTGATCATTCTCATGCAAGATAACCCTGGCCTGAAAAGGATGGATGGTCTCCTCTATTTGTTCTTTTCCTTCCATATCCAGATATTTTATTCTCAGGCTGTTTGATCGGCCTACCTGTCCGTATAAGGTGGAATAAAAAACGCTCAGGCATCCTTCACAGTCCGTATTGGCTTCACAAGACACGTCTAATATTTCCGGATTGATATACACCTTAAGACCGATATGGGGTAGCTCCGACCGTTTTCCGGAAGAAACAATATTCACAATGAATACTTTTTTGGAAATGCCGATTTGAGGAGCAGCCAGACCAACACCTCCGTAATAATCCAGGGTTTCTTTCAAATCCCTGACGATTTGTATGCCCTCGCCAAGATCCGTTATTTTCTCGGATTTTCTGAAAAGCAGTTCACCTTCATCGGTTCCTGTTTGTTTGGGCAGAATGATCGCCATGATTTTTTACCTCCCGGATACGCCTCTTATTGTCTATTTTAGTATGATCCCACTTCGTTCTTTGCCGTCTGGCTTGCTTTTCTCCTGGACGATGGCGCAAATGTTCGCCTTGATGATGTCCATCGCC
>JBFXKJ010000401.1:0-2869 GCA_050173895.1 Mangrovibacterium sp. | reverse complement strand
GAGCAGTACTGCCGTGGTGATGAAGCTGGTACAGGAACGCTCGGAGGTGACTTCAAACTACGGGCGCACGGTGCTGGGAATACTCATCTTCCAGGACATCATCGTCATCCCCATGCTGCTTTTTACTCCCTTGCTGGGGCAACAAACCGGCATCGCCGGTCATCAGCACGAACTGATGGTTTTATTTCTGAAAACGATTTTTCTCATTGGCCTGGTCTACGTCGGGAACAGATGGATGATGCCCCGGTTGTTACGGGCGATCGCCCATACAAAAAATCAGGAGCTTTTTATGATGAGCATTTTTGTCATCTGCTTCTCGGTTGCCCTGCTTACTTCGGAAATGGGAATATCGCTTGCCTTTGGGGCTTTCCTGGCAGGACTGATGGTTTCGGAATCAGAATACAGCCATAACGCCTTTGGACAACTTCTTCCGTTCAAGGACACCTTTACCAGCTTTTTCTTTGTGAGTATCGGGATGTTGCTCGACCTGAATTTTGTCGCGCGGCATCCGGCACTGGTCATTTCGACTGTCCTCCTTGTCTTACTGATCAAGATCCTGTTTGCAGGCGCCACCGCCTTTACACTGGGACATACGCTCCGGGGAACCATCCTGGTTGGCTTTGCGCTTTGCCAGGTCGGCGAATTTTCATTTATCCTGGCTCAATCAGGGATGAAATACCAGATTATCCCCCCTTACTACTATCAGTTGTTTCTTGCCGTGGCGGTAATCAGTATGGTTGTCACGCCGCTGCTGATGAAAACATCCAGGACGGTGGCCGACTGGCTGCTGAAATTTCGCCTTCCCGCAGTCCTGGTGGAAGGTCTATTCCCACTTCCGCAAATTGACATCCCTGTTTGTCAGGGGCATACCATCTTCATTGGCAAGGATTCCCGTTGCCTGAACCTCTCCGCGATCGCTCACCGCCTTCAGTTACCTTATATCTCGATTGTCTTTGATCCGGTGATTGTGAAAAAGATGCAGGAAAGAGGAGAAACGGTCATCTACGGCGATGCGGTGAACGAACCCATTCTCCGGAAAGCGCAGGTGGAAAGCTCGGAAGTTGTGGTCATCTCTGTTGGCAATCTGATCACCGCCATGGCGATCGTTGAAAGGGTCCGTCATCTGAACGCCCATGCCTTTATCATTGTGCGGACGAAATATGTTTTCGATATTGAGGAACTTTACCGGATCGGAGCGAACCAGGTGATTCCTGAAGAATTTGAAACGGCAGTCAACCTTCTTGAACGGGTCCTGGCGCGCAAGCTGGTCCCCAAACGCGAAATTAATATGATCGTTGCCCAGATCCGTGACGAACAGTATGGGATCTTCCGGGAAGACACCGGTGATTCCTCTCAGATCCTGAAAGAATTGCCGAACCTGGATATCGTGGCGCTGAAAATTAACGCGGGTTCATTTATTGCGGGCAAATCGATCCGGGAAGTTGAATTCAGAAAGACCTTTCAGGTGACACTGGTGGCGATCCTGCGTAAAAGCAAGTTGATCGAACATCCCGACGCCGGTTTCAGGCTGGAGAGCCAGGATGTCATTTACATCATGGGGCGAAGGGAACAGATCGCTTCCGCAACCGATATGATCCTGGATTCGGAGCCGGCGGGGCAGCCGCCCTATTCGTACACCTCGTTTAAGTCGAGGGAAGAGAGCTGACAAAAGAACCCGGTATAATTCCGGATCAGGTACTCAAAAAAGACTTTCCCTTTTTCGGCAGTGGCCAGTTTTGGGTTGCCAATCCCGGTGTCGTCCGATACTTTTGTCCACTTTCGTTCGGTCCATGACCAGCCCTGATTCAATGCATCTACCCGGAACTTCCTGCTCTTTCCGTCGCCGGCTTCAGTAAGCGGCAACACCAGTTCGGGCTTCAAAAACATCATCAGACTCGTCTCTGACTCATCGGCATGGTCGCCCGGCTCGGAAAAGAAGGCAGCATTCCCCGGTATTTTAAACCAGTGCGACTGGCAGATGAACATCTCGGGGAAACGGTGGTTCAGCTCGCGGATCTGCTGTCTGAAATCATTCCCTCCATGTCCGTTCAGGATGACGAGTTTGCGGATTCCATGCCTGTTCAGGTTTTCGGCCAGATCGCAGAGGATCGCGTATTGTGTGGACGGAAGGATGTTCATAGTCAGCGGAATGTCGGTCTGCCCGGTATTCACTCCGAAAGGGATGGCCGGCAGCACGATGACCCGGGCTCCCTCCTGGTTGGCTCTTCCGGCAGCTTCAGCTGCAATGGCCTCTACCTGATAATTGTCGGTACCATACGGTAAATGAAAGTTGTGTGCTTCGGTTGCTCCCCAGGGAAGTACCGCCACTTCAAAGCGGGCTCCCCGGATGTATTTCCAGTTGTTCTCCGCAAGTTTTGCTGAATTCATAATTGTTTTTTAGCAATTTCTCTTTTTCTGTTCCCGCGCCTCTGCTCAAATGATCAGCTTGTAACCCTTCCCGTGGACATTGATTATTTCAACCGTTGGTTCATCCCTGAGGTGTTTTCTGAGCTTTGTAATATAGACATCCATACTTCGTGCATTGAAATAATTGTCGTCGATCCAGATCGTTTTCAATGCGAAGTTCCGCTCCAGAACCTTATTGGCATTGTTGCAGAGCAACCGGAGCAATTCTGATTCCTTTGTTGTCAGTTTGACAGGTTCGTCTTCCCCTTCATTGATCAGGATCTGCTTTCTCGGATCGAAGGTATATCGTCCCAGCTTATACATCGCCTGATCGGGCGCCTTGCCCTCCTGGCTGGTTCTGCGCAAAATTGCCTCGATCCGGAAAATCAGTTCTTCCATGCTGAAGGGTTTGGTGATGTAATCGTCGGCTCCGATCTTAAAACCTTCCAACACATCCTCCTTC
>JBFXKJ010000400.1:0-2876 GCA_050173895.1 Mangrovibacterium sp. | reverse complement strand
TATTTACGTGGAAGCAAACGGCAAAAAACTTCTTCCGGAGGGCCTCCTGAAAGTGAATAAGGAAGATATTCTTAACTTTGCCGTACCGAAACCGATTGAAAAAGAACTTGACCGGATGGACTGGATCAATTGAAATCCGCCACCGGGACAGCGGGGAGGGACCGGCTGGAGCCGGCATTCTCTTTTCGAACATTTCCGTTCATGAGCCCAAACCGGTGTTTCATCATTAAAAACAAGGCCTTCGTGAGTTAAGGGCTGTTTGATAATGCAAATTGAAAATAAAGTTGTAACTTACTTATTGCATATAAAAAAAATATATCCTATGTCAGTCAACAAAGTGATATTAATCGGCAACGTAGGCCGTGATCCGGAAGTCAGGCATCTTGATAAAGATGTAACCGTTGCCAACTTTCCCCTGGCAACTTCCGAAAGTTATACTGCCAAAAACGGCGAAAAAGTAACCACCACCGAATGGCACAACATTGTTGTTTGGAGAGGGCTGGCGAAAGTTGTGGAACAATACGTCAAAAAAGGTGACAAACTGTATGTGGAAGGGCGTATCCGTACCCGTCAGTGGGATGACAAGGACGGGAACAAGCGTTATACCACAGAGATCTATGCGGATAACATGGAAATGCTTGGCGGTGCCAGAGGTGCTGAAGGCACGGGCGCTCCTGCTGCGCAGCGCATGAGTGAACCTGCGGGCCATCCGGCAGACCCGGATTTTGACCAACCCTCGGAAGAAGACGATCTGCCTTTTTAGTAATTAAAATGCCCCGGATTGGAAACAGACCCTATTCCTGATTTAACGACCGTTAATGCGGCTGCAGCCGCATTAACGGATACAACCGCCGTGACGGTCGAAATTTTATTCATTATTATTCTTTTGTCCTTTTTTGCCATGCTTTCCGGTTCTGAAGTGGCAAAAGACAGATACCGGTCTGCAGTTCTGAACCCGCTCAATCGTTTTCTGATCCGTTTGTCGCTGCTGATTCGCAGCCGGATCCGGAAGCATTCCCGGGATCTTTCACTCGATGAGATTTCCCATGCGCTCGAAATGAACCATCAGGAACAAAGTGACGGTGACCGGGAGATCCTGGAAGGTATCGTCAAATTCGGGGACAAAAGTGCCGGCGACATTATGCGCCCGAGAACCGACGTGGTCGCGCTGAACATCGCAACGTCGGCGGGCCATGTGCTGGAGGTGATCAATGAGTCGGGCTATTCCCGGATTCCGGTTTTTTCAGAAACATTCGACCATGTTCAGGGAATCTTATATATAAAAGATTTGCTGCCTTATCTTGGCAGACCGGAAAATTTTCAGTGGCAATCAATATTAAGGCCTCCTTTCTTCGTTCCCGAATCAAAAAAAATTGACGATCTGCTTGAAGAATTTCAAAAGAATAAAGTCCATATGGCCATTGTTGTAGACGAATATGGGGGAAGTTCAGGTATCGTTACGCTACAGGATATTCTGGAAGAAATCGTCGGCGATTTTCTCGATGAATTTGACGAGGACGAACATTATTCAACCCAGCTTGGAGAGAACCGGTATCTTTTTGACGGAAGGGTTCAGCTGGAAGACTTTTACCGGTTCACCGGCTCTGACATACATGTGTTCGACGAATGTAAAGGGGAAGCGGATACCCTTGCCGGACTGATCCTGGAGATAAAAGGAGAAATCCCGAAGCCGAATGAACGGATAAAATACCGGAACTTTACTTTTATCATTGATGCTGTTGATAACCGCAGGATCAGAAAAATAAGGGTTGAAATTACGCAAGCTGAGTAAAATGCCTCTTTATAAAACAATTGAGATTGAGAACGGTCGCTTGTTTTTCTGGGAGATAAGCGAAACAGAAGAAGAAATGCGGCACCTGTTTCCGGATGCGGCTGCCGACCCTGCCTTTCTCCGCCTGAACGGCAGCCGGCGAAAAATGGAATGGTTCGCAGTGCGTGCGTTACTTCTGTCGGCAGGATGTCATTCCAATCATCTGTGTTATCTCGATTCGGGAGAACCATGCATCGAACACCCGGAATTCACACAGATCTCCATCAGTCACTCCGATCGCTTTGCCGGTTTGTTTTTGCATCGATCCGCGCGAATCGGACTCGACATTGAAAACCGGCACCGGAACTTCATCCGGGTCGAAAAAAAATACCTGTCAGAAGAAGAAATCCGCCTTGCACATTCCCTTCCCGATGGGCATGGTTACTTTTGGTGTATCAAGGAGGCGGTTTACAAAGCCGCGGGGATTCCCGGACTGCATTTTTCCCGGCAGATCAGGATCAGCCTGACCCCCGGAGAGGCCATGCTGCTTCACAAGGAAGTCGTTCGGTTCAAGACCGTTTGCACAGCCTGGGAAGATCAGTTGGTGGTCTGGGTGATTTCGGAGACGAAGCACCCCTGAGCGCTTAAAACCAAAAATCCCTTTACTTGTTTATATTCTGCAAATCCAACTACGCATGAACCATAATCAGTCACATATACTCGTCATTTTCGGGGCATCAGGTGATCTGACCACGAGGAAACTGATCCCGGCTCTGTTTGATCTCTACCGGCAACACCTCCTGCCTGAAAAATTTGCTGTCTTGGGGGTCAGCCGGACCGAACTGACCGATGAGAATTTCAGGATAAAAGCCGGGCGTTTTCTGCCGTCGGACGAAAAAAGCCAGATCCTGATCCGGGAGTTTTCCCAAAAGCTGTTTTATCAGCCACTGGCCACAGACGATGCCTACGAGTACCCGATCCTGAGAGACCGGCTTGCCACTCTGGCTAAACAATACGGGATCGAGGGAAATTACATATTCTATCTCTCCACCCCGCCACAGCTTTACGGGATCATTCCGGCGAACCTGGCGTCGGTTGACTTAAA
>JBFXKJ010000399.1:0-2880 GCA_050173895.1 Mangrovibacterium sp. | reverse complement strand
GTATGATTTCTCCTGTTCCCAGACTTCACCGCCTACCATCAGGCTGGACGCCAGATCGTCGGTCAGTTGACCTTTTACGGTGGCATTCAGTTTTCCCGTATAACTGAAATCGCGGTCGTGGCGCATGGCGTAGTAACCTCCTTCATTGGCATATCCTTCACCGAGATTCTTTTCTTCATATTCAGACGTATAATGGTTGATGTTCCCTTCTGCAGTGACGCTCAGCCATTTGGTGATATCGGCCGTCAGCCGTACAATGGGGCGGATCACTTCCTCTTTCCTTTCCTTTTTGTTCAGGTTGTATTGGAACCACTTGTTGGAGTAGGGGACGTATGTATAGTCATCGCCGTAGGCAGAGCTGGGAACGCCTCCGTGAGGAGCCTGGTAGTATTTGCGGTTATTCCATTTTTCTGCATCATACCAGTTCACCCACGAACCGTCAATGAACATTTCAGAAAGGTCATTGTCGGGATTTTGCGGGTTGGAAATGGTGAACGAAACAGAAGCATCAGCTGTCAGCCAGCCGGCCATCTTATGACTGGCGGCAAGCTTTAAGGCATTCCGGGTAAATTTGTTCGTCGGGAAAACACCCGTCCGATAATTATACGAGTCAGAGAGATAGAAGCTTGTCTTTTCATCGCCACCGCTGACAGCCACATTGGTATTGGAGTTGAATCCCAGGTCATAGGCTTTCAGCATATGGTCCTTCACCGGATTATAGGTCGTTTCGGTTCCATCATAGTCGATGATTTTGCGTCCGTCGAATTTTGGTCCGTATCCGGCCCATTCCCAGGGGTGATTCTGTTTGGTGGGCACCCCGTCGTCGTTGGTGTAAAACTGGTTTGTTGAATAAAGATAATACTGACCGGTGGGTGATTTTTCCCCGTAGGAAGTATAACCAGCCAGGGCGCCCGGGCCGAATTCATACTGGAAATCAGGCTGTGCAAACACATGGTCGATACCAAACGACTGCGTGACCGATACGCCGAGACCTTTTTTCCCTTTGCCGTCCTTTGTTTTGATGACCACCGCACCATTGATACCGCGGGAGCCGTAAAGGGCAGTTGCAGCAGCCCCTTTCAGGATTGAGATCGATTCGTAATCGTCAGGGTTCAGGTTCTTCAGCTGGTTACCAAAGTCTGCCGCACTGGAACTCCAGTCTGCACTGGCATTCGATACGTCGTTGTCGAGGATGACTCCGTCTACCACAAAAATAGGCTGGTTATTGTTTGAGTTCATCACAGAGATCCCGCGAACCTGGATTCTTGAATTTCCAAACAGGCCCCCATCTGAATTTGCAATGCTGACACCGGCGGCTTTTCCCTGCAAAGCCTGAACCGTATTGATGGTATTGACAGCAGCGATTTCCTCGCCGGCGACTTCCGTCATGCCGTAGCCGATCATTTTGGCTTCCCGGCGCATACCCAGCGCCGTGACCACAACCTCATTCAGACCGGTGGTCTCCGTGACTAAAGCCACATCATAGGTTGTCTGGTTTCCAACAGCGATTTCCTGTTTCTGCATACCGATAAAAGAGAATACGATCACTGAGCCTTTCGGTGCAAAAATCGCATATTTCCCGTCCACGTCGGTGATTGTTCCGTTTGTAGTTCCCTGTCTGACCACAGAAACTCCGGGCAGCGGAGATCCGTCTTCAGCACTGGTAACCGTACCGGTGATCCTGACCTCCTGGGCCGTCAGGACACCCATTCCGATAAAAAGTGCAAAAAGGGAAAACATGCACTTTTTAAACCACGTAATTTTCCAATTCATAAGCATAATTTTTAGAGTAATTGATGGTTGTATTTATATTTCCAGAGATTTATCCCTAAACAGCCGGTGAAATGCCGACACGGCAACTCCCTGCAGTCCCGAGTTCTCACCCAGCTCCGAAATTTCGATCCGCACATGTTCCGAAATCGTCCGCAGGCAATACTGGTTAAGCGCCTGCTGAATAGGGATCAGTACATACTGGTCTCCCCTGGCCAGGGGACCATTCAGAATAATCTGCTCGGGATTGTAGAGCTGAATCAGGATGGATAATCCCCATCCGAGATTTGTGCTGAGTGTGTTTAATAAAGAGATAGCGAGTTCATCGCCTTTTTTTGCACAACTGATGATGTCGTCTGTTGCCATTTCCTGCGGGTCTGCCGCAAACAGACGGGTCAGTTGTGAAATCGTTCCCTTTCTGACTTCCTCCCTTGCCATGTTCAGCAAATAACGGGCACCTGCGATGGTTTGCAGGCATCCTCTCTTGCCGCATTCGCAAAGCGTACCGTTTTCGGTGATGCGGATATGGCTTAATTCACCGGCACAGCCGTTGGCTCCCTTATAAATTTCGCCGTTGAGGATCATGCCCAGACCCAATCCCCAGCTCCAGTTCACCACGAGCGAGTTCATTGTGTTTTTCGCCTTTCCAAAGACAAACTCACCCAAAGCCTGCATCCGGGCGTCATTCTCGATCAGCGTGCGGATACCCAAATGCCTGGTGATGCGTTCGCCAATATGCTGGGCAGATAAATTGCGAATCGTCTTATTCACCCCGTTCACGGAGTCGATCAGCCCCGGCATGCCAATCCCGATGGCTGCAATCCTGTCTTTCCCCAGGTCCGACTCCTTCAGCAGGATCTGAAGCTCATTTTCCAGTTTCCTCTCCAGATCCGGATCATCGATATTGCTCTCAAATTCCCGGATGGATGAGCGGTTTCTGTTCAGACAATCCACGATCGTGGCCCTGGCACTGTAATGCCCCATTTCAACGGCCAGCACAAAATAGGCGTCCCTGTCAAGGCTGTACACCACCGGCTTGCGCCCGCCAATCGAATCACCCACACCCGAAGCCAATACGATCTTTTCCCGGATCAGTTCATCCAAAACCGC
>JBFXKJ010000398.1:0-2890 GCA_050173895.1 Mangrovibacterium sp. | reverse complement strand
AGGCCACCACTTCATTTGTGACTTTCCGATTGTTGGATTATCTTTGCATCCTAAACAAATCAGGAGACGATGACTTCAATGACACAAAGCATAGCCGACTACAGGGTCGCTGATATTTCACTGGCTGAATTCGGCCGGAAAGAAATTGAAATCGCAGAAAAAGAAATGCCGGGACTGATGTCGGTGCGTAAGAAATATACGGCGGAGAAGCCGCTGAAGGGAGCCCGCATTACGGGTTCACTGCACATGACCATTCAAACAGCTGTGCTGATCGAAACCCTGGTGGAACTGGGGGCGGAGGTTCGCTGGGCAAGTTGCAACATTTTTTCGACGCAGGATCACGCCGCTGCGGCCATCGCCGCGGCCGGCATACCCGTTTTTGCATGGAAAGGCGAAACGCTCGAAGAATACTGGTGGTGTACGGCCAAAGCGCTCGACTTTGGAGAGGGTCTGGGCCCGAACCTGATCGTCGACGACGGCGGCGATGCCACCCTGATGGTTCATCTGGGCCTGGCAGCGGAAAATGACCCTTCCGTCCTGGATACGCCTTCCGAAGGACCCGATGAGACGGAGTTGAAAAAGCTGCTGAAAATATTCCTTGCGCAGCAGCCCGGCCACTGGACTGCCATTGCCGGCCAGATTAAAGGCGTGAGTGAAGAAACCACCACCGGCGTTCACCGGCTCTATCAGATGAAGGAGGAAGGAAAACTCCTCTTTCCCGCAATTAACGTCAACGATTCGGTAACCAAATCAAAGTTCGACAACCTTTACGGATGCAGGGAATCGCTGGCAGATGGCATTAAACGCGCCACAGATGTCATGATCGCAGGGAAAGTCGTGGTCGTGGCCGGCTACG
Source organism: Mangrovibacterium sp. (assembly GCA_050173895.1). Taxonomy (GTDB): domain Bacteria; phylum Bacteroidota; class Bacteroidia; order Bacteroidales; family Prolixibacteraceae; genus JBCFBK01. The sequence continues at coordinate 2,034 of JBFXKJ010000398.1, read as the reverse complement.
GCGATGTCGGCAAAGGTTGCGCCCGCTCCATGCGCGGCTACGGAGCCCGGGTAATTATTACCGAGATCGACCCCATCTGCGCCCTGCAGGCGGCAATGGAAGGCTTTGAGGTAAAAACAATGGAAGAAGCGGTGCCGGAAGGGAATATTTTTGTAACCACCACCGGCAATAAGGATATCATCACTGCCGAACACCTTGCGGCGATGAAAGATCAGGCAATTGTCTGCAATATCGGGCACTTTGACAATGAAATCCAGGTGGCGCGAATGGAAAAATGGCCGGGAGTCAAAAAGACGAATATCAAACCTCAGGTCGACAAATATGCTTACGCTGACGGTCATTCCATTTTTCTCCTCGCAGAAGGCAGGCTTGTCAACCTGGGCTGTGCAACCGGACATCCCTCATTTGTAATGAGCAACTCTTTTACCAACCAAACATTGGCTCAGATTGATCTCTGGAAGAACGATTATCCGATCGACGTGTACCGGCTCCCGAAATATCTGGATGAGGAAGTGGCCCGGCTTCACCTGGAACAACTTGGCGTGAAGCTGACCAGGCTTAGCGCTGAGCAGGCTGCCTATATCGGAGTGCCCGCAGAGGGCCCCTATAAGCCGGACCATTACCGGTATTAACGAGAAAAAGCAACGCCGGTTGCTTTTTCTAGCCCTGAGAACTTTTTCATGTGTGAATAATTTGTTTTTTAATTGCCACATGGAATTGAGCTTGCGAATTGGAGCGAAGCGAAAATCCACGCAGTGAATCGAGCTTGCGAGATCCGTGAAACGAAATCCGCGAAGCGAATAGCCATGAAATAGTGTTTATGCTCGTTTTCAGTTGGTGTTTATCAAATCATGGCTAATTTCATTGATTTTTTTTTATACCTTTAGGACATCAAAACAACAGAAGGTATCATCCGTCAAGATGGAAGACTATATCTTTATTCTGATCGCCATTCTTCTTTCCGTTTTCGGAGCGATTAACCGAAAAAAGAAACGGGAAGAAGGATCAGCTGCAGAGGAACCCACACCTGCAGGAAGGAGACCTTCTGCCTTTGACGAACTGTTTGGGGATCCTCTGTTCAGGGAGGAAGAAACACCGCCCAGGCCTGTTGTTAAGCCTGCGGTGATCAGCAAGCCCGTAGTGCCGCCCGTTCGGAAGAAATCCCCGGCTGCGCCGCCAGGGACTGTCCCCGTCAGAAAGGTGGTTGCACTGCAGGAACAGCAACAAAAACGGAAAGTCCACCCGCTGATGGAAAACTTCTCCATGAAAAAAGCGGTTATTTACTCCGAGATCCTGCAGAGAAAATTCTAGAACGGACTAGCAAACAATTATTTAAATCCCTTTTTCCAACAAAACTGACAGAAAAATCAAATAATTTAATTAGCTTTGTGATGCTAAAGAGTTCCGCAAGCCGGAATTCTTTTTTGTTTTAATAGTCAATATGATAAAAAATTAAATAATATGGGAAAAATAACCTATATCACACAGGAAGGTTTAAACAAACTGAAAGACGAACTGGATCATCTGATGAATGTGGAACGTCCCGCTATTTCGAAGCAAATTGGTGAAGCCATCGAAAAAGGCGATATCTCGGAAAATGCGGAATATGACGCCGCAAAGGACGCACAGGGTATGCTCGAGGCGAAGATAGCCGCGCTGCGCGACAAGATCGCCCATGCCCGCATTATTGATGAGTCCAAAATAGACACCTCTGCTGTTCAGATCCTGAATAAGGTAACCATCAGGAATATCAAGAACAACACGACGATGCAGTACACGATTGTCTCGGAGCACGAGGCCGACCTCAAATCAGGCAAGATCTCGATCGGCACGCCGATTGCAAAAGGACTGATGGGGAAAAAGGTGGGCGATGTGGTCCAGATCAATGTACCTTCGGGAGTGATCCCTTTCGAAATTGTCGACATCTCACTTTGACGGCATGGCAACAATCTTCACAAAAATCGCTCAGGGTCAGATCCCGGCCTATAAAGTAGCTGAAAATGATGCGGGTCTGGCTGTTTTGGACATCTCCCC
>JBFXKJ010000397.1:0-2913 GCA_050173895.1 Mangrovibacterium sp. | reverse complement strand
AATTTTTCAGGATCGCATCTGGGGTGAACTGGGTTTTATTCACCTGTGCTTTGATGTGATCGGAATGGCTCTCCTGAAAGAGGAATGTGAGCAAAAAGGATTTCCGTTCACCGTGAACAGCGCCGACAGCTTCGATATGGGCACGGCTGCGGGTCATTTCTCCTATATCTCTGATCCCGATGGTACACCCATTGAGTTCGTGGAAACGCACAGGCTCCCCATTGTTGAAAAACTGGGCTGGTACATGAATCTGAAAGGCCGGGATCCTAAAAAGTCATTACCCGACTGGATGGTGAAAACGTTGCGCTTCAGCAGGATCAAAGATTAGCGCATCTCTTAAAGCGTTGTCCTGGTCCATTCGGTCGAACGGCCCAGCCAGCGGATCCCCACCACGTAGCCTTTCATGAAAAGCACGTCGCTGCTGTCTTTCATCCAGACATAGCAGTCGTAGGTTTTCCCTGATTTCGGATCGTAAATACGTCCTTTGGTCCATTCTCCTGATTTCGGGTCGTAGCGAAGTCCTGTCAGGATGGTGAGTCCCAGCATCGATCGTTCGCGCAGTGCCGGATCAGGATTTTCTTTATCCTTCGGCGGCTGGCCGTTCTCGTACCGCTCCGGGATCAAATAGCGGATGGTCCCCGAATAAGTTCCGTCGGCTTCTTTTTTAACTTCAATTTTTGACGTCTTTTCATCGTTCCACCAAATACCGGTGATCCGATCCGGTGTTTGCGCAGCAAGCTGCATTCCTGTAAAAACAAAAATGAGAACAGCAAACAGATTTTTCATGCCGCCAGGTTTTAAGTGAGTCAATATTAAAGAAGTATAAATAATTAATGGTAAAGATATGCTTTTTGAATCACATGCAGATTCAGAATTCCGGTATTTCTTTAGCCTCCGCAGAGGGCAAAGGGCACAGATTATGGAGGTATTTGGTAAAGGCATTCATTCGGCGGAAGTTTTGTTTTGTCTGTAAAAACAGCGCTGAAGATTTTTGTGTTAAATTTGGAGGTAACTAAAAAATTAAGAAGTTATGCGTTCAGTCAATCCATTTACAAACAAGCCGGTTCAGGACTACCAGAATCATACAGAAAGCGAGGTAAGTCAAATTGTTGACCGTGTTGCTCAAGCCTGGTCATCCTGGAAAAAGACGTCTTTTGCCGAACGGGCAGACTATCTGCTGAAACTGGAAGATCAGTTACTGCACGACAGGGAGCAGCTTGCCGGGACTATGGTTGCTGAAATGGGAAAAATAAAGAGGGAAGCGCTGGGCGAGATTCAGAAATGTGCCTGGGTTTGCCGGTATTATGCTGAAAACGGAGCCCGTTTTCTTCAAAATGAACTTGTTAAAACCGACGCCCCGGAATCCTATGTGAGTTTTCAGCCTTTGGGGACGATCCTGGCGGTGATGCCGTGGAATTTTCCCTTCTGGCAGGTTTTTCGTTTCCTTGCGCCTGCACTGATGGCGGGGAACACCGCTGTGCTGAAACATGCAAGCAATGTGCCGGGCTGTGCGATGGCCATTGAAGAGACGATCAGAAAGGCCGGAATGCCGGGGAATATTTTCCGCACGCTGCTGATTGGCGGACAAGAGGTGGCGGAGCTAATCCGAAATCCGTCAATAAAAGCCGTGACCCTTACCGGAAGTACGCCTGCCGGGAAATCGGTGGCTGCCGCTGCCGGGGCTGCACTAAAAAAGACGGTGCTCGAATTGGGAGGAAGCGACCCGTATCTGATCCTGGCGGACGCCCAAATCGACGAAGCGGCTAAGTTGTGCGTGACAAGCCGTCTGTTGAATGCCGGACAAAGTTGTATTGCTGCCAAACGCTTTATCGTACAGGACCCTGTTTATGATCAGTTTCGCGATGCTTTTCTCCGCTATATGCTGGAGGCCCGCTTTGGTGATCCCAACGATCCTGAAACGGCACTCGGCCCGCTGGCCAGACACGATCTGCGCGACAGCCTGCACAAGCAAGTGAAGGAATCGGAGGAGAAGGGTGCAAAAATCCTGTGTGGCGGGTTTATTCCTGAACAGGAGGCTGCTTTTTATCCGCCGACGATTCTTGAGCATGTAAGTCCGGGAATGCCGGCATGGGATGAAGAGCTGTTTGGCCCTGTGGCATCGCTGATCCGGGTTCATTCGGAGGAGGAAGCCATCGATGCAGCCAACGCCACATCGTTTGGCCTGGGCGCCGGGATTTTTACACAAAGCATCGCTAAGGCCAGGGAACTGGCTGAGAAGAAGCTGGAAGCCGGATGCGTGTTTATCAATGATTTTGTGAAATCTGATCCGCGCCTGCCGTTCGGAGGAATGAAGGAAAGTGGCTACGGACGTGAACTGGCGGCGTTTGGTATCCGCGAGTTCGTCAATATCAAAACCATCGTCATTAAATAGAGCACATGCAGTCACAAGGATCGCCGACAGCGCTGGGTACGGGCAATATTCGGAAACTGCTGTTGCAGTATGCCATTCCGTCGGTCATTGCCATGACCGCATCTTCGTTGTACAACATTACAGACAGCATTTTTATCGGGCATGGAGTAGGGCCGATGGCTATCTCAGGGCTGGCGATCACCTTCCCGCTGATGAACCTGGCCGCAGCTTTCGGCTCGCTGGTAGGTGGCGGGGCATCATCGCTGATGTCGCTTCGCCTGGGACAGAGAGACTATGCCGCTGCCAATGCCATTCTGGGGAACGTATTCACCCTGAACCTGACGATTGGTGCCATTTATACGATCCTGGTCCTGCTGTTTCTGGATCCAATCCTGTTTTATTTCGGGGCAAGTCATGATACTCTTCCTTATGCCCACGATTTTATGCTGATCATCACCCTGGGTAACGTGGTGACACACCTTTACCTGGGATCGAATGCCTTATTGCGCGCGTCAGGGAATCCGAAGAAATCCATGTATAAC
>JBFXKJ010000396.1:0-2914 GCA_050173895.1 Mangrovibacterium sp. | reverse complement strand
CCTCGGGTGAAGAACCTCATTTACTGGCTTCGCTGGTCAGCCGCTATTCTTATTCCGGTGATGAAACCTGCGCGACCGATGGTTTGTGTGCGTTGGCTTGCCCGGTGAAGATCGATACCGGAAAGCTTATCAAGGACCTCCGGTTTCAGCAGATTTCTCCTGCTCAGGCTAAAAAGGCCATGTGGGTGGCTGATCACATGGAATTTGTGACTGTTGCTGCGGCCAAAGGACTTTCCCTTGTCGGTTTTATTCACAGCCTGCTGGGAACCTCCCTCATGAACGGTGTGGCCGCTGCTATGCGGAAGCTGTCCGGCAACCGGATTCCACAATGGTCGGCATATATGCCCGCGGGCTCTAAAAAAATTATGCAGCCGGAAGCAGGCTCAAAATCTTCCTACAAGGTCGTTTATTTTCCCTCCTGTATCAACAGGGCTATGGGTAGATCGAAAGATTATAAGGATGAGGTTCAGCTTACTGAAAAAGTTCAGCAGTTGATCCGTAAAGCCGGGATGGAGATCGTTTTTCCGGAAAATATGGCGGAGTTGTGCTGTGGAATGGCATTCTCGAGCAAAGGATTCAGGGATGCAGGCCTGAAAAAATCAAACGAACTTGAGCAGGCATTATGGAAAGCCAGCGAAGAAGGTAAATACCCGGTTTTATGCGATATGAGTCCCTGCCTCTTTACGATGAAAGAAAACATGGGAAGCCGGATGAAGTTGTATGAACCGGTTGAATTCACTCTTAAATATCTGTTGCCGGAATTGGAAATCATTCCTATGGAGGAGACTGTCGTGGTTTTTCCCGTGTGCAGTATGAAAAAGATGGGGCTGGAAGATAAGCTGGGCGAGCTGGCCCGTTTATGCGCCCGGGAAGTGATCATGGCCGATGCGAATTGCTGTGGCTTTGCCGGTGACCGCGGATTTTCTTTCCCGGAACTGAATGCACACGGCTTGAAGTATCTTCGCGACCAGATCCCGGAATCTGTAACATGCGGCTATGCTACCAGCCGGACCTGTGAAATAGGCCTGACTGCCCACAGCGGCATATCATTCAAATCGGTTTTATACCTGGTCGATCAGGTCACAAGACCGAAGAAAAGCAGGACGACTGTCAGTTTGAAGGAATAATCCCTGTTCGTTTCGATACTATGTTCCTTTTTGATACTAAAAATTTACGGGATCTTAATCGCTTTTATTTGTTTTATCGTTTACATTTGCTGGAACAACAAATGATTGGGGCAAGCAAGATTCATGGCTGAACGCTTTAAAGATGACCAGGAGCTGATTATGGCGCTGAAGGAGGGGAATGTCCAGGCCTTTGATGCGGCTTATTATCAATATGCCCGGAAGCTGTTTGCCTTTTCCCTGAAATTTCTGCACGATCGGATTGAGGTGGAAGATCTGATCCAAAAAGTTTTTACCCTCATCTGGGAAAGAAAGGAACACCTGAAGCCGGAGAAGTCGCTTGAAGGCTATTTGTTTAAGATTGTCCGTAACGAGATCTATGATATGCTGAAACTACGCATTATCAGGGAGCACTATTGTGATTACATCCTGAATGTGACCGATTCGGACGGAGAGGACCTGGGAAAAAAGAAACTGATTGAACAGGTTTTTGAGCTGGTTGACTGGCTTCCGGAACAGCGGGCCCGGATATTCCGGCTGAGTAAGGAAGAGGGGCTTAGCTATCGTGAAATTGCTGAAAAACTCAATATCTCAGAGAATACGGTCGACACGCAGATTCGCCATTCACTGAATTTTCTCCGAAAAGAGCTGATTAATTTTCAAAAGGTTATTTTGTTGTTATTCCCTTAGCGTTTATTTCTGAAAATCCATTTAAAAAAAGCGAAAAGTCTTTCACGGAAAAAAGAATTTTTCGGTATTCCCTTATGTCCGTTTGCTGAATAACCATGCAAGATAAAACGAAAATAAGGGAATTACTTGAGCAGTTTACTTCGGGAGAGGCCGGGAGAGCCGAAAAACAACAGCTTTTTAACTTTATTAATGAGCCTGAGAATAAGGCTTTTGTTTACCGGTGGATTAAAAAAAGATGGAACGAGCCTGACAGTGAGCAACTGAGTACGGACATGGATTTAGACCAGCTTCTCGTTCAGATCCACCATAAAATTAATCCGGTACCACCCGATAGGATTCGCAGGACGGGGCAACGTTCAAAATTAATTCATCTCGTTAAAACAAGCATGCGTTATGCTGCAGTTTGCCTGCTTGCCTGTGGTATAGAATGGTATATTCTGACACGGGAAACGCAGCAGGAAAACACTGCTTCGGTCAGCAACGTTTTCAGCCAGATAGATGTTCCTTACGGATCAAAATCCTTTGTCGTGCTGCCCGACAGTACGAAGGTCTGGCTAAATGCCGGTGCGAAACTTCAGTATCCCACCAATTTCAAAGGCCCGGAGCGGGAGGTTTTTCTGGATGGAGAGGCATTTTTTGATGTGAAAAAAGATAAGCATCAGCCTTTCTTTGTCCGGATGCACGGGATGACGCTGAAGGTGCACGGAACGAAGTTCAATGTGCGGGCATATAAGGAAGACCCCGACATTGAGACCACTCTTCTGGAGGGATCTGTCGAGGTGATCGGCCTGAAAGAAGAAAGAAACAGCCACCGGAACTTATTCCTGAAACCCGGGCAGAAGCTGGTGCTGTACAAAGAAAAAAAGAAGGAAGAAGAAAGAGAGGCCGGCCAGGAAGAAGGGGACGTTCCTGAAGACAGGCTCATTGACCTGAGGGCCCTCGAACCGATCGGGATTTCCGGAGCCCGCCTGATCAATCTGACAGCCACCGAACCGGAAGTGGCCTGGCGGAAAGATAAACTGATTTTTGACACGCAGCGTTTCGATGAGGTGAAATTACGCCTGGAGCGCTGGTATGGGGTGACCATTGAAGTGAAGGAT
>JBFXKJ010000395.1:0-2939 GCA_050173895.1 Mangrovibacterium sp. | reverse complement strand
AGGTCATCTTCAATAACCGGTCCGTTCGCCGCGGTACGCCGTATCAGCAGGTTTCGCTCGAAGAACTCCTCCGCCGTTCGGATGTAGTGAGCATCAATTGCCCGCTGACCAGCGGGAACAAGGGGTTTATCAACAAAGAAACGCTGGGACTGATGAAAAGAAATGCGATTCTTATCAACACGGGCAGGGGACAGCTTATTCAGGAAGAGGATTTGGCCGAGGCTCTTAACAACGGACAGATCTTTGCCGCAGGGCTGGATGTCCTTTCGCAGGAACCTCCCCGCGAGAACCCGCTGTTGTCGGCAAAAAACTGTTTTGTCACACCTCATATAGCCTGGGCAACAACCGAAGCCAGACAAAGGCTCATTGAAATAGCTTTGTCAAATTTTGAGGCTTACCTGAACGGTAAACCTCAAAATGTGGTCAACAACCCGCATTTTTAAGAAAACAGAAATGAAACAGCATTGAAATGCAGACTTTGCCGGATGACCTGAAAAGCTGTTCCAACGTGATCTTAAAAAATAATAACTGAAAACTGATGGTTTAGTTACTCTTCATCATAGGTGTCGTCCGTATCAGCACTGAACGTGATTTCTTCAGGACCTTCGTCCTCAAATTCATCGTAGATTGATAATCGTCTTTTGGCACTTCTGTCTTTCTTGATTCCTTTCACGAATTGGCCGCCAATGTCATTTTTCTCAATATCAGAATATTTGAAATTCTTTTTTGAGTGTTTGTTCGATTTCATTTCCCGAAACTATTAACTTAAATTTCAATTAGTTATTAATAAAGATCACGTAGATTTAATTTCACGTAAACTACTTGAATTTTTTTTACTTTTCCAAGACCCTGACCTTTTTTTTGTGCTTAACTCACTGAAAAAAGCATCCTTATTCAGAATTGGGATGTCTGTTTATTCACTTTTTCAAAAAACGGATATGGCATCGGTTTTCGTATAGGTTTTGCTATAAAAATCCTGTACGGTTAAAATGGCTGAAATGAACGAAAATCGAAATTGGATACTAAGTTTCTGCATTTTTTCGTTATTTTGTAATAACAATTAAAGTATCGACCATGAAAACATTTGCCGTATTATGCATTTTTCTTACAACAGCTTTGGCGGCGGGCGCACAGTCGCCCCTGAACTTCGGGATCAAGGCGGGCTTTAACAGCTCGAAGATCACAACCGATGAAGGAAATTTTGATGAGAATTCGATCACTAACTTTGTTGCGGGGGCATTTGCCCGTGTAAACGTAGAGAGTTTTTACTTTCAGCCGGAGGCCTATTTTAGTTCCAGGGGTGGTGAACTGAAAGACGTCACAGTCAATTCGTTCGATATGAAAACCGTTGATGTGCCTCTGTTGCTGGGGTATAAGATTGTTAACAAGGGGCTCGTCAACCTGCGGGTAAACACGGGACCGGTCCTGTCGTTTGTAACCAGCAAGGATGTCGATGCAACTGCTTCGGTTTTTGAAACCGGAAAGTTGAAGGACAGCATTTTTGGCTGGCAGTACGGAGTGGGTCTGGATCTTCTGTTCTTTTCACTCGATCTCCGTATGGAAAATAGTTTTGGCGATATTTACTCCGGCCACGGCGACGAAAAAAGCAAGATGTTTCTGGTCACCCTTGGGTTCTTCCTGCTTTAAAAGCCCGTTGCCTGCGAAAGAAGCCTCTGTGCCGGTATGTTGTTCATCCTGGTGGCTGAACGTGAAAGGGCAGTCTGATTTATTGCAATCAGCGTCTGTCCGGCCTGCGTATTAAGAGAAATACCGGTGATACTGCCTTGAACACCGGTAACTGTCGATGCCTTTATCCTTTTATTTTTCACCGGCAAATCGGCAGTGTTTACCTTTCGGGAATCCTCGTTTATCTAATTGGGGCTGCATATGTGTAATTTTCTGTTGAAATTCGCGTCTGTTGGATGTAAAAAAGGAGAATGATCTCCGGACAGACAAACGAAAACATCAGACAATTAAAACAGAAAGTTATGAAAGCAAAAGTGTTAAGAAAAGTGGCCATCGCATTCTTTACAGTGGTAATCTTCTCAGCAACGGCAGTTTCATCCGATGCGTATGCCGCTAATTATGTCATTACGCCTGTCGCGCAGCAGGAACTTGCCTCCGGTGTTCATCAGGCATGGAATCTGAGTTATGATCAAACAAAAGCGCCAATTATGATTGAACTCCTTCCTTCCAAAAAAGGAAAGATCTTCATTGTACGGACTGATCATTTTGAGGTGGCTTACGTTTCCTCTTCCAAAGGGTTTGGTGCACGCCGGGTGAAGATGTCGGAAAGCAAAGTGCCCGAGTCACTGACCAGCCAGGTAGTGAGCGAAGCTGAATTGTCCAAACAACGCATTCTGTCGGCAGAAGAAGTCGATGATAAGACGGCAGTCGAACTGATTGCTGCTTATCTGCCCGATCTGGTCAACTCCGGATACAAACACATGTTTAATCTCTGAGTGCTGACAGGTCGGCCGGTTCCTCCTCACGGATTTCATCTGTTTATTTTTTCAATTCAACCGAGTATACCTCTCGTGCTAAGTTTATCCTCATGTAGTTATAAATCGACGGATGGAACTCGCCATGACAATTATAAGTCTGTGTAAGAGGTATGGCTCTTATGGCTCGTTTCATTTTATCAAACAGTATCAATCCTCAGGCTGCCTCCCTAAAAAAGGGGCGGCTTTTTTCATGCAAAAAATCAAAATGTATGCACAGATACTGGTACATTATAGTTACTTTTGTGATCATTTTATTTTGAAATCCGAAACGAAAATATAATGGCATTTATCAATAAAATTTTAGGCGCATTTTTGGGAAACAAATCGGACCGGGATATCCGGGAAGTTACAACCGTCCTCGAGAAGATCAAAGCGGAATATGAGCGGGTAAAATTGTTTTCCAACGATGATCTTCGTGTTGAAAGCCGGAAACTA
>JBFXKJ010000394.1:0-2947 GCA_050173895.1 Mangrovibacterium sp. | reverse complement strand
GACGGGCTGACCGCTTAAATGTGTTTCGGTGAGGCATTTTTCCTGATTTTGACGATCCGTTTTTCATCTCAGTATAATTCGTTGTTTACCAGGGCTTTTAGTGGTTTACCTGATCCTCTTCATATTCTGGATTGAAAAAAATGACTCATTGAGGTCGACATCAAAATCGATTTTTTCGAAAACCAGTGTGGTCTTTTGTCCGGGCTTTCCCGATGGGATCATTTCGAGCCTGGTTGGCATCAGGCGGTCGTCCATTTTTTTAATATCAGACAGGATTTCGGTATTGATCAGTTCATTGTCTTCGTCATAATATTCGGCCTTCAGCCACAGATAATCCTTATCGGTTACCCACATCAGGATCTTTCCCCAGACAACTGCAGCATCTTCATGGGGTATCAGTTCAATTTTATAACAGTTGAATCCTTCCAGTTGCTCCTTAGCCAGCAGCCTCTGATCGTAGTCTTTCACCAGAGAAGACTCCCTGACCAGGTCATCGTTTGTAAAGTCGGATCCCATCCACGATTGCATCATCATCGAAGGGGGAAGTTTGATCATCCGTCCGATGACGGGAACCCAGTTCCACATCTCATTCTTTCGCTTTAAAAACACCTGTCCTTTTTCCTTTGCCGGTTGTGTAATATAGATCAGCGAATAATCGTTGCCGAGCGACCAGCTTTTCATGCTAACTGTTCTGGACCAGGAAGGCCTCCGGATGGTCATGCTCATGGTCCCCTCACTGGATGTACCCCGGAATTTTTCGTCAGCCTGCCTGACGATCTCTTTTACGTCATCGTTCTGTCCGCTCACGGACTGGAAAAGCAAAAGAAACAGAACGAGTATCCTGGACTTATTCATATGTTTATTGTTTCAATTTGACGATGTATAATTTGCGTACTAAACTTCATTACTTTTCTAAAGGATATCGACGTATGGAATTCGCTTCGCGGATCTTCGATTCACTTCGTGGATCTCCGCTACGCTCCGATTCGCCAATAAACATTACCCTGGGCGTAAACTACGGCGTTCATGGCTCGTTTCATTCGTTTATATTTTAAATTAACCACCTGCAATCTACGTATGATGCGTCTCGCCTTGAGGCGCTTGCCAGCGGTATGGAACATGTTTCGGCTCCGCAGACCTATCCGTTTTTCAATAAGCGGAAACAGGCATTGATTATTTTTTCTTCCAGTACAGCAAGGGGAAAAGCGTCCGGAGCCGTGATGGCGTACAGGAACCCACCCTTTATCATCGACGCGATCACCATCAGGTCCCCTTGCGGATCCCGACTGCCGCTGCGTTCCAAAAACCGGATCAAAGCCTGTACCAACCTTTTTGACCGGCCTTCAGGATTCCGGTACTCATCACCCAATAATTCCATGATTCCCGGCTGTAGCATCAGACCGGTATAAAGCTGCCAAAAGACCATATTGTCTTTTACGATCCGGAAGCTCTCACGGATGAAGAAAACAAATTCCTCGCTGCTCAGCGTGCCATCCTGAGCATAGTCAAAATTGGCATAAATCTTACCGATGGCCAGTTCGGTAAGCTCCCTGAGGATTTCCTGCTTGCTTGTAAAGTAGGTGTAAATAAGCCCTTTTGAAATTTCCGCTCCTTGCGCCAATTCGCTGATCGATGTTGCATGGAAACCCTTATGCGCAAAGAGGTCCAGTGCAACATCCATAATCAGTTTCTTCTTTTCTTTTCTGAGTTGTTCCAATTGTTCTTTGCTTCGGGGCATCTTCTTTTGATTCGTTGTTCAAAGATAAAGCACTGGAAGTGCAATAAAAACTCTTTGATGTTAAGTAAATATTAAGAATGACCGGTCATTCAAAATAAAATTGCTTGCCGGCTTGCTGCAAAAAATTTTGGATAATATATTGACATGTAGCGATTTTAAAAATATTTGAGCTTATTTGCTCCCTCTCCGTGTACGATTCCGGCAAATTCTGCTATTTTTACTTTCATTTTGAACTAATCTAAAAAACTATATCGATGAACGAATCAAACAGAAGGGAGTTTTTGAAGCAGTCGGCGGTGCTCACCGCAGGAATCGCTGCGATCCCAACGATCATGAATGCAGGTTGTTCTCCCAATGAAAAAGTCCGGGTGGGCCTGATTGGTTGCCGCGGAATGGGTTTCAATGACCTGAAGTCATTTTTGAAGAACGAGGATGTTGAGTGCGTTGCTTTGTGCGATGTCGATAAACGTGTGCTCGAACCCCGGGCAGCAGAGGTTGAAAAGCTGACCGGCAAAAAGCCTTTGATGTACAGCGATTTCAGACAATTGATCGAAAATAAGGATATTGACACGGTGATTATCGGTACCCCTGATCACTGGCATTGCCTGATGATGGTCTATGCATCGGAAGCCGGAAAAAACGTCTATGTTGAAAAACCGATCGGATCGACCATCGAGGAATGCGATGTGATGGTTGCGGCCCAAAAACGATATAAGAATGTGGTGCAGGTAGGGCAGTGGCAGCGTAGTCACCAGCACTGGCGCGATGCAGTGAAATATATTCAGGAAGGAAATATAGGGCGGGTGCGGACTGTGCGTTCCTGGTCGAATGTGGGCTGGAAGTCGTCGATTCCCGTCGAGCCTGACTCGGAAGCTCCGGAGGGAGTTGATTACGACATGTGGCTGGGCCCTGCACCCAAACGCCCCTTTAATAAAAACCGCTTTCATGCTTCCTTCCGCTGGTACTGGGATTATGCGGGCGGAGTGATGACCGACTGGGGCGTTCACCTGCTTGACTTCGCCCTTTTCGGAATGAACCAGTATATTCCTGAATCGATCATGTCGGTGGGAGGGAAATATGCCTTTCCCGACGATGCAATGGAGACACCCGATACCATGACCGCCGTCTATGATTTTGGCGACTTCAGCCTGGTGTGGGACAATACGATCGGCATATACGGAGCCAATTACGGAAAGAGAGGCCATGGGG
>JBFXKJ010000393.1:0-2962 GCA_050173895.1 Mangrovibacterium sp. | reverse complement strand
GGTCCCGGACTATCAATAAATAGCACAAATGTATGAGCAAAGCTTCTAGGAAAAAATACACAGGCATTTTAGCTGCCCTTGTCTTGTTTTCGATCCAGGCCGGTGCACAAGGCCGGATCGCGGAAATTCAGACCAACTTGGGAAATATGCGTTTTGAGCTGTTCGACGACACACCCAAACACCGGGATGCATTTATCGAACTTGCCCGCAGCGGTTATTATGACGGCACTTTATTTTACCGGGTCATCCAGGATTTTCTGATCCAGGGGGGCTCGGCTTCTTCCCGCAATGCGGCACCCGGCAAGCAGATCGGCTACGGCGACCCCGACAAAACGGTCGACGATGAAATTGTTCCCGGCCATTTTCATTTCAAAGGAGCTTTATGTGCACCCCGTCAGCCCGACGAGGTGAATCCTTTCAAACAGTCGGATATCTCGCAGTTTTATATTGTCAAAGGACAGATCTTCACGCAGGGCCAGCTTGACACGATGGAACTGGCTGTTAACCGCCCCATCCGGAACAAGATCGTTGCGGAAGTGTACACTGCGGAGATCCGGGAAAAGCTAAAGGAACTGAAGGCTGCTGCCAAAGTGGCAGAATTCAGGGAACTGGCCGGTCGTGTGAAAGATGATATTGAGGCAAAGATGCAGCTTGAACCGGGTGTGCTGGAATTCAGTAAAGAACAAAGGAAAGCGTATACCACTGTGGGCGGTTACCCCGATCTGGACGGGAAATACACGGTCTTTGGACAATGTATTGCCGGCCTGGAGGTGATCGATAAAATTGCCGCGTTAAAAACCGATGCGAACAACCGTCCGCTCACCGACGTAAAAATAACGGTAAGAATTATCCAATGAGACAAGCATGTTACTTCTTCTGGTTGGGAAGCCTTTTGTTTCTGTTGTCATGTGGTCCCGGGCAAAAGGAAAATGCAAAACCGGGTAATCCGGAAACCGGCCAGGCGCCGCCGGCGGAAGCGGATTATACCGGAATGATCCCGTCGGTCGTACGTATTGAGAGCTTTGATGAGGGGCGTTTTCTGGAAAGCGAAACGGCGTTCTTTATCGACAGCAATACGCTCGTATGCCGCCTGTCGGCGGTGATCAGCGCGTCTTCCGCCCGGATAACGCCCTGGGATGAGGAGAAGGCATATGAAATCGGTGGATTTACTGCAGTAGACCGGATTAACGACCTGGTTCTGTTAAGAGTGGAAGGGGTGAGCAGAAAAGGGATCAGCCTGTCACAGGAGCAGGCTGCAAACGGTACAAAGACGGTGTACCTGACCAAGCCACAGGGTCAAACCCTGGCTCTGCACAGCGGTTCTGTAAGCAGTTTTGAAACCCTTAAGGGAAGCCGTCGCTACACTGTCTCGAACGTTTTCCGCTCCCAATCATACGGCACACCGGTCTTCATCGCGCCTGACAAATGTATCGGTGTTGGCTATTCGGAGATCATCGATTATGAGAACCGGAACCTGGCTATCCCATCCATGCTGATCGCCGACCTGTACAAAAAGAGATCAGCCCGGCCGGAACCCCTCCGCAATCTGAAGTCTTCGGCCGACCAGGCGACCAGTGCAGCCAACAGCCGGATCAAAGGTCTGCTCATTGAAACCAGCTACGGTGACATCCGCATTCGTCTCTTCAACCAGACTCCGGAATACCGCGATAATTTCATTGCACTTGTCAGGGAAAACTATTACGACAGCCTGCTCATCCACCGGGTGATTAAAGGCTTTGGGATCCAAAGCGGGGCTGCCGATACCCGGTATGCCACCAAAGACGACGTGGTTGGCTGGAAAGGTCCGGGATACACCCTGCCTGCCCACGTTGTGCCGGGCCTCTTTCATAGTCGCGGCATGATCGGCTCGCCGCGCAAGCCTGACCGCGAAAACAGCAAGCGCCGCTCGGATGGTTCGCAATTTTACATTGTCACCGGACGCACCTATAACGATGCGGAACTGGATGAAATTGAGAAAGAAAATCAGCATCATTTCACGGCAGAGCAACGGCAGGTTTATAAGACCATAGGCGGCGCACCCCACCTGGACGGCACATACACCATTTTTGGCGAAGTAACCGAAGGGCTGTCAGTGGCCGACCGCATCAGCCAGGTGGAAGTTGACAGCGAGTTCCGCCCCCTGGATGACATCCGCGTCAAAAGGATTTCCATCCTGAAATAACCTAAATCTTAAGTCTCCCGCGGCCCGCCCGGATTTATTTTTTTCTGCCTCCGGCGAATTCGCTGTGAATGTTTATCTTTGTATCTCTTTTCAAGAGCATATGGAGATGTTAGAAAATATTAAGCAACTAAAGGAAGAGCTTGAAGCGGTCAAGGTTTCAGCCCTGGAAGAAGTTGAAGCGCTGCGGATCAGGTACACCAGCAAGAAAGGATTGTTAAATCAGTTATTCAACGATTTTAAAAATGTTCCCGCCGAGCAGAAAAAAGCGGTGGGGCAAGCCATCAACGAGCTGAAGGAATTTGCCCTGAGCAGGATCAGTGATCTGAAAGAGCAGTTTGAGCAGTCGGAACAACAAGATACGGCCACAGACCTGACCAGGCCTGCCGAACCCATGCAGGTGGGCACGCGGCATCCGCTTTCGATCATCAAAAATGAGATCATTGATATTTTCGGACATCTTGGTTTCACCGTTGCCGAAGGTCCCGAGATTGAAGATGACTGGCATGTTTTTTCGGCCCTGAACTTCCCACAGGAACATCCCGCACGCGATATGCAGGACACCTTTTTCATTCAACGCAACCCGGATGTACTGCTGCGGACCCATACGTCGAGCGTACAGGTCAGGGTGATGGAAAAAACCCAGCCGCCCATCCGTTCCATCTTTCCGGGGCGGGTTTTCCGGAATGAAGCCGTTTCGGCCCGCGCACACTGTATCTTCCACCAGGTTGAAGGATTATATGTGGACGAAAACGTCTCTTTTGCCGATCTGAAACAAACCCT
>JBFXKJ010000392.1:0-2982 GCA_050173895.1 Mangrovibacterium sp. | reverse complement strand
GATGTCGGCAAGGGCCTGGGGCCCATTCCCGATAATGTTGATGTCCTTGATCGGCCTTGTCAGCTTTCCGTTTTCGATCAGATAACCTGACTTCACAAAGAAAGTAAAGTCTCCTGCCCCGATTTTCACTTCGCCGTTGGTGAAATTGTCGACAAAGATCCCTTTCTTCACCTGAGCGATGATCTCCTCCCGCTCGTGCGGTCCCTTTTCCATATAGGTGGCACGCATGCGGGGGAGGGGAACATGCCGGAACGATTGCCGCCTGCCATTGCCGGAGGGATTGACCTGATAGAAGCCGGCACTGATCCGGTCATGCAGGTAACTGTTTAGTATCCCGTTTTTGACAAGAAAGGTCTTCATCGATGCACTGCCTTCATCATCCATATTAATTGCTCCCCTGTTGAAGGGTAAGGTGCCGTCATCGACAATATTGACAAAGCTTTCAGCTACTTTTTGTCCCATTTTGTCGGCGAAAATAGATGTTCCTTTTCTGTTGAAATCGGCTTCGAAGGTATGCCCGATGGCTTCGTGAAGCAGGATCCCTGATCCGCCTGCCCCCATCACTACCGGCATTTCTCCGGCACCGGGCCTGGTGGCATCAAAAAGGATTGCCACTCTGGCAACCGCTTCCCGGGAAATCTCATCCACCATCCCGTCGGTTAAAAATTCAAATCCCTTACGAAAAGAGCGGGAAGAATAGGAGTTTTCAATCCGGCCATCTTTTTCCATCACACAGAAAGCGCCCAGATTAACCATGGGCCGGTAGTCATACGACAGGACCCCTTCAGAGGTATATAAAAGAACATAAACACTTTCGTCCGAAAGCCAGGCGTTCACCTTATTCACCCGCTTGTCGAGCGAGAATATTTTATCATTGATATTTTGCAGGTAGGGGATTTTGTCTTTGACAGAAACCGTTTCCCATGATTTTTCAATGGCATAATAGTTGCCGGGAACCGACTCGGTGACGTCGGCCGGTTCCACAGTGCCGGTTCCGTTGGCGATATTAGCTGCCGTTTGAGCCGCCTTGATCAGTGCTTCGGGACTGATGATCTCCGAATAGGCGAAGCCGGTCTGATCGCCTTTTAATACGCGGATCCCCACTCCGTAGTCAATATTGGAATGTGCCCGGTTCACCTTACCGTCTTCCAGCCCCAGGCTCCCGGTAATCCGGTGTTCAAAAAAGAGGTCAGCGTAGGTGCCTCCTTTGCTGAGTGCTGCTGCAATGACTTTTTGCAGCATTTGCGGATTTACTTCAAAATGATCCAGGTACGCTTTTGCACCATCCGAAAAAGGAACATGCTGACAGGCCTGGATGAGCGAAGGCAAAAACAGGCTCCCTGTTGCTGCGGCTCCGCTTGTTTTCAGAAAATTTCTCCGGTCGATTGTCATTTTTGTGGGTGTTTAATTTTGCAGATTATATTGCGAACAGGCTTTCCTGTATTTAGACGAATATGGATAGATAAAATTACAGGCGGGCTGTCGGTCTATTCTTCATAAGGGAGGGTAAAGCGGAAAACGGTGCCTTTGCCACGCTCCGATTCGACAGCTAAGTCTCCATCCATCAGTTCCACCAGGTTCTTGACAATCGACAATCCCAGTCCGGTTCCTCCGTACATTTTTACAGGCGAGTCACCAACCTGCCTGAAGCGCTCAAATATTGCCGGCTGCAGCTCTTTTTTTATGCCGATCCCGGTGTCGGATACAAAGAACGTGATTTTGTGATCTTTTATCTCTGAAATTCCGAAGCGGATTTCACCCTTATCGGTGAACTTGACGGAATTGCTGATCAGGTTCATGAATATCTGATAAAAACGAACCCTGTCGAGATTCAGGATAAGCGGTTTGCTGACACTGTCCACGCCAAGCAGGATATTATTTTTTTCCAGTTCAGCCAATCTTTTGCTAAACACTCTGTTCAACTCCTCCAGGACTGTTTGCACGTCAAAGCGTGATTTGAAAATTTTAAGCTGTCCGGTTTCCAGTTTTGAAATATCCAGAATATCGTTGATGATCTGTAGCAGGTTGTCGGAACTTCTGTTTATAATCGCCGAATAATCCTCTTTGTCCTGCGGTGAGAGATTTTCTTCCGAAGCGAGTATGCTGGAAAATCCGAGAATCGTATTCAGGGGAGTGCGGATCTCATGGCTCATATTGGCCAGAAAAGCCGACTTCAGCTTGTCGCTTTCCTCTGCCTTGTTTTTTGCCTTTTTCAGATCTTCAATCACTTTGACCGAATCGGTGATATCCATGCTCATCCCTCTCAGCTTTACCAGTTTCCCGCCCTTAAATTCCGGAATGGTCTTGTCTAATATCCATTTTATGCTGCCATCAGGGAGGGTGATCCGGAACCGTATGTTGACGGGTTTCTTTTCCTTCCGTATTTTCTCATAACTTTCGTCGATCAGATGCTGGTCTTCCGGCGGGACCCGGTTTATAAAATAGTCGTAAGTCGGCTTTATTTCTCCGGGCCGGATACCGAACAGCCGGAAACAGTTCTCTGACCATTCCATTTTATTGTTCGTCAGATCAAATTCCCAGCTTCCTATCTGCGCGAGTTCCTGCGATTCCTTGAGCAAATTTTCACTTTTAATCAGGGCATCCCGGGCCAGCTTGCGTTCGGTATGATCCTGATAGGTCACCAGGTACTGAAACTTTCCGTCCCAGAGCAACATTTTCCGGTAAACATGCACATACCTGATGCTGCCATCCTTCCGGATCACTTCTATCTCATATTCGGTTTCCACATCTTTGCCCTGTTTCCTTCTTTTTTTTCGTTCAAGGTGAGAGCTGATCCCTCTTTCCGTATATCTTTTTTCGACGGGGGTTTTCATATATTCGTCCAGACTGCTGAACCCATAGATGTTCAACAGCGCCTGGTTCATGTAAAGGGTCTGTCCGTCTTCTGTGACCACGCGCATGCCGAGTGGATACTCATCCATGGATTGTCTGAAATTCTCCCTTGAACGGAGCAGTTCCTGC
>JBFXKJ010000391.1:0-3033 GCA_050173895.1 Mangrovibacterium sp. | reverse complement strand
GACTCACTACAGCGACCTCGGGATCCCAGATTTCTGTCATCGCAGGAACCATCTCCGGCATCTTTTCCTGGGCTGCAACAACGAAGCTGCAAAAGAACAGCAACATGAAAATTAATTGTCTCATTTTTTTAGTTGATTTAGTTTAATTTTAGAATATATCGTTTCCGAAAATAAGCCGTGACTTTATACTACAGGTCCAGTTCCTTCATAATCGATTCGATCCGTTCATCCGCATTCTTTTCCGCCTGATCAAACTGACCTCTTTCGGAAAGATTGCCGGTCACTTCAAAATAAAACTTGATCTTTGGCTCCGTTCCGCTGGGGCGTACCGATATTTTGGTACCGTCCTCGGTGAAAAACTGAAGCACGTCGGAGGTAGTCTTCTGAAGGATCGGTTTGGTCTCCCCGGTCAGCAGATTTTTCTCAGTCAGATTGCTGTAATCTTTCACGGTTTTCAGCCGGCTGTTTCCCAGCATTCGTGGCGGACTGGTCCGGAAACTGACCATCATCCGGTGAATTTCGTCGGCCCCTGTTTTTCCCGGTCTTACCACGTATTTCATTTTTTCCCTGGAGTACCCGTATTGCAGATAGATGTCCTGGAGCAGTTCATACAGTGTTTTCCCCTGATCTTTTGCCCAGGCGGTGATTTCAGCCATCAGCGCACAGGATGAAACCGCATCTTTATCGCGCACGAAACTTGCAGGCATAAACCCAAAACTCTCTTCACCCCCGCCAATATATACCTTCCGGCCTTCGAGTTCCCGGATAATTTCGGCAATAAATTTAAAGCCTGTATAGACATCATAGTATTCGATCCCATTCTTACGGGCAATGTCGGCAATCTTTTCGGTTGTAACGATTGTCTTTACAATAAATTCATTGCCTTTCAGCGTCTTGTTCTCCTTCATTTTGGTGATGATGTAATAAATGAAGATCAGTGCGGTTTGATTGCCGTTGATAATCACAAACTCCCCCTTGTGATTCCGCGCCGCCACACCGATCCGGTCTGCATCCGGGTCGGATGCCAGCACGACATCAGCGTCTGTTTCATAACCTTTTTTCATTGCCATTTCCATCGCCGCAGGTTCCTCAGGATTCGGAGAGACAACGGTAGGAAAATCGCCGCTTACCACGTCCTGTTCAGGTACATGAATGATATTTTGAAAACCGAAAGCCTTCAGGGCTGCAGGAATCAGCCTGACGCCGGTTCCGTGAATAGGCGTATAGACGATCTTAAGATCGCTGTACTTTCTGACAATATCCGGAGCCAGTGAGACGGTTTTCACCTTTTCCAGGAATTTTCGGTCAGCTTCCTCTCCGATAATTGTGATCAACTCAGGATTTCCGGAAAAACGGATATCCTCAGCCTTTACCTTCTTCACCTCTTCTATGATGTTCACATCATGAGGAGCAACGATCTGAGAGCCATCTTCCCAGTATGCCTTGTAACCGTTGTATTCTTTTGGATTATGGGAAGCCGTAAGGATGATACCGCTTTGACAGCCATATTCCCGGATAACAAACGACAGTTCAGGGGTAGGCCTCAACTCATCGAATAAGTATACTCCGATCCCGTTTGCTGCAAAAATGGCGGCGCTTTTTTCCGCAAACAGCCGGCTGTTGTTGCGGCAATCGTGGCCAATGGCTACCCGGATGCGTTGGAGCCCTGCAAATTCCTTTTTCAGATAATTGCATAATCCCTGGGTTGCTGCACCCACAGTGTAGATATTCATCCGGTTCGAGCCTGCCCCCATAATGCCCCTCAAGCCACCGGTGCCAAACTCCAGGTCACGGTAAAAAGAATCGATCAGCTTCGTTTTATCCTCCTGCTGAATCATTTTCCTCACCTCCTCGCGGGTCGATTCATCGTACACCTCACTGAGCCAGCTTTCCGCTTTCTTCACGACTTCATTCAAGATTTCCTGATTTGTTGCCATGTTTTATGTTTTTTAGATTTTGATTTCTTCGATACAGGTTTTCAGGCTGTCCCTCCAGTAAGGGATTTCAAGATCAAAAATACGTTTAATTTTCGACTTATTCAGGACACTGTATGCCGGACGTTTGGCGGGAGTCGGATATTCATCGGTTGTTACAGGTCTGACGTTACAGTCAATGCCGGCCTGCTCATGAATGGCTTTGGCAAAATCATACCAGCTGCACACTCCCTCATTGGAGTAATGATAGATCCCTGGCTTCCACGCGGCCTCGCTTCCCGCTGTTTTTGAAACAACCGTCAGGATTGCTTCAGCCAGATCGCCGGCATAAGTGGGTGATCCGACCTGATCAAAAACCACTTTCAGTTCATCCCGTTCCCTGCCAAGGCGGATCATTGTCCGGGCAAAGTTATTTCCGAATGAAGAGTACAGCCAGGCAGTCCGGATAATCATCGCTGACGGATCTTCCTTCAGGAGGGCGATCTCCCCGTTCAACTTGGTTCGGCCATATACCGACTCCGGATTTACCAGATCATTTTCCTTATATGGCACACAGCTTGTCCCGTCGAAAACATAATCGGTCGACAGGTGAATGACTTTGCAATGCTCCCGTCTTCCGATCTTCCCCAGCCACGCAGGAACTTTTGTATTTAAAAGTTCGGCAAGTTCTTCATCTGTTTCAGCCACATCAACTGCCGTATACGCGGCACAATTGATTAAAAAATCGGGGGATTCCCTGTCAAAAAAAGCCTCAACCGCCTTCCAGTCAGTAATATCCAGTTCACCTATATCTGTAAAAACAAAATCGAAACCTGTGAAAAGAGCAGATTTCTTCTTTATCTCAGATCCTAATTGTCCATTTGCTCCAGTAACTACAATCTTCATATGTTTATCGTTTCAAAATAACTGTGCATAATTTGCGTACTAAACTTCATCACTTTTTTAAAGGACATCGACGTATGGAATTCGCATATAACTCAGGCGTAAGCTATTGTGTACATGTTTGTTTCATGTCAAAAGAATTTATCCTGAAGCCACTATTTGGTATATTCTCCGTTTTATTAACCAATAAAAGAACGTTGTCAGCAGACAGTTCACT
>JBFXKJ010000390.1:0-3034 GCA_050173895.1 Mangrovibacterium sp. | reverse complement strand
GATCACCAAAGCCGACGGTACTAAATTCGGGAAGACCGAATCGGGAATTGTATGGCTCGATCCGGCGTTGACCTCACCGTATAAATTTTATCAGTTTTGGTTGAATACCTCTGACGAAGACGCCGAACGGTATGTCAAAATCTTCACCCTGCTATCAAAGGCTGAAATCGACGATCTGGTAAGACGGCACCGGGAATCGCCTCACCTGCGGGAATTGCAGAAGGTGCTGGCCGAAAATATTACCACGATGGTCCATTCACAAGCCGACTATGAAATGGCGGTGGAAGCTTCCCGGATCCTCTTTGGAAGCGGTACCGCTGAAAGCCTGAGGAAACTGGACGAACAAACTTTTCTGTCGGTCTTTGAAGGTGTTCCTCAATACCGGATTTCGCGATCCGAACTGGAGGCGGGGATCAATGTGCTGGACCTTCTCACTGAACGGGCCCCCGTGTTTCCTTCCAAAGGTGAACTCAGACGGACCATTCAGGGAAACGGCCTGAATATCAATAAGGAAAAAGTAGCCGGTCAGGAAGTACTGATCGATGGCAGCTACCTGATTGGTGAAAAATTTATCCTCATCCAGAAAGGAAAGAAGAATTACTTCCTGCTTCTGGCAGAATAAGCGCATAAAAAAACCCGCCGCAGCGGGTTTTTTTATTATTTCTTGACGCGTTCGCTGTAGCTTCGGTCCCGCGTATCCACCTTGATCAATTCTCCGGTCTGGATAAACAGGGGAACCATGATCTCAGCTCCCGTCTCGACTTTTGCCGGTTTCAGGGCTGTTGAACTGGCGGTGTTCCCCTTTTCTCCAGGAATCGTCTCCGTGATTTCCAGCTCAACAAAAGGAGGAAGTTCCGCGGTCAGCGGTGTTTCCGTCTCCGCATGAAAATTAATTTCGATGATCTGACCTTCTTTCATCAGGTCGGCGTTTTCAATCATATCATGGGCAATCGAAACCTGCTCGAAAGTCTCGGTATGCATAAAATTAAATCCCACTTCATCCCGGTATAAATACTGGTAGGGGCGACGTTCCACACGAACAGTGTTTACTTTGACGCCTGCGGAAAACGTGTTGTCGATGACTTTCCCTGTTTTGATGTTTTTCAGTTTCGTCCTGACAAAGGCAGGGCCTTTCCCCGGTTTTACATGCTGGAACTGGACGATCGTATAAAGTTGATCATTAAATTCGATGGTCAGTCCGTTCTTAAAATCAGCCGTTGTTGCCATATATTTTCTATCGATCTATGTTTTGTGTTTTTCAGAATGGCGCAAAAGTAGTAAAAAAAAGAAAAAATGGCAGAATTGCTGTTTATTTTATCTGTTTACTATCAATTATTTGTTCTTTTTTAACTGATCCACACCTTGTTTTCGATAGGAGTCCAGTTCACATTTCAGCGCGCCGATTACCATGTCAAATTCCAGCAGCAGGGGAATCCGGTCTTCGTCTTTCGTGATATAAAACTTTAAGCCGTCCGAACGTTTTAGTAATTTCCCCTTATCTACCCGGGGCGATATCACGTGGCACTCTCTGGTGCCGATCTTTGATTTTATGGTTTCGGTCCCCAGGTATTTGACTGTCATCATAAAATATTCATCGACATGATAGACGGGGATGATGAATTCCTGGCCATGATCAAGTTTGTCCAGGTAATTGTTCTGACGAAGGTAAAAGAAAGCTGTCAGAATGTCGGTCAGGTTAGCCGGGACTTTTTTTCCTCCGGTACGTTCGCTGTAAATGGAGTCATTTTCGTGAAAAAAACGGGTTTCATTATAGTAACGGTATTTTCTTTCCTTTACATTCCGGATAAACTTGTATGGCAGGATCGTTTCCGGATTTACCCAACTTTCATAGATATCGTGCACGCTGAAGAGCCTGTCTGTAACACCTGTGGTGTTTCCTTCCAGATGATAATGGATGGCCGGCTTCCCCTCATAGGTGGTCTTGCTGGCTGTCAGCTTGGCTTCGCCCCCCTTGAACACACTGTAGCGGAGGTCGTATTTCAACTTTTCCACAACCTGCTGAGCCCCCGCTATACCCGGCAAAAGCAGTGCGATCAGCGTTACAAAAAGGAACAGCCGAAAATACCTGCCCTTCGCCGGTCCATATTCATTTCCTTGATGATCTCTCATGACATTAATCTGTTTTTCTTTGATATTCCGGCAATAAAATCCTTCAGATAAAAGGGTTCAAAGTATGCCAGATCTGCAAATTGTTTGTTTTTATATGCTTTGACAGATAGCTTACACATAAACTGTGCCGAAGTTTTGATGCCATGGATAAACACTGCCTTTGGATGTCTCACTACAGTGCTGATTTTTTCAGAGCCATTCCCAAAAAAAACGAGCGTATGGTTTTCCAGTAACTCATTGAAAATGTCTTCTTCGATTATTCGTGCTCCGACACTTTCGATCTCCTGATTTTGGTGATCATACATGGCCATATACACTTCCATTCTCCGGGCATCGATCATCGGGCAAAATATCAGGTTTTCGGAATCGGAAAGTTTCAATTGTTTCCGGCTTGCGATGATATGATCGGTCATCGCCTGAAGCGGACTCACGGCGATAAGCGGTATTTGGTGGGCGTAACAGAGTCCCTTTGCGAGAGACACGCCGATCCGTAATCCGGTATAGGAGCCGGGACCCTCACTGACTGCAACTGCCGATAGACTTTTGAAATCAGTATTGCCCTTCCGCATCACTTCCTGTATGTAAGAAGCCATCAGCCTGGCATGATTCATCCCTTCCGTGTCTTCCATGATGGCGACCAGCTTGCCTTCACTCCAGAGTGCAACACTGCAAACTTCGGTGGAAGATTCTAAATTCAATATGTTCACCATTGCTGCTTTTTGGCTCAAAGGTAGCTATAATCCGGTAAATAGAACAGCAACGGTTCTGCCGGGATGTACGATGGAAAATGTTTGATCTTTTACCGCATTCATATGTCAGTTTCAATTTTTTTTCTTTAGTTTTAGGTGCCGGAATTTAGTTCAATATGGTATACCGCACTGTAATTATTGATGACGACAAATTA
>JBFXKJ010000389.1:0-3048 GCA_050173895.1 Mangrovibacterium sp. | reverse complement strand
TTCAGCGCCGGTCGAACGGCCGATCCAGTTTCTTTGCATATCTTTCACGCCTTCCGGCCAGTCGAGGCCTTCCAGGCCTTCGAGCAAACGTTGGGCATAATGGGGTATCCTCAGCAGCCATTGCTTCAGGTTTTTCCGGATAACCTGGTTGCCGCATTTTTCGTGCGAGCCGTCGGCCAGCACTTCCTCGTTGGCACAGACGGTCTTACAGTGTGCGCACCACCATACTTGCGCCTCATCGTAATAGGCCAGCCGCTTCTTTGCGGTATATTCTTTGATCGCTTCCTTTCCAAGGCGGCTCACTTCAGCGGGAACAGGGAGCTCACTGATGGGACGGCCTTTCCCTGTTTCCTCATCAAACCAGGTATTGTACAACTGAGTGAAGATCCATTGCGTCCACCTGAAGTAGGAGGGATCGGTGGTGTTGATCTCGCGGTCCCAGTCATAACTGAGCCCCAGCGATTTAATCTGCCGGCGAAAGTTGTCGCAGTTTTTTGCCGTTGTAACTGCCGGATGCGTACCTGTCTGAATGGCATACTGCTCGGCCGGGAGGCCAAAGGCATCCCAGCCCATGGGATGAAGGACATTGTAGCCCTGCATTCTTCTGAAGCGGCTTACAATATCCGTGGCAGTGTATCCTTCCGGATGCCCCACATGCAAGCCTGCCCCGGAGGGGTAAGGAAACATGTCGAGGATATAATATTTTGGCTTTGAAAAATCATTCCTGGTTTTAAAGGTCTTGTGTTCTTCCCAGTAGGCCTGCCATTTGGGTTCAATTTCCCAGAATTTGTATTCCATGATAACGGTCTGTTAAAAGCATTTTGATACTGAGGCGCAAAGATAGAAAAAACTAATACATGATCCCGATTTTATCACATGCCTCTTATCAGTTTTTGCAGTCAAAAAACCGTTGAAAATTTGAAGAAGAATAGCATTCCGGACTCGTTAAAACGGTCAATACCCCACTTCGCTGGTCTTCCTTTTCATTTTTAACCCCTTGGTCGGATAGCCGTATCGTTTCCACCATTCCAGTCCGCCGGTCAGTTCCTTTACCTGAAAACCAAGCCGGGAAAGGTGATAAGCTGCTTTGGTGGCTGCATGGCATCCAAAACCATCTCCGTAGGTTACGTACAATTTCAGATGGTCCATGCCGATGATCCGCTCACCGGAGATTTCCCGGTGAGGAAAGCTGATTGCCCCCGGGATATGTTCCTGCCTGAACGAATCGGCCGGCCTGGCATCCAGAACGACAACATCCGGATTCTTCTTCAGGGCTTCGGCTAAATCAACACTATCCGTCTCAAACTGAAGTTTTTCCTTGTAATAAAAAGTCTGTTCTTCCATAACCACTCCTTTTAATAAATAAAACAGGGAGAAAAAAGGAATGTTTATCCGGAAAGCGGGGAAAAATTCCACGAAGATGAGCCCGTTTTGTCAAGAGTCAGATGTTGATAAGGTGAAGGATGTCAATCAGCCCGGTGTCGATGTGATGTTCCAGCTTCACTGCCTTATTGAACGGCACATGCACGATCACGTCATTCTTTATCAGCCCGATCATGATGCTTTGCTGGTCATCCAGCAGGGCATCGATTGCCGCAACTCCCATTTTGGTGGCGGCGATCCGGTCTTTTGCCGAGGGCGTACCTCCCCGCTGGATGTGTCCCAGGATGGAGACCCGGACATCCAGGTAGGGATAATCACGGGCGACTTTTTCGGCGATCTTAATGGAACGGCCGGTTTCACCTGCCTCGGCGACGATGATGATGCCGCTGCGGTCTTTTTCCTTGTAGCCCTTTTTCAGAAATGAAACCATCTCGAGTTCCTGTGAGGAGCTTTCGGGTATCAGGATTGCTTCGGCACCGACTGCCACACCGCTGCTCAGTGCCAACTGCCCCGCTTCCCGCCCCATCACCTCGATAAAGAAGATCCGGTCGTGTGAACTGGCTGTGTCCTTGATTTTATCGACCGCTTCCACTACCGTATTCAGGGCCGTGTCGTAACCGATCGTATATTCGGTGCCGTACATGTCGTTATCAATGGTGCCGGGAATCCCTACGAAGGGGATGTCATATTCCTGGGTAAAGACCATGGCCCCGGTAAAAGAGCCGTCCCCGCCAATCACAACAACGGCATCGATGTCGTGTTTTTTCAGGTTCTTCCAGGCTTTTGCACGCCCTTCGGGGGTCATGAATTCCTTACTTCGCGCTGTCTTCAGGATGGTCCCTCCCTGGTGCAGGATGCCACTGACATCTCTTGCCGTCAGGGAAATGAAATCGTCCTCGATCATTCCCTGGTATCCATGGCGGATCCCCATTACTTCCAGATTATTGGCAATGGCTGCGCGGGTCACGGCCCTGATGGCGGCATTCATTCCCGGAGCGTCCCCTCCTGAAGTGAAAACCGCAATCTTTTCAAGTTTTTTTCTTTTCAAAACCGGGTTTTCTTTTTCTGTTCGGATATCCATCTTTTGGCTTTTCATGGTTTTTCTGCAAATTAACCGGCTATTTGTTAAAGATGTATTTGTCAGATGGCCGGCGAAGGGATCATTTAATGAAGGCTTAAATTTGGGCAATCGCTTCGGCAATCTGCTCAAGCAGCCATCCGGGCGTTGACGTAGCTCCGCAAACGCCGGCACTCTTCTTGCCTTCAAACCAGCTTTTGTCGAGTTCTTCAACTTTGCTGATGAAATGGCTGTCGGGATTGACCTCTTTACAGACGGCAAACAGATAGCGCGCATTCGAACTTTTCTGTCCTCCCGCAAATACAATGATATCATGTTTGGCGGCGAATTGCATCAGATGCGGCCCCCTGTTCGACACCTGCCTGCAGATCGTATCGTGCACCTCAGTCTTTGCTGTTGAGGCCGACTGCAGGTTCGCGGCCAGCTTACTGAAATGCTCCGGCGATTTGGTGGTCTGCGAAAACAATACGGAAGGTTTGCTTAGGTCGGCTTTGCGGAGGTCCTCCTCGTTTTCAACAATGACGGCCTGATTCGCGGTTTGCCCGCTGAGGCCGGTGACCTCCGCGTGACCTTTCGAGCCGTAAATA
>JBFXKJ010000388.1:0-3059 GCA_050173895.1 Mangrovibacterium sp. | reverse complement strand
CAGCTTGCGGGCATCTTATTCTTTTCGTTATTTGTCAGCTACTGAGTCATTTCTGTTTTATTTCAAAAAAAAGTTTCTTCGTAACCGGGGGAAATTGCCTCTTTGTCCCTATTACTTAAAAGGAGCAAAAAAACAGATGAATTTATCGAAAGACATATTACTCAGGTTTTTTTCGGGGAATTATTCCGCGAAAGACTATATCGGGGTGCATGAACAGTTTTCCGGCGGGGAAGGGGAACACTTGCAGGAGCTTTTGGAAGAACACTGGATGGAAGGCGATATAGGCGAGGCGGAACGGAAAGAGACCGACCCGATCCTCCATCAGCTTCAGCACCGGATCTTTCTGGAGGAAAATACCCGGCAGGTCCGGATCAAACCGCTTTTGCGTCTGCAGCGGATAGCTGCGCTTCTTTTTGTCCCTCTGTTGTTGTCTTTTCTGTTTTATCTGTTCTTAGACCAAAAACAGGCTGCAACTGATGCCTATGCCGAGATTATCAGCCCTCTCAGCGGGAAAACCCATTTTGTTTTACCTGACGGGTCTACCGGATATTTAAATAACGGCTCGGTTCTGCGATACCCGGTCCGTTTTAACCGAAACCGGGAAGTGCGGCTCAGCGGAGAAGCCTGTTTTGATGTTGTTCACAACGGGCGTCCTTTTCACGTGCTCACCCCTACGCTGGATATCCGGGTAACGGGTACCGTTTTCAACGTGACAGCCTGGAAGGACGAACAGACCGAAGAAGTCATCCTGGAAAACGGGGAGGTGCATGTTGCAACGGCCCAGGGAAAGGAGCTTGCCGTGCTGAAACCGGATCAGCAACTGATCGTTGCAAAAGGATCAGCTGATTTTAGCCTCCTTCCTGTTGATGCTTCACAGTTCACGGCCTGGACCGAGGGGAAACTGGTTTTCAGGAATGAAAACCTCGACCGTGTGGTGAACCGCTTGAACAGATGGTACAACGCGGAAATAAAAATTCAGGATCCGGAACTAAACGCCTTTACGTTCCATGCCACCTTCATGGACGAGCCGCTTGACCAGGTACTGAAGCTTTTGTCCCTGACAACGCCCATAAGTTATACCGAAACTGAACGCAGTCTTACACCAGGAGGGCAGCCGGTGGAACACAGGAAAATCATTTTAAAACTTGATAAAGAGAAAGTAAATATGTTCCGGTAAACCAGTAAAAAAAGACAGAAAAGTGTGTCCGCACTTCCCTGTCTTCGATAAAAATTTAGCTATTAAATGTTTAACCACTTAATGATTCAAAGGTATGAAAAAAAATCAAATCAGGGTGGCCGGCGCAGGCTGTCACCTGATTAAAATCTGGAAAATTATGCGATTGAGTTTGTTTTTGCTATTCTTTTTCATCAGCCAGTCCTGGGCGGTCGTTTCATTTTCCCAGGAAGTGCGGCTTTCGATGAACCTCAGGAATGTGAAAGTGATCGATGTACTGAATAAAATTGAGAATGAAACCGACTATTTTTTCCTGTTCAACCAGAAACTGGTCAATGTGGACCGGGTCGTTAACTTAGAGGTCCGGCAGCAGAAGGTGGAGGATATTCTCTCCCTGCTTTTTGAGGGGACCAATGTGGACTACATCCTGAAAGACCGGCAAATTGTGCTGACCACAGGGGCAAAAGACAATTACGGCGTGACCGCGCAGCAAAAAGGGATCTCGGGATCGGTTACCGGGGTGAACGGCGAACCTTTGCCGGGGGTGACAGTCATTCTCAAAGGAACTTCGCAGGGAACCATTACCGATGTCGACGGCCGCTACAGCCTGAACGGAGTGTCGCCGGAACAGGTCCTCCAGTTTTCCTTTATTGGCATGGAAACACAGGAAGTGCCTGTGGGTAACCAGCAGGTGGTCAATGTTTCCCTGAGGGAAAGTACCATCGGGCTGGAGGAAGTGGTAGCGATTGGTTACGGCACCATGAAAAAAAGCGATCTGACCGGCTCCGTTTCACAGGTTAAAAGCGAAACCCTTCAGTCGGTTCCCGTTTACAATATGGAACAGGCCCTAAAAACCGGCGCGGCAGGGGTGCAGGTTACCCAAAACTCCGGACGGCCGGGCGCCCGCATTGAAGTCCGCATCAGGGGTGGAAACTCCATGATCGGCGACAATCAGCCATTATACGTGGTGGACGGATTTCCCGTTACCGGAGAAATCAACTACCTGAACCCTGCCGACATCGAGTCGGTCGACATTCTGAAAGATGCCTCGGCCACAGCGATTTACGGAGCCAGGGGCGCCAATGGGGTCGTCATTATCACCTCAAAGAGGGGAAAAGCCGGACAAAAAGGAAAAATAGAACTGAACAGCTTCTACGGCATTCAGGAAGAAATCAACCGCTATGAACTTACTGACGCCAAAGAATATGCTGTCATTGCCAACGAGTGGCTGAAGAACGGCGGACAGGCACCCTACTTCAATGTCGATGAGGTAGAAAATCCCGGAACGGACTGGCAGGACGTGGTACTGCGCACTGCGCCGGTACAGAATCATACCATTTCCTTCTCGGGAAGCTCTGAAAAAACGCGTTACTCCTTCTCCGGAAACTATTATGATCAGGAGGGCATCATTATCAATACCGGTGTGAAAAGAGGATCGGTGAGGCTGAACCTGGATCATGAAGTCAACAACTGGCTGAAGCTGGCCGTCAACATAAACCTGTCGAGAAGGCAAAGCTCATCGGTTCCGGTCGACAACGGGTACAGGGGGAGCGGTGTGTTGTCGGCGGCAGCGTCTGCGCCTCCGACTTTATCGGTATATGATGAAAATGGCCTTCCAAACCAGATTGAGAAGTATTACAGCTTCGGCTCGTCCGATATGAAAAACCCCCTGGTTTTTGCCTCCCAGAAGTCAAAATCGATGGCCAATACCGTTGTGGGGAATACCTCACTTGAGATTAAATTAGCGGAGGGTCTGACATTCAAGACTTTACTTGGCCTGGAATATGAGCACCTGCTTACCGACGTGTTTCATCCCATTATTTACGTAAAAGACAGGGGCTACGGGCAGCAGGCCACATCTTATCACAATTCAATTCTGAATGAA
>JBFXKJ010000387.1:0-3071 GCA_050173895.1 Mangrovibacterium sp. | reverse complement strand
ATCCGGTAAAGCCGGTAATAAATTTCCGGCATTGCCAGTGTAAGGGCAGGTCTTCGCTCTGATGGGGATCTGTACCCGAAATATACCAGGCACTGATTTCCTTCTCCTTCATCTTCTCTCTGAGCAATTCAATCCTTTCTCTTATCTTGCTTTCCATCTGATTCTGTAATTAACGTTTTTGTTTTTTCCGCAGATCAAATCATTTAATGGCCCGGTCACCCTTGCCCCGAATGTTTACCCTTGTCCATTCCACTATTTGTCGAATGGAAGGCGCCGCTATTTCGTTCATGGGTACCGCATCCGGTTCATAAAATTCAAACGATGCGATATCATCCATCGGACGGATTCCCTGAAATGACCGGACACTGACCCGGAAGGCCATATCGAGGGTAAAAACAGACATGCCCGAAAAAGGATATTCATTGGGAAAGGATACCAGGTATTCCATGCCGGTAACTTCCACGCCAAGTTCTTCCATGAGTTCCCGTCTGACGGCGTCCTCTGCCGATTCCATCGGTTCGATAAAGCCGCCCGGCAGATCAAGCATTCCGATGTGCGGATTAATGGCCCTACGGGTAAGCATCAGCTTTCCTTCCCGGTCAAATATCAGCGCTGCGACGGCTGCGGAAGCATTGAAATAATAGCTGAAAGAGCAGGCACTGCACTTCTTTGCCCGGAGGCTGATGGCCTGGAAATGAGCCGAACCACACCGGGGGCAAAACTGAAATACTTCGCTGGGATCGCTACTGGGGTGCATCAATTTATTTTGTTTGGTTGCAAAACCGGTTTCCTTATTCCCGCTTCCGGTTTGATGTGTTATTTTGTTTCTGCTATTCAATAAATTTCATTGACCTCATCCATTGAACGAACAGTTCCGGCCATTGTTCTGCCGGGAGGTTAATTTTATTCATACCAAAACCATGGCCGCCGCGGAGAAAAATATGCATTTCGGCCGGTACACCGTTCTTTTTCAAAGCCTGATAGAAGCGAACGGAGTTTTCAGGCAGAACAACCTTGTCATCGTCGGCAAGAACAAGAAAAGCCGGCGGCGTCTGCGCATCAACGTGCAGTTCGTTCGAATAAAGGGAAGCCAGCTTCCAGTCGTTTGTCTTGCCGATGAGGTTCTGACGCGATCCCATATGGCCGATTTCTTCACTAAAACTGACCACCGGATAGAGCAAAAGCATAAAATCGGGCCGGCTGCTTAGTTTGGCCAGGGGATCGGATGCCGCGGGATCTCCCGGGCTGTAGTGGGTCCCGGCAGTCGATGCCAGATGGCCTCCGGCCGATGAGCCGGCGATACCCACCCGAGCGGGATCAATCCCCCAGTCTGCCGCTTTGGAACGGACAAAACGGATCGTCTGAAGAGCGTCTGTCAGGGGGATCTCATGCTGACCGTACGGAAGCCTGTACTTTAATACGATTCCTGCGATTCCCTTTTCTTTCAGAAATTCAGCCATCATGAAGCCTTCGTGCTGGATCGCTTCAACCCAGTAACCGCCTCCGGGACAAATGACCACCGCGGCGCCGGTATTCTTTGCTTTTTCCGGCAGATAAACAAAGAGTTCTGCTTCCGATACATTTTCATACCGTTTCGTTCCCTTGTCCGTGTAGTACTTTTCTTCCCCGGGAGGGGTATTCCGGTTGGGGGCGCCCTGAGGCCAAAGTTTTAACCGGTAGTCCTGTGCCATTCCCTGCATAAAAAATAGTGCTGAAAAGAATAATAAAAGAAATGCTCGCTTCATAAGTTTATCGTTGAATCATTTTCATGTAACTGATTAGCAGGCAGGTCCCCCTTTGCAGGATGGGGATGAATGCCTGCATTTTTTATTACTGATCCGTTAAAAGTACAAATTTAAGGAAGGTATTGCCCCTGTTTATCGAAAAATTATCGGCTAAAGTCCGTTCACTTTTGTCATTTTTAGTCTTTTCCCGTATTTTTGTATCATGCTAATGACATTATTTATAAAAGGGATTATCATTGGGTTGGCAGTTTCTGTGCCACTGGGCCCCATTGGGATTCTCATCATTCAGCGGACGGTGAACCGAAACAGGACCTCAGGCTTTATGACAGGTCTGGGTGCCTCTCTTACCGATCTTTTCTATGCAGTCATTGCCGGATTCAGTCTAACTTACATGATCGATTTTATCCGCTTGCATCAGTTTAGCTTTCATATCATTGGCGCTTTGATCATTTTTTTGCTTGGCATCCACATTTTCAGGAAAAATCCGGTTCACGATGCCCGGAAATACCGGCTGAAGGGATCATCCTATTCCCAGGACCTGCTTTCTTCTTTTTTGATCACCTTTCCCAATCCCCTGGTAGTCTTTGTTTTCCTTGCCGTTTTTGCAAGCTCCGGAATTGTGTTTCATATGGACAGGCCCTATCATGCGCTGATCCATATTCTGGGAATTTTCACAGGAGCCAGTTTATGGTGGTTTACCCTGACCAACCTTGTCAGCTCATTTCGCCATAAATTCAGCTTCCGTGTCCTTTGGTGGTTTAACAAGATCTCCGGTGCAGTGATTATAATCCTGGTACTGGTGTCCTTCTTGTTGTCGTTCAACAAAACCCCAGTTCTCTAAGTTTTGAGATGAAGGTATCGGGCGCCTTGCAGGGTCTGCCTGTTTGCTTGTTGAGAAAGACCAAAACGACCTCTCCCTCGTTGAGTAACTCGTTGTTTTGGTTATAGATTTCGGTCCGGAACGTAAACTTCACCTGAGGGATCTGCTCAACGATCGTTCTGACCGTGAGCAGATCGTCGTAACGGGCAGGCTTGAGATAGTTAATCTTCACGCTCCTTGCCGGGAGCATAATTCCGCTGTCTTCAATCTCCTTATAAGTGAGACCCAGTTCGCGAATCATTTCAGTTCGGCCGATCTCATAATAACGGAGGTATTGTCCGTAGTAGACCACCCCCATCTGATCAGTATCTTCATAATAGACCCGTATTTTTGTTTCACTAACGAACATAACTATTTATTTAAAGGGGGAATCAGGTTCTTTCGCCATATGCTTAAAGGCCAGCCGGTCGATCAGCGAAGGGAAGAATTTCGACAGAAAAACGGAA
>JBFXKJ010000386.1:0-3081 GCA_050173895.1 Mangrovibacterium sp. | reverse complement strand
ACGGCAGGATCTTTACTCATGTGACTTTCAAGGATCGCCAGTTTCACGTCCCTGATCTTAACACGGTCCGGATCGCTTTGATTCATAATCAGATCGACCGCGAACGAGGGCAGGTACTGATCGGTTTGGCCGGGGAATCCGAAAACCATAATAAAATCATCAGGCCGGATCCCTTTCATCGACAGAGGGAAAAATGATTTTGGGTGGTAAGGGACATTTTCCGCAGCATACTCTGCCGGCTCATTGTTTTTATTGGCATAAACGCGAAAAACAGAAAAATCGCCCGTATGGCGCGGCCACATCCAGTTATCGGTGTCTCCGCCAAACTTGCCGATCGCCGAAGGCGGCGCTCCCACCAGCCGCACATCCTTAAACACCTGATAGATGTAAATAAAATACTGGTTCCCATGAAACAACGGTTTAACAACAGCCTCGTATTTGCCGTTTTCCTCTGCGGCTGTCTTCAAGCCGGCAGCGTTTTCACCGATTTTGTCTTCGAGCTCTTTGCCCCTCAGATTGCCGGTACCCTCCAGCACTGCGTTCGTCACATCGTCCAGACGCACAAGAAAACGGACAGAAAGGCCGGGGTTCGGCAGTTCTTCTTCCCTCGACATCGCCCAGAATCCATCGGTCAGGTAGTCATGCTCCAGAGAGCTGTGCGACTGGATTGAGCCATAACCGCAATGATGATTGGTAAACAGCAGGCCCTCTCCCGAAACCATTTCTCCCGTACACCCCGAACCGAACAAGACCACGGCATCCTTCATGCTGTTGTGGTTGATGCTGTAAATATCGTCTGCGGTGAGACGGAATCCCATCTGCTGCATTTCCTCAATCGGATACTTATTCAAAAGAGTGGGGATCCACATCCCTTCTTTTGCAAACGAAAGGTTTACCAAAACCAGCAGGACCAGACTTGCCAGTATGCGTTTCATAGTTTTTTATTTACAGTATTTATTCGCTATTAAAACTCCTTCAGATGCTGATAGAGCTTATGGACCGGAAGCCCCATCACATTGAAAAAAGATCCTTCGATCCGGCTGATGGCCACATAGCCGATCCATTCCTGTATCCCATATGCGCCCGCCTTATCATAAGGGCTGTAATGATCGACGTAATAAATAATTTCGTCTTCCGTCAGTTCGTCAAAGCACACTTCCGTTACAGCATGAAACGAGACTTTTTTGGTGGCCGACAGCAGGTGCATTCCGGTAATCACCTGGTGCTGTGCTCCGGAAAGGTTCCTGAGCATAGCGATTGCCTCCTCCCTGGACGCGGGTTTGTTCAGCACCTGCCCGTCTTTCCAGACAATTGTGTCGGCGGTGATCAGCAACTCATCGTCCTTCATATCCTTTTTCAGGGCGTCAGCCTTCAGCTCGGCCAGGTAAACCGGAATGGCGGTCATGCCAAGCTCTTCGGGGTAAAATTCATCCAAAAATGAAGGCCTGATTTCAAACTCCAGTCCCAATTCTCTCAACAACTGCTGCCTTCTGGGCGAGGCGGAGGCAAGTACAAGCCGGTATTTTTCCAAATTTCGAAGTTTCATTGTCTGCGTATTTTGAATTTTCCTCTACTCAGGTTGATTTCCAGTAATAGGAGTTCTCATTAATCCACGTATCCTGGGCCCGCATGACCTGCTCGATCACATCACGGGCACAGCCTTCTCCCCCCTTCCGGTCAGAAACGAAGGAAGAAATTTCTTTTATTTCCGGAACGGCATCGGAAGGGCACACTGGCATTCCCACGGCCGTCATCACCTGGTAATCGGCCAGATCATCACCCATATAAAGGATTTCCTCCGCCTCAATTCCGGTTTTCTGCATAAAATCACGCAGGCTGATCATTTTATCACGTACGCCCAAATAAATACAGTCTACTCCCAGCTTCTCATACCGGAGGCGTACCCTGTCGACCGCTCCTCCTGTGATAATCCCGATCTGATAACCCATATTCAGCGCATTGCGGATCGCATAGCCATCCTTTACATTGGCTGTCCTTACCGGATCACCGTCTTTATTCAGGGGAGTGGTATCGAGCGACAGCACGCCGTCAATATCGAACACAAATGCTTTGATGTGTTTCAGTTTCTCTTTAATGAAGGTCATTCGATTCGTTTTTATGCGCCTGATAAATACTGTCCGTTACCAATTCATACATTTTTCTGAACTCAGGCTTATTCTCCAATAATTCCAAATGCTTTCCGATGATCCCGCGGTCATAGCGCCTGGCCGGGCCCGTCTGCGCCTCACGGGGATTCAGGTCAAGGACCTTTCCAGCCG
Source organism: Mangrovibacterium sp. (assembly GCA_050173895.1). Classification (GTDB taxonomy): domain Bacteria; phylum Bacteroidota; class Bacteroidia; order Bacteroidales; family Prolixibacteraceae; genus JBCFBK01. Next base: position 802 of record JBFXKJ010000386.1, on the reverse strand, counting down.
TTTCACCGATCAACGGTTTTAAAAGATCAAAACTCAGCTGCTGATCCATCAAAAGCTGATGAGCAAGATAATAGAAATGATTGACAAAATTGCAGGCGAAAACCGCTGAAAGATGCAGATATTTTCGTTTTTCGGAATTCACGGCAGATACGGAAGCCGACAATTTTCGGGCCAGCCCTTCCAGTTCTTCCATTACTGCAGGTGTGCCTGCTTCCAGACAGAGCGGAATGGCGGAAAAATCGATCGTCCTGTTCCGGGAAAAGGTCTGCAGCGGATAAATCACACCATAGTTCCGGCTATACCGTTTCAGGATATGCAGCGGAACACTGCCTGCGGTATGCGCAACAATTTGTTCTCCGATGGGAAGGCGCTCCAATACGGGAACAATCGCATCATCCTTCACTGCCACCAGGATCAGGTCACTTTTCAGATCGGTCTTCTCCGGCACATGGGTATAGGGTACATTCAGCCGGCGGCCGAGCGCCCCCGCCGATTCCTCCGTTCGGCTGTATACCTGGACAATGCGGATACCGGCATGCTGAAGTGCCTGAGCCAGACTGACAGCCAGATTACCCGCTCCGATCATTGTAATTCGTTCAATCATAGGTTTGCATTGAACTGCAAAGTAACAAAAAAACCGGCTAAGGCCGGTTTCAAAAGTCAGACATTGTCATATCGGCGGCCGACTTCTTTCCAATTCACTACATTCCAAAACTGGTCCACATACTCCGGACGCCGGTTTTGATACTTCAGATAATAAGCATGCTCCCAGACGTCCAGCGCAAGAAGGGGTTTTCCCTGT
>JBFXKJ010000385.1:0-3121 GCA_050173895.1 Mangrovibacterium sp. | reverse complement strand
TTCCACGTTCATATTTGGGTTGTTTCTGATTGATTGGCGAAGCATCGGCACCTGTCTCATCGGTGATTCCTTTGGCTTTTCGTTCGTCCAATACATCCATAAAAGTCTGCAACCCGCGGATGCTGCGCGGAAATCCGCAATAGGCATACAAATGAACCAGCACTTCTCTGATTTGGTTGATGGTTAATCCGGCATCCAATCCTTTATTCAGCGCTGGTTTTAACGCTTCGAGTTCACCTTTGGCGGTGAGCGCCGTAATTTGAACAATGCTTTGCTGTTTTGCAGATAATGTCTGATTGATGCTTATTTCATTTTGAGCCTTAAGATGAAAGGATAAAATACTCAATACAATAAATATCCCAATTAATTTTCCTGTTTTCATTTTTTGACCAGTTAAATACCACGTGATTGAATTCGTTCCCTGAACTTGAAAGCTTTTTCGATTACATCCAGTCTTGCCTTGCGGGGGTCAGATTTACCAACTGTTTTTCCATCCAACTCAATATCGAGAATTTCTTCCTTTTGCGTATTGTAAAGCGGCCAAACCGGCAGACCCTCGCCATTCGGATTCCCTGTTTTAGCAAAATTTGTCCAATAACCGTTCATTATTTGCGCTAATTTTTCGTCTTCGGGAGTAGCCTCGGTGGCTCCCCTGCGGGCATTCAGCATGTTAAAAACATATGAAACTTCAGAACCGTGACCGGCACCATACCTTGCCCGCTCGCGCATACGGGCAGGAACATATCCAAAATGATAAACAAAAACCTGCTCGCCACTGTCAATAAAAGTTCTTGCTGTCATTCGGGCTGGCTCGCCCCAAACCCAGTCGGTATTAAACTTTGTGATTACCTCAGCAAATTCTTTGCTGCCATCCGGATCAAAGGCAGCTTTTACCTCGTCTTCCAGTTCGCCAAACGTTGAAAACAGCTCTTCCTTTGTACTGCTGTTGCTAACAAAAGCTCCACCAATTTCGCCACTGCAATTCCCTATCATCAGCGGAACACGTGCCTGTCTCCCAGTTTTGTAGGCACTTTCAGCAGTTTCAACCACCAGTTTGCCATCGAGAATAGGGCCTGGATAGGTACGCGGACCTCCCTGTCCATCCGTTTCCTGACCTCCGTCAACAATATCTTCAACTTTCAGGGCACGCAATTTAGCCAATGCGGATGCATCCGTACCTTCTATTCCTTTTTTACGGGCAAAGTTTATCCCGATGGTTTCTGCTGAAACGGTGTAGAAAGGATCGGCATTTTCCTTATTCATCGGCCTGCCGGTAAGAACCCCGTCTCTTCCGCCGCCGGAATGACTGATTGCTTTGTGAAAAAGATTATTTGCTTGCGGGATGGTAAGAAGTGAGTGTACGGCAACCCCTCCGGCCGATTGGCCAAAAATGGTTACATTGTCAGGGTCGCCACCAAATGCGGCAATGTTTTCCTGCACCCACTGAAGGGCTGCAATCATATCCATAAAAGCGTAGCTTCCCTTCGGTTCACCGGGATGTTCTTTGGTTAATGCAGGGAATGCAAAATGCCCCAAACGGCCAAGTCTGTAATTAAAGGTCATCAAAATAACTCCCTGTTTGGCAAATGCATCGCCCGATGAGCCGGCACCACTGCCACCCACAAAACCGCCGCCATGAATCCAAACCATCACGGGAAGTTTAGTTTCTGGCTTTGCATTTGCCGGAATCCACAAATTCAGATAAAGACAATCTTCCGATGAGCCTTCCTGAATGGTTCCGGGAGCAGCACCCCATCCACTCTGTGCGCAATTCGGTCCAAACTCCTTTGCATCCCGAATTCCTCCCCATGGAGTTACAGGCTGTGGCGGACGCCAGCGAAATTCGCCAACTGGCGGTGTCGCATAGGGAATTCCCTTGAAGCTGGAAACATTTCCCATGGTTACACCTTGAAGAACTCCTGCTTTTGTTTTAACCTCTGGCCCTGAGGCTTGCTCAGTACTTTGAGCTGAGGTTTGTGCATTGATTGAGAATGTGAATAAGAAAAATATTAATCCTGAAAATAATTTTTTCATCTCGTTCTATTCATTAACTTATTATTGGTATGTTTTATTAAAGATTGCCATGTGTAATTAATTGTGTAAAGGACAATGAAATCAACTTTCAGTATCTATTTCTCTATATCGTTTTTTTCAATTATTTCTAATCTACCTGAAGCGTTCAAGCTGCTCTAATGTCATATTGAAGAAACGTTTGTCTTTATTCAGTGAACGCATTGTCTTCATTTCGGCATCACTCAACTCAAAATCGAAAATACTGATGTTCTCGTGAATGTGAACCGGATTTGTTGCACCCGGTATTACCGAGAAACCTTCCTGGAGATGCCAGCGGAGTATAATTTGTGCGATACTTTTTTCATGAGCATCTGCGATTGTTTTAATCGCCGGGTCGGACAACAATCCTTTATCTCCATGTCCCAGCGGATACCAGCACTCTATTTTGATATCGTAAGGTTTTACCCACTCCCGAATGTCGTTGCGCTGCGCGTAGGGGTGACATTCGATTTGCAAGGCAACCGGTTTAATTTTCATGTGATCGACAATGGCATGAAAACGTTCGTTGCTGGCGTCGAAATTACTGATTCCCAATGCACGTACCTTCCCTGACGCTACGGCCTTTTCCATCTCTTTCCATGCATTGATATAATCGCCAATTGGCTGATGAATATAAAGCAGGTCGATGTAATCGGTCTGAAAGCGTTTCAAAATTGTATCGATGGATGCCAGGGTTTTGCCATCAGCATAATCGGAAACCCATAATTTGCTGGTTATAAAAAATTCTTCACGCGGAATACCACTTTCTTTCATGGCTTCACCAACGGCTCCCTCAACACGATATGCAGTGGCGCAGTCCACGTGGCGAAAACCATTTCTGAACGCTTCAAGACACGCCTCTTTTGCTTGTTCATACGAGATGGCAAAAGTGCCAATTCCCAACTGCGGCATTTCAATTCCGTTGTTCAGTTTCAACATGGGCACATCGGCTTTTTTCCCTTGTGCCTGAATATGATTAATACTTCCGATTAGCAGAAATACTACCATAAGTCGAAAATAAATCTTTGCTGTTTTCATTTTTTTGCTGAAATTTTATTGTTTGTACTAT
>JBFXKJ010000384.1:0-3158 GCA_050173895.1 Mangrovibacterium sp. | reverse complement strand
CGCCTACATTCCGAGGGAAGCCAATCTGAATTTTGTGAACGGTTTCGAGGCTCACGTCAATTATACCCGTCAGCCGGACGGTAGGATGTTTTACGACGAGCAACGGATTGGGATCAACCTTGCCCTTAACCTCAGTAAGGATTCAGTGTCGAATTACAGTTCCAAAAGGATGGACAACGTGACCAAAGGGAATTGGCTGATCAGTAAATCGACCCACTATTCCACTTCCGCCAGGCTCCGGCAGATCAGGGGGGTTTCCTGGAAAACGCAGCCTGAATTCGAGGCTACGCAGCCGGAGGAGGATCCTTATGCGCGGGTTGACCGGATTAAGGAACAGCGTGTGGTGAAAGGGATCGATGCCGTTGGTGGAATGGTGCTTACCAGTTACGTCAATGCCGGCAAAATTGATATCGGTCCGGTATTCGACATTTACAGCACCAACACGATCGAAGGGAACCGTTTTTCGCTTCCGCTGAGAACCAGCGAGAAACTGTTTAAAAACTTCTCTGTCGGCGGATTCCTGGGTTACGGGACCAAAAGCAACGAACTGAAATATGGATTGAATACCGTCTACCAGCCGGGTCCCACTGATAAGTTTATCTTTCGGTTCAGCTACTCGGACGATTATCTGCTGGTTTCACAGGACAAGTACCTGCGGTTTATTAAGAACAATCCGAATAACCGCGGTACGGGCAACTTCATTGCTGTGTTCACCAGCAGGGAACGAAATCCCTATCTGAAGGAAGAGAAGAATTATGAATTCAGGGCGGAATATAATTCGTCGAACGGAACGCATCTGGAGCTGGCTCCTTATTTCTTATCAAGCACGGCCACGCCTTCGGTGCGCTTTGTCAGGAACGGAATTGATTATGAGAATTATAAGAACTACGGCGCCATGATCAATCTCCGGTTTACCTTCGGGCAGCATTACGACCAGTATTTCTTTGACCGCGTTTACTATGTGAATCCCGTGCCCGTTGTGAACCTGAGTCTGGACATCGGGCAAACCAGTTTGCCGGGCAACGCTTTGTCAGAGCCCGGTATGTATGCTCAGATCCATGGCTCGGTACAGGGACGGATCAATATGGGGCAGATCTTCATGAATTATATCTTAAACGCCGGTTACCTGGCCGGAAAAGCACCCTACGATCTGCTCGATCAGCCGGTGGGTTCCATGTCGCTGGGCTATGCCAAAGATCGTTACAACCTGCTGCATTTTGCCTCCTTTGCTCATAACCTGTACACCAATACGCACCTTCACTTTAACGGAGGAGGCGTTTTGCTGAACAGAATTCCTGGTATTCGTACACTTAAACTGCGGGAGATCGTGTCAGTAAAATGCCATTACGGGAGCCTTACCGATGCTTATAAAGGAGTGTTTGACCTTCCCGGATACTATACGAATGCGTTTAAAAGTCCTTATACGGAAGTGGGCTTCGGCTTGACAAACATTTTTAAGATGTTGCGGGTGGAATACGTCCACCAGTTCAATCCCGATTACCGGAACCGGAATTTTACGGACAACAGTGGCTTCCGCTTCCGGGCCGAGATGAGCTTTTAAGGCAGAAACCGGATTGCAGAATGGGAAGAAAGCATTAATTTTAACTTTTTATCAGACAGAAGATTCAGGTCTCTCCCGGAAGGGATTGAAATGTTTCAGTTTTTAGGGAAGCATGCAAACGATGAAAGAACTCCGAAATAAAATTGTCTGGATTACCGGCGCCTCTTCCGGTATCGGGGAAGCGCTGGCTCACGCTTTTGCCGCAGAAGGAGCGTTTCTGGTGTTGACAGCCCGCAACCGGGAAAAGCTGGAACAGGTCAGATCAGACTGCATGCCCTTTGCTGCAGGCTGCCTGGTTGAGCCGGCCGACCTGTCCGACACCGCTTCGCTCGGCCCCCTGGTTGAAAGGGTGATTGGCCAAACCGGGAGAATCGATATGCTGGTCAACAATGCAGGGCGCAGCCAACGTTCGCTGGCCGGCGAAACTCCGCTGGAGATCGACCGCGACATCATGGAACTGAATTTCTTCAGCGTAGTCGCCCTCACCAAACTGGTATTGCCCCACATGATCAGCAACCGTTCAGGACATATCGTGGTAACCAGCAGCATTACCGGCAAATTCGGGTCGCCTTTGCGTTCAGCCTATGCCGCATCCAAACATGCCCTGCAGGGATTTTTTGAATCCCTCCGGCCGGAACTGGCCGGCGATCATATCCGGGTGACCATTGTTTCTCCGGGGTTTATCCATACCAATATCTCCGTAAATGCAGTGACCAGGGATGGAACCGCTTATCAGAAGATGGACCGCGGACAAGCCAGGGGAATGGACCCTTCGCAGTGTGCTGCAAAAATCGTGAAAGCCGTTAAAAAAGACCGCAGGGAACTGTTGGTCGGAAAGATGGAGATCAGCATGGTTTATATTCGACATTATATTCCGGCAGTGTATCATTGGCTAATCCGGAAAATCAAAAACTAAAGCAAAATCAAATGAAGATAAACGGAGTGACAAAGAAAAATATTTGCGGCATTCAACAAATCGGGATTGGTGTCAGCGATGCCCGGGAAGCATGGAAATGGTACCGGAAAGCGTTCGGGATGGATATCAGCGTGTTTGAGGACACAGCGGTTGCCAGGCTGATGTTGCATTATACGAACGGAAAAGAATGTGAACGGTACGCGGCCCTGGCGATGAACATGGAAGGCGGCGGCGGATTCGAGATCTGGCAGCACACCGGGATCACGCCCAAACCGCCCATATTTGATGTGAGACTGGGCGACACCGGCATATTTGTCTGTAAGATGAAATGCCGTGATATTCAACGAGCTTTTTGTGAACACCAGACATCCGGATTAGACATTCTGGGAACCTTGAGCGAAGATCCGCAGGGGCGCCTGCATTATTACCTCAGGGATCCGTATGCCAACCTTTTCGAGGTGGTGGAAGAACCGGTTTTTTACATGAAACAAAATTCGTCGACCGGTGGAGTGGCCGGTGCTGTGATCGGGGTTTCAGATATTGAAAAGGCAAAAAAAGTATATGCGGATATTCTGGAGTACAATCAGGTGGTGTACGACCAAAGCGGAACCTTTCCCGATTATGCTGCGTTACCGGGAGGAACCGGGAAATACAGAAGGGTTTTGCTGAAACACCAGGGGC
>JBFXKJ010000383.1:0-3164 GCA_050173895.1 Mangrovibacterium sp. | reverse complement strand
CTGAAAATTATCAATGGGAAAATAATCACCCCTTACAGGGTGCTGGATCATCATGTTCTGGTGGCTGAAAACGGTGTGATAACCGGAATCGAACCGGAAAACACAGCCTTTGGTCCATGCGAAGTTATTGATGCCGAAGGCCGGTATGTTGCGCCGGGATTTATCGATATGCACACCCACGGAGCAGGAGGGCACGATTTTATGGACGGCACGGTCGAAGCTTTCCTCGGAGCTGCGGAAATGCACGCCAGGCACGGAACCACCACCCTGCTTCCTACTACCCTGACAAGCAGTCTGGAGGAGTTGAGGCATACCCTTTCCGTTTTCAAAGAAGCTTCTGCTAAAAACACCTGCGGATCGCACATGCAAAGTATGCATCTGGAAGGCCCCTACTTTTCAAAAAACCAACTTGGAGCGCAGGATCCCAGGTTTATCCATGATCCTGATCCGGCCGAGTATGAGACCATTGTCCGGGAATCGAAAAACATTATCCGGTGGAGCGCTGCGCCTGAATTAAAGGGGGCACTGGATTTCGGGCGGTTCATGACCAGAAACGGCATTTTGCCTTCAATCGCTCACACGGACGCCGTTTATGAAGAAGTAATCGAAGCCTTTGAAAGCGGCTTCACGCACATGACCCATCTCTATTCGGCCATGTCGGGAGTAAGCCGCAGAAATGCGTTCCGTTTTGCAGGTGTCATTGAAAGCGCATTCCTCATCGAGGAAATGACCGTTGAAATTATTGCCGATGGGGTACACCTCCCGCAAAGCCTGTTGCAATTGATCTACAGGTCAAAGGGCGCCAGCCGGATCGCACTGGTAACCGATTCCATGCGTGCGGCAGGCATGCCTGAAGGCAACAGCATTCTGGGAAGCCTTCAGGCCGGGCAGACGGTGCTGGTCGAAGACGGAGTAGCCAAAATGCCTGACAGGAAGTCTTTTGCCGGAAGCGTAGCCACGGCCGACCGGCTGGTCAAAACCATGGTCAATCTGGCAGGCGTTAACCTTCCGGAAGCCCTGCAAATGATTACGGCCACTCCGGCACGCATCTGCGGACTTTCCCATCAAAAAGGAAGCCTGGTTCCGGGGAAGCAGGCCGATATCGTGATTTTTGACGCCAATATCAATATTCAAAAAACAATTATCAACGGAAATATTGTTTACTCAGCTTAAAAGAATGAAACAATTTCACATCGATCAACTTCGTGTCACTTCCTGTGACACACGCCTGGAAATGGCAGAGAAAGCAGCTTCTGCGGGTGCCGCAGAAATCATTTCCATGCTCAGGGACAGGGACAGCCTGAATATTATCTTTGCTGCAGCACCTTCCCAGGATGAAATGCTGCACGCGTTGATCAGTCAGCCGGGAATTGACTGGCAGAGAATCCGGGCATTTCACATGGACGAATATATTGGTTTACCCGCGACCGCACCGCAAAATTTCGGAAGCTACCTGAATACAAGGATCTTTACCAGGGTCCCTTTTAAGGCAGTCCATCTGATAAACGGACAGACCGACCCGGCAACGGAATGCACAAGATACACCGGATTGCTTCAGGCGTTTCCCCCCGATATTGTCTTTATGGGAATCGGCGAAAACGGACACATCGCCTTCAATGATCCGCATGTGGCATTGTTTAACGACCCTGCAACCGTGAAGATCGTCGATCTCGATCTGGTATCAAGACTCCAGCAGGTGCACGACGGCTGTTTCAGCGAGCTCAGTATCGTCCCCCGTCAGGCGCTCACATTGACCATTCCCGCCCTCTTGCGTGCAGAAAGGATCTTTTGTGTGGTACCTGGAAAAACAAAAGCTCAGGCTGTTTTCAATACGTTGACACAAGCGGTTACGGAAAGCCATCCGGCGACTGTTCTGCGGACTCATCCTGCAGCAACACTCTTCCTGGATGCCGACAGTGCCGGACTTGTTTCAAGCCTGATCACTTCCTGAAAAAGCAACCGGCGAACGATCATTTTATTGCTCTTTAAACGTCGCTATTCATAAGGTATTCTGAAAAACAGCTAAAAACAACCTGATTTAAAACGATACATATGAAACGAGCATGGATGCCGCGGTATCCGCCCAAGTTAATGTTTATATGCGAGTTCCATACGTCGATGTCCTTTGGAAAAGTGATGAAGTTTAGTACGCAAATTATGCACGGTTAAATTGAAACGATAAACGTATGAAAAAGAAAGAATTATCGCGTCGCCGGTTCATTGGTACCGTATCGTTGAGTACCGTTGGCCTGGCCGCATCGGGTGCAGTTCCCGCTATCGGAAAGATATCCGGCAATGCAGGAAAGCTGGCCATCCTGGGAGGTGAGCCGGTACGTAAAAACAAAAGCTGGCCGGAATGGCCCTATGTCGATCAAAATGTCCGGGACATGATCGAAAAGACCACCCAAAGCGGCATTTGGTGCCGCATTCAGTCACAAAACGGGACAGTACCGACTTTCGAAAAGAAATACGCAGAAATGCTGGGGGTAGCCCGGTGCATTGCTGTCGGATCGGGAACTCAGGCTCTTCACACTTCAATTGAAGCACTGGGCTTAGGCCCCGGCGATGAGGTCATTACTTCTCCCTATACCGATCCCGGAACCATTGCTGCAATTTTGTCGGCCAGAGCCCTTCCTGTGCTTGCCGACATCGACCGTTACTCGTTTCAGATCAACCCCGACGATGCAGAGCGCAGGATCAATAAAAACACCAAAGCCATTATGCCTGTGCACATGATGGGGCAACCTGCCGACATGGACCGTTTTCTGGAAATGGCCCGCAGGTACAAGCTGTTCCTTATTGAGGATGCCTGCCAGGCCCATTTTGCAAAGTTCCGGGGCAAGATGCTGGGAACTTTAGGCGACATCGGCTGCTTTAGCCACCAGACGTCCAAGGTGGTAGCCTGTGGAGAAGGAGGCAGTATCATCAGTGATAATGCGGAACTGATGGAACAGTGCTATACTGTTCAAAACCATGGAACATCTGCAAAAGGCCGTACCGAAACCATCGGACCGAAATACAGGATGAACGAATTTGAAGGGGCAATCCTGTTAGGACAGCTTCCTACCGCCCTCGAACGCCATGCATTGCGCAACCGGAATGCAGCCTATCTGACTTCGAAAATCAGGGACATTCCCGGAATTACTCCTCAGAAATTATATGAT
>JBFXKJ010000382.1:0-3212 GCA_050173895.1 Mangrovibacterium sp. | reverse complement strand
GATTGAATTGCTCAGAGAGAAGATGAAGGAGAAGGAAATCAGTGCCTGGTATATTTCGGGTACAGATCCCCATCAGAGCGAGGACCTGCCCTTACACTGGCAAAGCCGGAAATTTATTACCGGCTTTACCGGATCAATGGGGATGGTCGTCATTACGCTTCAGGATGCCGCGCTGTGGACCGACTCCAGGTATTTTCTCCAGGCCGGAAAGGAACTGGAGAAAAGCGGTGTCAGGCTGATGAAACTGAGAACCGACGGTTTTCCGACGCCCGCAGAATGGTTAAAAACCATCCTTCCTGCGGGAAGCATGGTTGGAACAGACGGAGAGTGCATTTCGGCGGGCGAATTCAGAAGCCTGAAAAACCTGCTGGCGGCCGGTGCGATCGGACTGACCGACACCGGCGATTTGCTGGACGGCATCTGGAAGGATCGGGATCCGGTCCCTGCAACACCCGTGTTCGAACATGAAATCCGGTTCGCCGGAAGTTCACGGACCGAAAAAACCGGACGAATCAGGGAACTACTCAAGGCTTCAGGGGCGCAATCGACCATTATTCCCTCTCTGGACGATCTGGCCTGGCTGTTCAATCTGCGCGGCCGCGACATCCTCTCCAATCCCGTTTTCATCGCATACGGAATGCTCACCACCGATTTTGCCTGCATTTATATCCATCCTGAAAAAATGCCGACGGAAATCAGCGAAAAGCTGATGGAAGAAGGGGTCTCTGTCAGGCCCTACCGTGCCATTTTTGATGATCTGCGACACCTGAAAGGGAAGGTACTGATCGATCCCGCCCGCACAAACCAGGCATTGTATGAAGCGCTGCCTGAAACCGCGGAAATAGTGGAACAACTCTCCCTGCCTGCCCGGGCAAAAGCAGTCAAATCGTCCGCCGAGCTGGAACAGATCAGACAAAGCATGATCAAAGACGGTGTAGCCATGGTTCAGCTTCTGCATTGGATCGACCAGACTGTGGGCGCGCAGGAAGTCACCGATTACGATATCGCCGTGAAAACGGAATACTTTCGTTCTCTTCAGGAAGGCTTCACCGAAGCCAGTTTCCCTCCGATCGTGGGATACAAGGAAACCGGAGCGCTCGTTCACCGGCGGGTATCCAGGGAGAATGCAGTGCCGGTTCTAAGAGAAGGGGTCCTGCTGATCGACAGTGGCGGACAATATCTGTCAGGAACCACCGATATAACCCGCACCGTCAGTCTGGGACAACCTTCAGCACAGGAAAAACAGGATTTCACCCTCGCTCTGAAAGGAATGATCTCCCTGAGCACGGCGCGTTTCCCTGCGGGGCTCAGAGGCGTAAACCTCGATATTCTTGCACGCAAAGCCATGTGGGATCAAGGCATCAATTACGGTCACGGCACCTCTCACGGGGTAGGGTTTTTCCTGAACGTACATGAAGGTCCGATGAGTATCCGTATGGAATATAATGAAAATCCCATTGTCCCGGGAATGGTCCTGTCGAACGAGCCCGGCATTTACCGGGAAGGACTGCATGGCGTGAGAACCGAAAACCTGATGGTGTGCGTGGAAAAAGAGACAAGCCAGTTCGGACAGTTCTACGGATTTGACACCCTTACCCTTTGTCCGGTCGATCTCTGCCTGATTGAAAAAAGCCTGTTGACAGAAGCCGAAAAGGACTGGATTAACCGCTATCATCAACAATGCCGCCAGGTACTCGCTCCTTTTCTCAGCCGGGAGAAGACGGACTTTCTTCGTTCGATCACCGAAATTCTGGAATAAAAAAGGCCGGAAAAACTGATCCGGCCCTTTTCTGTATATTTCGTTTTGATTTACTCTCCGTTCATTGAGATCAAAAATTCTTCGATCGAGTTGGTCTTCATCAGGCGATCCTTGATAAAGTCCATTGCTTCTATTGAATTCATGTCGGCCAGGTAGTTTCTCAGGATCCAGACTTTATCCATCATTGACCTGGACAAGAGCAGGTCTTCGCGCCGGGTGCTGGACGAAACAATATCGACCGCCGGGAAAATCCGTTTGTTCGACAGTTTCCGGTCAAGCTGAAGTTCCATGTTACCGGTTCCCTTAAACTCTTCAAAGATCACGTCATCCATCTTCGAGCCGGTTTCTGTCAGGGCTGTAGACAGGATGGTAAGTGAGCCACCTTCTTCAATATTACGGGCCGCGCCGAAAAAGCGTTTGGGTTTATGCAGGGCATTGGCATCGACACCTCCCGACAGTACTTTTCCCGACGCAGGAGCGACGGTATTGTATGCACGGGCAAGACGGGTAATGGAATCAAGCAGAATGACCACGTCGTGGCCGCATTCGACCAAACGTTTTGCTTTTTCAAGTACCATTCCGGCTACCCGGACGTGCCGGTCGGCCGGCTCATCGAAGGTTGAAGAGATGACTTCGGCATTGACACTGCGGGCCATATCGGTCACTTCCTCAGGACGCTCATCAATCAACAAAACAATCATATAAACTTCCGGATGATTGGCTGCAATTGCATTGGCAATCTCCTTCAGCAACATTGTTTTACCGGTCTTAGGCTGAGCCACGATCAGCCCGCGCTGCCCTTTCCCAATCGGTGCAAACAAATCAACCACCCGTGTTGAAATATTATCATGCCCGTTACCTATGAGGTTAAACTTTTCGTTCGGGAACAGCGGAGTTAAATGATCGAAAGGAACACGGTCACGAATGTAATCGGGTGTGCGACCATTGATTTCCAATACCTTGATCAACGGAAAATACTTCTCCCCTTCTTTCGGCGGACGGATCGTTCCTTTTACGGTATCACCGGTTTTCAGCCCGAAAAGCTTGATCTGTGACTGTGAAACATAAATATCGTCAGGAGAATTCAGATAGTTATAATCGGACGAACGCAAAAAACCATATCCATCAGGCATGATTTCCAACACACCTGAATTGGTGATGATGCCTTCAAACTCATAGGGCTTTTCATTTTGCATTCCATTATTGCCCTGTTTAGGCTTAGCCTGGATTTCTCTTTTCTGATGCTTGTTCTTATTGTGATCCTGCTTGTTAAATTCCTTTTGTGGTTCCCGCTGAATTTCCTGCCTTTCTTCAACCGGCTGGGCCTGTTCTTTACGGACGAATCATTCTTTTCCTTTACCGGCTCTTCTGTGGCCTCTGACTGGGGCACCGGCGAAGAAGGCTCAGAGATAACAGGCTGAGCCGGCTCCTCCCCTGCGGGTTCCGGTTGTGA
>JBFXKJ010000381.1:0-3225 GCA_050173895.1 Mangrovibacterium sp. | reverse complement strand
ACCCATATCGAGGACGAAAACCCCCGGGCGGATTTCGTTCAGCGATACCGGCCGGGGGGTATGCATGACCTTCATCTGCGGGTTTGCCTGTGCTTCGAACTCACCCGTCGGTTCCTGCACATATCCGGCAGACAGCCAGTTGCTGTCGTCAAAGCCCGGTGAATTCCAGCCCGGCATTTCCCGGCGCGCATCATACTCTTCACCGTCATATTCATTGTTGGCGCGTACCGGTCCCCCGGGCGTTCCCTTCCAGCTGTTATCGGTCCTAATGACCTCTTTCGTCCCGTCGGCATAGGTGATTTCAAGCTGAAGCAGCATCTTCGGATAGCCAAAGTTTTTAATCTTGTATGGTTTTTCCGCCTGGCGCATCGTATAATAACGGCCATTCCCAAGGACCGTGCCCATCGCATTCCGTCCTTCCTTCAGGTGGGCGGTCACATCAAAAACCGCATATTTGACGTTCTTGTTATAGTCGGTCGGCGCAGGGGCCAGCACCTGATCCCCCACCTTGGTTCCGTTCAGGTACAGTTCATACAATCCCAGTCCGATCAGGTACACCCGGGCCTGCGCGACCGGTTTTTCCAGGCTGAATTCTTTTCTGAAATACCGGGCCGAAAGCCGGGAGAATTTTTCTTCGCGGTCGCCCGGGAACACCTGGTCAAAACCGATCCACCGTCCGGTCCAGTCCTTGTAGTGAAGCAGCCCCATACTGAAGCGGGCAGGCTCACTCCAGTCACTTTCCTGAGTGCCGTTCCAGACCTTCACTTTCCAATAGGCAGTGGTCCGGCTTTTCAACGCTTTTCCCGCATAGGGAAATAAAACCGACTGATCCGACATCCGTTTCCCGGAGTCCCACAGATCGCCCTCACCGGCTGCAAGCTTTTCAGGGCCCGATGCGACCAGAATACGGCAGGCGGTTTGTACAGTGCCCCTTTCCGTTCCGGCGATCTTCCAGCTCAGCCGGGGATGCGGCACGTCAATGGACAGGGGTTCCCGCTGCATTTCGCAGAGCAGATCAACAGGCGTTACCTGTGAGCGGGCAGACAGGAAAAACAGCATCGGAATTCCCCACATGAACATCCCTCGGATAAAGACAGGAAAAAGATTCATTTTTGAAAAAGTTTACAATTGTTCACCGCCTGATATTTAAAAAATATAGCTTGTTAATCAATGATTTTATAAAACTTCAAACATATATCATTGCCGTATTGAGTCGTTATTTCAACAAAAATATGAAAACGTTTACATAAAACCATGAAGGATGGCTGATTTTTCATCGCTTCTTTCAAATTAACTCAGAAGCGAACCAGTATTTTCATGATCCGGCCCGGATTTTCAGACCAGGCCTGCATCGCCGGAATGGCCTCTTCGGGGGAAACAATGGCGGAAATCAGCAGCGAAGGCTCGACAGGAGATTTTTTCAGGTATTTTATCACCGCTTCAAAATCGGAGGGATTGGCATTTCGTGATCCGGTGATCGTCAGCTCCTTCTGTACCCATAACCGGGTTGGAAAAGCAATATCGTTCGCGGCGTAGCCAATGCAGACCACTCTGCCGGCGAAAGCGGCTTCTTCAATGGCCGAACGGTAGCTGGCCGGATTTCCCGCGGC
Organism: Mangrovibacterium sp.; assembly: GCA_050173895.1. Classification (GTDB taxonomy): domain Bacteria; phylum Bacteroidota; class Bacteroidia; order Bacteroidales; family Prolixibacteraceae; genus JBCFBK01. The sequence continues at coordinate 1,615 of JBFXKJ010000381.1, read as the reverse complement.
TTCGACCACCACCGAAGGTCCGTTGCCCCCGGTAATTTTCTCCAGCTCCGCATGCAGGTTTTGCGTCAGGGAGTTGATGGTGTAGTCCGCTCCCAGCTTTCGGGCCGTTTCAAGCTTTGTATCGTCGATGTCGGCGGCAATCACGGTGGCTCCCCGCAGATGTGCCCGGACAATGGCTCCGGCGCCGATCATGCCACAGCCAAAAACCAGGACGGTATCCAGGTCAGTGACGCTCCCGTTGTCGACCGCGTGAAACCCGACGGTCAGTGGCTCCACCAGGGCAAGCTGAATCGCTGTCAGCTCATCATCGGCAATGACTTTCTGCCAGGGAGCCACGATGAATTCAGCCATCGCCCCGTCGCGCTGCACGCCGAGCGTCTGGTTATACCGGCAGGCATTAAAACGTTTTTGCCTGCATGAAGTGCATTGTCCGCAACTGGTATAGGGTACCACTGTCGCCTTTTGCCCTGCTTTGAAAGTCGCGGGAACATCCGCTCCGGTTTCCTCGATCGATGCGGAAATCTCATGACCGGGGATGCGGGGAAATTCGACCATCGCATTCTTTCCCCTGTACGTGCTCAGGTCGGACCCACAAAAGCCAACGTAGTGTATTTTGAGCAGAATTTCATCGTTCCCCGGACGGGGCTTCCCGCTTTTCGCGACCCTCATTTCGCCGGGTCTTGTAATTTCAAGTGCTTTCATAATTCCAGGAAGTTATTAAGCTTAAATTCAACACGAAGACTCAAAGACACTAAGTTGATAATTAATTGTTTAGTAATATTTTATCTCGAATATTCGCTTTGCGTCTTTATGAGTTTGCGTTTTAATATGCGTTTTCGGAGCAGGCTCATATATCCGTCCCAATAGCCAGTAACCAGACGCCGGAGAACGGAGGGAGTGGCAGATTCATGAATCACAGCCTGTAGATTTTCAGGGCATTCCTATAAAAGATCTGATCCTGTTCTTCCCGGCTCAGTCCGGACAAGACTTTTTTCACCAGTTCCAGCCAGTCAGAATAGTCGGTCGCCACCAGGCACACCGGCCAGTCGGAGCCGAACAGCAGCCGCGACGGACCGAAGGCTTCCAGCACCACATCAAAATAAGGCTGTAGCTGTTCAGCCGTCCAGTGCCTGTAGTCGGCTTCCGTAACCATGCCGCTAATCTTGCAGCTGACGTTTTCGCGTCTGGCAAGTTCCTTCAGGTGCAGGCTCCACTCCCCGATTTCGTAATCTCTGATTTTCGGCTTGGCGATATGGTCCAACACAAAAATCTGAGCCGGATGCCGGTCAACAAACCGGATGGCATTCGGAAGCTGATGCGCGAAAATCAGAATTTCATAAAGCAGGTTGTACTCCTTCAGCAGCGACACACCCGCATTGAAGGCTTTTCCCAGGATAAATTCCGGGTCCGGTTCTCCCTGGACCACATGACGGAAGCCTTTCAGCCGGCTGTTCCCGGCATACCGGTCGAGCAGCCGGCGGATGTCACTGCCGGCAAGAGGCAGCCATCCGACCACCCCTTTTATCAGCTCATGTGATGCGGCCAGTTCCAGCAGCCAGCCGGTCTCTTCCTGGCACTGGCGGGCCTGTACGGAGATCACCCCTTCGACTCCGGT
>JBFXKJ010000380.1:0-3234 GCA_050173895.1 Mangrovibacterium sp. | reverse complement strand
GCTTTCTTCCAGTCCGTCCCGGTTCCGTTTAGGACCAGACGACCGTTTATCAGGTATTTCAGCTCGGGCTGCCCGAGCCAGTGGGATAAATCGACATGGGTCAACTTGCCTTTGAGGCGATAGCTCAGGTCCTGCTTGTTTTTGCCCGACATGAAGTTGCTGAAGTTGCCGGATTGCAGGTCCAGCTCAATTTTTTGTCCCTTGTCCGTCAGACCGAGGGTCGCCAGAAGCGAGTCGTTCCGGAGCCTGGCACGGATCTTTACCACAGGGGTCGCGGGAAGATTCAGTTGAGGCAGGAAGAAGGCAAATTCTTTAGTTTGCAGGGAGTCGGTGACAATGTCGGCAGCAGAGGGATCCTGTTTCCGGGCTGCCCAGGCGGCTTGACCCTTCAGGCGATTGGCACCGGTGAGAAGTTTCAGATCGTTCAGCTCCATACGGGCAGAATCTTTTCTGAAACGGAAAGTCAACTGCCTCAGCACGATATCGGGGGCAGCGCTCACCAGCGAGAAACTGTCGACCCGGATTTCCTGTGCTTCGGGATGCCATTTCAGGGAGAGGCGGGTATGAAGCCGGTCAACTTTCCGGGGAAGAAGTGTATCGGGCGAATCGATCAGAAGGGTTCCTCCGCTGATCCTGAAATCGGCGAGATCAAAACGGAACGTGCTGCCCGTATCGGACGAGGCGGGTTTGGGCGAGGGTTTGATGACATTCCCAATATTCCAGGTGGAGTCGTTGAGTTGCTTCAGTTTCAGCCTGGGGCTGTCGATCCCGGCGTAATCCACCTGCAGGGCCCCCTTCAGCAACGGCCAAAGGTGATAGCGCAGCCGGACTTCTTTAATAAAGGCCATCGTATCGCCGTCCTGTCTCAGCGAAAGCTTGCTTAGTGTCAGGTGAGAATAGAAATTGCCTTCGATGCTGCCGATGCTCAGTTCGCCGTTTAAAAAGCGGGTGGCCTGTTTTTCTGCCTCGGCGGCGATCCGTTTTTTTGCCGGGGCGGTTTGCAGGAGCAGCACAGCCAGGATCAGGATTGCCAGGATCGATGCAACCGCAATAACAAAACCTTTGAGGATATATGTCAGTGTTTTCTTCATCATTTATACTTTGTTCTTCCCCATTAAAATGCCTGTCCCACGCTGATGAAGATCTGCGGACTTTTCTTTTCGTTCCATACCGGGACGCCGAGATCCAGGCGGATCGGACCGATGGGGGTGTCGATCCGGATGCCCGTCCCGGCAGCATAGGCCAGTTCATTGATCCGGTATGTGTATGAACCGGTCCACACGTTCCCCGTATCCATAAACACCACGCCACTCAGGCGCCAGAACAGGGGAAAGCGCAACTCTGCGCTTCCTTCCATCACGCTTTTCCCGCCCAGCGGCGTCCCACTGTCCCTTTTGGGTCCCAGTTCCGACCGGTTCCATCCTCTCACGGAGTTGCTGCCTCCCGAGTAAAAGCGGTCTTCGACGGGAATAAAGCCACTTTCATCGGCCGATCGGATCCCGCCTGCCATGAGCCGGAGGGCGAGGGTCAGATTCCCGATGGTCTGGTATTTCCGCAGGTCCGCCCACAGGCGGGTATAGTTGAAGTCGCTGCCAAACAGATAGCCGTTAAGCTTGAATCCGAAAAGGATATTAAAACCTGTTTCCGGTGAGAACCGCGGCTCAGAATCGTTGAACAGGGTATTGAAAAGGATCCCCGATTTAAAGTAGGGAAAATCTTCCTTTTCCCTGTCCGGAAAATCCTGATCTCCCTCCTCAATTTGCTGTTTCACATCTTCCAGATAATAGGTAAGCGAAGAAGAAAGCGAACGATTGAATGCATAGGATACGGGTATGTTAAGCCCCCATGTGCGGGTTTCGTAACCGGGTTCTGAATTACGGCTGATGAACGGGTTAAACATCACCATGCTTTTATGAACGGGGAATTGGGGGAAAATCCACCGCAGGCTTGCATAATAGGGCTCCAGGGCCGAATGTTTCAGGTAAAGATTCATGCGGCTTGCTGTATTCAGAAAGCTGAGATAGTTCAGATCAATGAACGTCCTGAATTTGTCTTCAGTTCCATAACCCACACCGAACCGTGCGCTGGTCCTGGGCGCCTCCTCCAGGTTAATTTTAACGGGAATCGGGCTTTTTTTCGTTTTGACATCCGTTTCCGGGACGACCGATACAATCCGGAACAATTGCAGGCGGTAGAAATTTTCCCGGGTTTCATCGAGGCGGAGCTTATTGTATAGTTCCCCCTCTTTGTAACGGAGCTGACGCTTCATAAAGGATCCCGAGACGTGCTTATAGCCTGTGATGGTGGTTTCACCGAAGGTGGAAACCGGTCCGGGATTGACTGTATAGCGGATTGACGTGGTCTTTTCGTCAGGACGGAGGCTCAGTTTGTAAGCTGCCTCCGAATAGGCATAACCGAGATTTCTGTAGGCATCGCGAATCTGCTGGAGATCGGTCCTCAGCGAGCCGTCACGAAATCGTTCGCCTTCCTTCAGTAACAGTTTCCTGGATGTTTTGCGGATCAGCGAGTCGGTATCGATTCGCTCTATCTTGTCTTTTGTCCTGATCGATATGCTGTCGATGGTCACAGGATCGCCTTCTTCGATCCGGATGATGATCTTCACTGTCTTCTTTTTATCGTTTATTTTCAGCGGATCCGGAGTTATCCGGACATTCACGAAGCCTTCACTTTGATAGAACCTGACCAGCCTTTGAATATCCAGATCCAAAAGATCCCTGTTGAAAAGGGAGGGTTCTTTTTTCGTGATCAGCTTTTCGAGCCGGGAAACATCTTTAAACGTCATATTTTCCTTCAACAGATCATCATCGAGTGTGGCGTTGCCGGTGAACCTGAGTTTCCTCACTTCATAATTTTCCTGTGCTGATGCCAGTGTACAGGAAGCTATGCTGATAAGCAAACTGATAAACACGGATCGAAATTGAATCTGCATAAGGTAACTTTGTCTCAAGATACTACAAATTTAGCTATTCTTTCCAAATCCATACCAGCCGGAAGAAAGGTGCACAGTCGCGCTTCGGGCTGTTTCAGGCGGGTATGATTTTCCACACATTCCCCAGGTGGAGTAACAGACGGTACACCGGCAAGCCGGCGGATTTGCCTGAGAATTGCCCTGATGACCGGTATTAAACAAATGGCACAATTCTTTCATCCTGTGAATCGTTTTATTGAGGTCCTGTAAAGAAACGGTGGCTCAGTCACAGACGGGGCCATTGC
>JBFXKJ010000379.1:0-3234 GCA_050173895.1 Mangrovibacterium sp. | reverse complement strand
TGGGGCCATTCCGGCGAGTTTATGGACCGATTGGAGCACTATTACCGGAAGCTCAAGCGGAACGGAACAAAAATTATCCTGCTGCCGCAGGCATTCGGCCCCTTCCGCACCACAATGGGCAAACGAAGCGTTGACATTCTGAACCGTTATGCCGATCTGGTCATAGCCCGGGAATCCGTTTCAAAACAGTACCTGCTGGAAGCAGGCGGCAAGCCGGAGAAAATCGCTCTATACCCCGATTTCACCATCAGCATGAAAGGGACCCTGCCCGAACGGTATCGGTCGCTTAAAGGGAAAGTTTGCATTATCCCAAACAAAAAAATGATCACCCATACCGAGCTAAACCCTGAGCATTACCTGTCGAACATGAGCGAGATGATCATAAAAATCAGGAAATCAGGAAAAGATATCTTTTTGCTGAACCACGAAGGCGAAGGAGACCTGGAAATTTGCAGGCAAATCAACGAACGTCTTCAAAAACCGCTGGAGGTGATCACAGGATTGGATGCAAAAGACATTAAAGGTGTAATCGGCTCATCCCTGCTGGTCATCTCGTCACGCTATCATGGGGTGGCAAGTTCACTCAATCAGGGGGTACCCTGTCTGGCTACCAGTTGGAGCCACAAATATGAAATGCTCCTGGCCGATTTCGGTCTCACCGATCAGATCATTAACATCGGAGAAAATACAAACCGAAACTGGCCGAAGATCCATCATCTCCTTAGCCCGGACGGCAATGCCCGGATGAGAGAACATCTTCATACAAAAAAGGAAGCACTGAGCGAAGAAATCCGTAAGATGTGGAAAGTAATATGGGCAAAAGCAGAAGAATAACAGCTCTGCCGAAAACGACTCACAAAATAAACGAGTCAGAGATTCTGATTTATCGGTATTTTAATTTATTAAATCATAACTCCATGAATATAAGTTCAGTCTCTTACGAAAATTCCAATCTTTGGAAAAAGTCAGGAGAGCTGATCGAAAAAACCGGGACATTTGAACCTGTTCCGGAAGAGCCCCACCATTCGTTGTTTTTACAGTTTCAAAAGGCTGTTTTTTCAATTCAACAGGATATTCAGGAGGCCTATTCGCAAAGCGATCAGCAATATATTCTTTATCATTTTTCCAAAGCCAAATCATCATGTCTGATCGTGGAAGAAATGCTGATCAAGTTCGGTACGACCTTTTCACTGGAACATTACGCCGAGTACATGAACAGCCTTGGTGAATTAAAAACAATTCTTGACAATTATATCCATTTAAGTCAAATCAATCTTGTCATTGAGAAGAACAGGCAGGATCAAAACAGTTAATTCATTTTAAAATTCAGAAAATATGTCAAAAGTAGCGTTAATTACAGGAATTACAGGACAGGACGGAGCTTACCTCACAGAGTTCCTCCTGAAAAAAGGGTATATCGTTCACGGCATTAAGCGGCGGTCGTCGCTGTTCAATACTGACCGGATCGACCATCTGTACCAGGATCCGCACATGAATCAGCGGAATCTGATCCTGCATTACGGCGATCTGACCGACAGCATGAACCTGACACGGATTATACAGGAAGTGCAACCTGATGAGATCTACAACCTGGCAGCCATGAGCCATGTTAAAGTGAGCTTTGACACCCCCGAATATACAGCGAATGCCGATGGGATCGGAACACTGAGGATTTTGGAGGCCGTCCGTTTACTGAAGCTGAAAAGCAGGATTTACCAGGCCTCCACTTCTGAGTTGTATGGGCTGGTGCAGCAGGTTCCGCAGAGTGAAACGACACCGTTCTACCCGCGTTCTCCTTATGCCGTCGCGAAGCTATATGCTTACTGGATTACTGTCAACTATCGCGAAGCCTATGGCATGCACGCCAGTAACGGGATCTTGTTTAATCATGAATCGCCCATCCGGGGCGAAACCTTCGTCACAAGAAAAGTGACCCGTGCCATTTCGAGAATCGCCCTGGGCATGCAGGAAAAAGTCTTCATGGGAAATCTCTCCTCCCGCCGCGACTGGGGGCATGCCAAAGATTATGTCAAAGCTATGTACCTGATCCTGCAGCAGGAAGAACCTTCCGATTACGTGATTGCAACCGGGGTAACGACGACCATCCGCGATTTTATCACCCTTGCCTGCAATGAAATTGGAATGGAAGTGGTGTTTAAAGGAGAAGGAGCCAATGAAAAGGGTTATCTGACCGGTATAGACGAGACCTTATTCACCGAAAAAACCGGCTACCCTTATCTGGAAGCGATCAAAAAGAGGATCAGCGAGGGGAATGCGGAAATTGTCAGTGTCGACCCCATGTATTTTCGTCCTACGGAAGTTGATCTTCTGATCGGGGATCCCACGAAAGCTCAGGAAAAGCTGGGGTGGACACCTCAGTACGATCTGAAGAGCCTGGTTCAGGATATGATGGACTCCGATCTGGACCTGATCAGAAAAGACGCCTATTTGCAGGACCGCGGTTACCGGATCCTGAACTATTTTGAATAATAAGAAATTTGTTAGTATTATCTTCATCTGATTTGTATCTTGCCTGTAATTTTGACGGGCAATCTGTCAGGAAAATAAGGATCATGAATAAGAACAGTAAAATTTATATAGCCGGTCACAGGGGGCTTGTTGGTTCGGCAATTTACAAGCAGTTGAAGCAAAAGGGCTACGACAATTTTGTCGTCCGGACTCACCGGGAGCTTGATCTGACCGATCAGCGGGCTGTAGCTGCTTTCTTTGCCGCAGAAAAGCCGGAATATGTTTTTCTTTCGGCGGCGAAAGTGGGAGGCATTATGGCCAATAATATTTACCGGGGGCAGTTCATCTATGAAAACCTGATGATTCAAAACAACGTGATCCACCAGTCCTGGTTAAACGGGGTGGACAAGCTGTTGTTCCTGGGAAGCACCTGCATCTATCCCCGGGAGGCCCCGCAGCCCATGCCCGAGGACAGTCTGCTGAGCTCTCCGCTCGAGTATACAAATGAGCCCTATGCCATTGCGAAAATAGCGGGAATAAAAATGTGTGAGAGCTACAATCTGCAGTACGGCACGAATTTCCTTTCGGTGATGCCGACTAACCTCTATGGCCCCAATGATAACTTTGATCTGGAAAAGTCGCACGTCCTCCCGGCATTGATCCGGAAGATCTACCTTGGAAAGTGCCTGGAAGAAGAAAACTGGGGAGCAATCCATAAGGATCTGGACCAACGTCCGGCAGAAGGAGTGACCGGCTCATCGTCGC
>JBFXKJ010000378.1:0-3257 GCA_050173895.1 Mangrovibacterium sp. | reverse complement strand
ATGTCTCCGCTGCGAAAATATCATCATCCCGATATCGGATTTCGTCCGGGAGCATTCACTGCCCCTTTACTGAACCTGGAACCCGCTGTGTTGTCGCGCTATGAAGAAAAACGTGATTATCCCGGAGAGGACGCCACCACACGCCTGGGGGTTCATTTACGGTTCGGGACAGTCAGCATTCGGAAAGTAACGGCAATGGCAGCAGATTCTTCCCCTGCATTGTTCAATGAACTGATCTGGAGGAATTTTTATATCGACCTTCTTTGGCATTTCCCCCACGTGGCGAGGGGCGCGTTTAACCGTCCGTTCGACCGGATCAACTGGATCAATTCGGAAAAGGACTTCGCCCGTTGGTGTGAAGGCACCACGGGCTTCCCGATGGTCGATGCCGGTATGCGGCAACTCAATGCCACCGGATTCATGCATAACCGGGCCAGGATGATCGTTGCCGGTTTCCTGTGTAAACATCTGCTGATCGACTGGAAGTGGGGGGAAGCCTATTTTGCCGAAAAGCTTCTTGATTATGAACTTGCCTCCAATAACGGTGGCTGGCAATGGGCGGCCGGCTCTGGTTGTGATGCCGCGCCATACTTCCGGGTTTTTAACCCTGAACTGCAACAAAAAAAATTTGACCCCGACCTGACCTATATCCGCAGGTGGATTCCCGAATTTGGCACGGACCAATACCCAAAGCCCATGGTCGCACACCCGGCTGCCCGCCTGCGGGCGATCCAGGTGTACAGGGAAGCCCTGAGCGAAAAATAACCGCTGGATCCTTATTCCCCGATCCAGCTTACAATCTTCGGATCGTCCGGCCTGGTTTTCGGAGAAACATAGTCAACCAGCTTCCCGTTTTCATCGATCATGTATTTTTGAAAATTCCAGCTCACTTCCGAGTCCTTCACCCCGTTTTTAGATTTCTGTGTCAGCCACTGATAGAGGGGCGCCATATCCTTTCCTTTGACCGAAATTTTGGACATCATCGGGAAAGACACTCCATAATTTTTCTGACAAAACTCCTCGATCTCCTCATTTGTGCCGGGTTCCTGATTTAAAAAGTTATTTGCCGGAAAGCCGATGATGGTGAATTTGTCGCCGCCATATTCTTTATACAGCGCCTGTAACGCCTCGTACTGAGGAGTTAACCCGCATTTTGATGCCGTATTGACGACCAACACTTTTTTCCCTTTCAGCCTCGACAGATCAAAGTCATTTCCGTCGATGTCCTTAACTTTAAAGTCATAAAAAGAAGTCTGTCCCGCAGATGCGAAAACCATGAGAACAAGTACAAACGACAAAGCCATAACTTTCATAAAACGAGATTTTAAATGATTTCAATTTTAAAACTGCTCCGGATGTTCCTGATACATCTGATCCCCGCAACATCTGTTTTAATTCCGAAAAATACTGAAAAATCCATTTTCAGCAAGAGAACAAATCTTCCCGATATACCGGGGCGTATCTTAAACAAAAACCGGAGGGTAAAAGTTTCGGAACGCAACCTGTTAGTAAATTGATGGGCCGGCAGAAAATGAAACGACTATGGTTGTGCCAAACACAAACAGGAACGAAAGCCCAGACTATAGGAGTTTCATCCGACCATAAAAAACAAACGTTTTGATTAAGCGAGGGCAAAGGCCAAACGGAGTTTGCGGCTTTGCCGAGCGTGAAAAACGACTAATGTAAATGAATTATTTACGGATGAAATTAATTATCTTTGACCGTTGTTTATTTTCGAATGCACATTTATGGAAAATTTTATTGTTTCTGCAAGGAAGTACCGTCCTGATACGTTTCAGACCGTGGTGGGGCAGCCGTCGATCACGGCAACTTTGAAGAATGCCATCCGGAACGGACAGCTTGCCCATGCCTATTTGTTTTGCGGGCCGCGGGGCGTGGGAAAAACAACCTGTGCCAGGATCTTTGCAAAAACAATCAATTGCAGGAATCTTACTGACAGCGTGGAGCCCTGTAACCATTGCGAATCATGCGAGTCGTTTAACGGAAACCGCTCTTACAATATCCATGAACTGGATGCTGCTTCAAATAATTCGGTCGATGACATCCGCAACCTGACCGATCAGGTTCGCATCCCTCCGCAGGTGGGCAAATACAGCATCTATATCATTGACGAAGTTCACATGCTTTCGCAGGCGGCATTCAATGCATTTTTGAAGACGCTGGAAGAGCCGCCCCGGCATGCAATTTTCATCCTTGCCACCACCGAAAAACACAAAATTATCCCGACCATCCTGTCGCGGTGCCAGATCTTTGATTTCAACAGGATCCGTATTTCAGACATTGTTGCGCATCTGGCTTTCGTCGCAAACAGTGAAGGGGTTCAGATTGAACAGGACGCACTGAACGTCATCGCTCATAAAGCTGACGGGGCCATGCGTGATGCACTTTCGATCTTTGACCAGATTGTCAGCTTTTCAGGCAGGGACATCACCTACCGGGATGTCATCTCGAACCTGAATGTGCTGGATTATGACTATTATTTCAGGTTGGTCGGGCTGTTCCTGCAGAATGATGTTCCCGGGGCGCTGATGTTGTTCAATGATGTGCTGGATCACGGCTTCGAAGGGCATCATTTTATTGCGGGGCTGAGCAGTCATTTGCGCGACCTGTTGGTTTGCCGCGATGCGGTGACCGTCCAGTTGCTGGAAGTGGGAGGGGAGATACGGGAGAAGTACAGGCAGCAGGCAGCGGCCTGTGAGCCGGATTTCCTGTTCGGAGCGCTGGCTCTGAGTAATGAATGTGACCTGCAGTATAAGGCGGCGCAGAATAAACGGCTGCTGGTTGAGCTGGCGTTGATCAAGATGTGCCAGTTGAGCCAAAAAAAAAAATAGTGGAGGATAGGCCGGTTGATGAACTTGAGCCTGTTTTCGGCGAAAACCTGGCTCCGGTAAGCGACCCGGTACCGGTAAGCCGGACGGCTTCTGAGCCAGCCATTGCAGAACCGGAAAGAACGCCCGTGAAACGGCTGATCAAAAGGCAGGGAAGCGGGTTCACGCCTTCGATCAAAGACGCCTTATCCGGAAAGCTTAGTGCCGAAAGCCATTCCGGCGGCGATGCCCGGGAAAAAATGAAGTTCTATACAGGGGAGGAGATGAACCAGCCCTTTACCCATGAAGCATTTGAATCGAAATGGCTCGAATATCTCGAACATCTGTCCGACCGGCCCAACCTGAGAGCCACACTTTCCCGCCTGCCTGAGATCAAGGAGGGTTTTAAACTGAAACTGAAGATTGAAA
>JBFXKJ010000377.1:0-3265 GCA_050173895.1 Mangrovibacterium sp. | reverse complement strand
CTAAACCATTTTAAAGGAAGCGTTGTTATCTTATCAAAACATGTAAATATATTCATGTTAAAATTTAAATTCTATATTTCACTCTTTCTGGTCGCTGTTTTCCTGACAAAGCTCATTCCGGTCGATATTGCCGGACCGGGTGACGAGGGTAAAGGGATGACTTTTGTAAAACAATGTCAGAAAGAGAAACGTGATCGGGGCGCCAGCACATTGAAAGCAGAAAATTCACCGTACAAGTATATAATCGATCACATTTGCACACCTCAGCTCTATGAAAAGACAGAATCTCAGGAAACCAGCCTGATACCGCAATTTAAGAGAGGCTATGCCGGGCTACAGGTTGTTCCTGTTGAATCTTTTTCCAAAAGGTTCACTCCACCCCCACAGTCGTGATATACATAAAATAAGGCATAGTTTGCCAGACTTCGGCAGGTTGTTGCCGTCTGCCGCACGGGATTAAGTGCACGGCAATACTCACTTTTATGTATCAAACAATACCATTTATGAACAACAATATTAAAGTAAACAAGCTTTCAGTGACTCTTTTACGGGCTCTGACGAGTGGCATTTTCATTATAGCAGGCATCAGCGGCCATCTGATCAATCCACAGCGGGCAGCCGCCAGAATAGAACAGGCGGTTTTCAAAGATTTTGCTTACTTTTTTGGTGATCCGGTATGGCTGGTCATCATTACAGGAGTTATGATGACTCTGGCCGGGATTTCTTTCTTAATCGGCTTCAAAACGAAATGGGCGGCCATTGTTCTCCTGGCTGTCCTGGTGCCGATCACTGTCACCATGCAAATCGGACAAATGAACACATTGGGCCCTCTGTTTAAGAATGTGGCTATTACAGGGAGTTTACTCTTTTTTATTCTGAATGACGGCTTTCAATCGAAGGTCCTGGCAAGACCCTCTGAGACAGCAGTTCAGAATGCAGATCTTTCCGGAAAAGGGAAGCGGAACAAACGTGTTGCTTCCTGATTTGGACAATATGGAGTTTCCAAAGTATTAACCAGAAATTATCAGATGATATGAAACGAGCATGTTGCGCTGCAACGCCCGAGTTTATGATAATAATTTTCGGCAACATGGGAATCGAGCTTGCGAGATCTGCGAAGCGAATTCCATACGACAATTAAAAAATAATTATTAACGTATGAATAAAATAATTTTAATAATCATTGCAGCGGTTATCGTTGCAGCCGGCCTTCCGGCCCAGGGGCAAAGTGCACCACAAAACAGGAATTACATTGTACTGGCAAAGCAGCTTGCCCAGTTGGAACTTATCTTTTTGACTGCGCAGGAGCTGAAAGAGAAAGATGGTGTAAAGACCAATGACTTTCAGGCGCTGATTTGCGGTAAGGAAGTCACGGAACTGACCGATCCGCAAAAAATGGCTCCTCTGATTAAACGGGCAGAAGAATCGGGAGTGCAGTTGGTTGTTTGCGGGTTTTCACTGTCTATGTTCAAAGTGGACCGCCGGTTAATCCCTGATCCGATTAAAATCGTGGACAACGGATTATTGCACGCCATTGAGCTTCAGCAGAAAGGCTATATCAGTGTCAGCTTATGAAAGGAGCTGAAACAAACCGGTATTTGCTGTATACGACAGTTGATTCTGTAACCGTTCATTTGAAAAGACAGATGAAGATCATGGCAATAATCGCGTCAGGAATAATGACAGTGGTGGCCGATTCTTTTCCGGCATCGGCCTCCCACAAGCCGGAAAAAGTCAGCATCACCATTCTGCAGACGGCCGACATTCACGGGCAACTGGACAGTCATCCGGAACTATTCAGGGAGAATGGAAAGATCGTCTTTAAAGAACGCGGCGGTTTTGCTCACCTCAAAACGTTATTTGAAGACGAGCGCAGGAAAAATTCGGGAAGGACAGTGATCGTAGACACCGGCGACCTGATCCAGGGAAGTGGTTATGCAGCCCTTTCTGAAGGGACTGTTTTCCCAAAAATTGTAAAGCACATGGGCTATGATGTCCTGATCCCCGGCAACTGGGAAGTCGTTTACGGGAAAGAAAAGATGATGGACATCATGAAGGCCTACGAAACTCCTGTGATTGTTCAAAACATGATGCATGAGCAGGATGGTAAAAATCTCTTTCCTTCTTTTTGGATCAGGGAAATCGAAGGTATCCGGTTAGGATTTATAGGCATTAATGACCCCGATGTCCCGGTAAGGCAGAATCCCTCGTTTAGCCAGGGTATCCGTTTTACAGGCATTGACGATCAAAGCCGGAATCTGATTGCCCATCTAAAGAAAGAGGAAAACCTGGATGTGCTGTTTCTCATCACGCACCTGGGCATTTTCAAACAAGTGGAGCTTGCCGGCAGCGAGATGGCGAAAGAAGCGGATTACATTCTGGGCGGCGACACGCACGAACGTATCCGCAAACCAATCGAAGGAAAATATGCCAAAGTGACCGAGCCGGGCGCTTTCGGATCGTTTGTCGGAAAGCTGACCCTGCACTTTGAGGACGGGAAACTCGTTGGCGATGACTATGAACTGATGGACGTCGATCCTGACAAATATCCGGCCGATGCCCATATCTATTCCCTGGTTGAGGAAGCAAAAAAGCCATACCGGGAGACGCTTGAAACGGTGATCGGTTATGCATCTGTGCCACTCTTTCGTTACCTGACAACCGAAAATCCAATGGACAATATGATCACCGATGCGGCGCGCTGGAAAACGGGGGCAGATATCTCCGTTTCGAACGGATTCCGCTTCGGCAACCCGATTGTTCCGAAAGACGGACACCCCGTTCCGGTAACACGTGCCGACCTTTGGAATATGCTTCCCGTGAACGAGCCAGTGAAGACCGGGAAAGCCACCGGAAAGCAGATCAGGGAATGGCTGGAGAAAGAACTCCATCACGTTTTCGCCCAAAACCCGATGGAACGTTTTGGCGGCTGGCTGGTGCGCTATTCCGGGATGAAGGTTGAATTCAACAGTCAGGCTGCCAAAGGCCGGCGGATCACTTCTGTAACAGTGAACGGTGAACCCATGCAGGACGACCGGTATTATACTCTCTCGGCCTGCGTCCGGCCGGGCGACCCCATCGACAACCTCTGCCGGATGCCCGGAGTCAAAGATGTGAAGGTGATGGACTATACCGTTCATCAGGCTGTTGAAGAATATCTGCGGGCACATTCTCCGGTATCTCCGAAACTGGAGCACCGGGCCTGGTGTCCTTATCTGGGAGAAGAATCGTTCTCCGAACTTCCGGGAACCGGTTATTCTTTTGA
>JBFXKJ010000376.1:0-3315 GCA_050173895.1 Mangrovibacterium sp. | reverse complement strand
TTTATTGCCTCTTTTATATTTATCACTCTGTACATGAGATATTACCGTAAAACAAGAATCTGAAAAGATTTTTTTTTATACCTTATATAAATATTTTTGTATATAATATCTATCTTTATAAAAATACATTGTGTTATGAAACGAATTCTACTTTCCGTTTGCTTACTGTCTGTTTTGTTCTCGTGCCAACAATCTGAACTTGAATTTTCGTGCGATCCGTTTATTAACGCATATGTGCTGGAGAACAGGGAAGAATTGTCAAAAGTGCCGGTAACCGAATTTGCCGATTTCGATCTTCTGTTGCAGAAAGCGGTATACAACAGTTGGGATGCACAAAAGAAAAGGGATGTATGGATTGGCAAAATAGAACATGTGCTTTCTTCCGGCTCTTTTTCTGATGACGAGCGCTTCCATCTTCAAAAACTGATCGATCATATCGGCACCGATTATTTTGTTGAAGCGGGAATAGAGGGAAATCAGGCTGACCGATACCTGTTTGCGGATGAATGGGTCAGCTATGCCACGGGAAAACTCGGTTGGTCTGATCAGTACGTTGCTTTTTGGGTTTACCGCCTGTATACCGAACAATACCAGTTTAAGGATGAGCTTTCCATGCTGGAAGGCCTAAACAGAAATGCCTCCGCAAATTCTGAGTCGGGGAGTTGCTCTTGTAATACGTCGTCTGATTATTGCGGGGCTTATAATTGTACATTCAGCGGTTGTTCAATCACCTCAGGCTGCGGATGGCTATGGAGCGAGCAATGCAACGGCATCTGCAATTAAGCATACTTCCTATTCCGTTTTTTCTTTGTAGCCCTAATATAAAATTTCGATCATATATAAGATGGAATATTAAAAAAGAAGATGATAAAAGCAGAGAGAGTATATAATTTAAGGGACGGACTCGCTCTCGGGTTATTGCTACTTATCGGGGCGGCTTTGTTGTTGCTGCCGTCGGTCAGTATTGATTCGTTGATGAACGGAACGCAAAGCGGGAAAACGATCGTTTTCCTGTACCTGATGATCGGAACAGTCGGGATTTTGGGCTTGCGGTTGATTCTCCGTCCGACCGGCAGACCCGTTCGGATGAGTATGGTAGATTTGACGCTATTGCTCTGGATAGTCTACCTCATTTTAAACAGTTTTGTAAAGCATGTTCCGGTTTCATTACGATTGATGGAGTTTTGCGGGCTTATTTTGTTTTATATTGCCTTACGGCAAACAAACCGGTCTTATTACTCCCTACTGTTTCTGTTCTTGATGCTTGGTGGAGGTATCCAGGCGGTTTACGGGAACCTTCAGTTATGGGGATTTTATGCTTCGCATCACAGCCTGTTTAAAATGAGCGGCAGCTTTTTCAATCCGGGGCCTTATGCGGGTTATCTGGCATGCATTTTCCCTGCGGCACTGGGCTTTTACCTGTTCCGGATCAAACCGGATTTTCCTGCGTGCGGCAGCAGCCTGATAAAAGACACGCTCAGGGTAATACAAAAGACTTTTTTATCTTCCCTTATTCAGAAAGTCAGCAGCTTATTTCGGGGAGGGAAGCAAACGGAAGAACCGGAACAAAAGAAGCAGGAACGAACCGGCGTGATTGCCGTTTTGGTACTGGTCCTGATTGTAATGGTTTTACCGGCTTCCCGTTCCCGGGCTGCGTGGCTGGCAGTAATTATTCCGGCAATTGTCTTGATGCTTTTCAAATACCCGTTTTTGGGATGGCTTGGAAAGCACTTGGACACCTCATTAAAAAAGGCAGGAATTCTTTTATTGGCAATTGTTTTAACAGGAGGGGTTTTATCCGGGTTATATTTTTATAAAAAAGGATCGGCCGACGGAAGAACACTGATCTGGAGAGTCAGCCTGAATATGATCGGTGATCACCCTGTAACCGGTGTTGGATTTGACCGGTTCAAGGCGCAATATATGGATTACCAGGCCCGGTATTTTGAGAAGGACCCGGAAAGGGGAGAGGCCATGGTGGCCGGTGACAGTAACTATGCCTTCAATGAACTGATCCAGCAGACAGCAGAGAACGGCATCATCGGACTGGTTTTGATCCTGGCTGTGCTGGCCAGCGTTTTTATATCCTCGTCTCACCGGCCTGACAAACGCAGAGGGTTGGACCGTGCGCCCGACATCCACGATCCGGATTATAGACTTTTGGTGATCGCGAAAGCCGGAGTGGTCAGTAATCTTGTTTTCTCTCTTTTTTCCTACCCGGCACAGATCCTGCCTGTTAAGACCAGCTTTGTTTTTTATCTGGCGGTGGTTGCCGGTCTGGCTCTGCAAAAGACGATCAGGATACCTAAGCTTTCCGGTAAAAGCACAGGCCAGGTTGTTGCTTTCTCTTTAAGAATCCTATTAACATTGATCCTGCTTGGCGGGATCGCGGCAGGATACAGATTCAGTAAACGATACACTCAGGCATACCGGGATTGGCAGAGCGCTTTTCAGGTTTACCAGATGGGAGCCTATGAGGCTTGTCTGGAAGATTATGAAAAAGCTTACCCGGTACTGCACGATAACGGCGATTTTTTGACCAATTACGGGAAAGCGCTTTCCATAGCCGGAGAGCATTCTAAAGCGACAGCGATCCTCCAGCAGGCAACCGGCCGTTACCCGAATACGGTTGTTTACACAGCGCTTGGCGACAGTTATAAGGAGTTGGGAGAAACCGGTAAGGCCGAGCAGGCTTACCTGCATGCCTGGTACATGAATCCCAGCCGGTTTTACCCCAAATACCTGCTGGCCAAATTATACGACGAAAGCGGGCAAAAGGAAAAGGCTGTAATAACAGCCCAAGAACTACTGGAAAAGCAGGTCAAGATCGAATCAACGGCCATTGAAGAGATCAGGGCGGAGATGGAGAAGATTATAGCAGAAGATAAAACAGGCTTATCTCATCATTAAAAGATAAGTGTCTGATAATAAAACACGAATCACATTTTGACAGAACCCGACGTGGGACTGAGGAGGCGGAGCTGTGAAAAGACTTTACGATTCAGCAAATGGCGAAAATTTTTTGAAATAAAATTATAAAGAAGAGGGAAACTAACACACATCCAAAATGAACACCAAATTCAAACTTCAGAAGTGGTAGCTCCCCTTTGGGGAGCAAAGATAGAGAATATAGGCAAAGATCGGAACTAAGAGTTTCAGAGCTTTGAAAAGAAAAGCGGGTTAAACCTATTAAGAAAATTATTAATTCTACTTTAACACATTAAAAAAGGAGTAAAAATAGAGGTTAAATATTTGTATATCAGGTATAAAATTGTTATTTTCATGTTGTCATCGAGAAACAAACAAAGAGGCCAT
>JBFXKJ010000375.1:0-3327 GCA_050173895.1 Mangrovibacterium sp. | reverse complement strand
CTTCCGTCAGGATCTCAGCCCAGTTTTCGTCAGGGATTCTGGCACCCAATACCTGAATGACCTTGCTGGCCAGGAGCGATCCCAGCCGCCCGCAGTTTTGCAGGCTGAAGTCGTTGGCCAGGCCATATAAAAACCCGGCAGCATAGACATCGCCGGCACCGGTGGTATCCACACTGTATACCTGGGGTGTACCTACTTTGGTAAAAGTCTCTCCGCTGCATATCAGGGAGCCTTCCCGGCCAATCTTGACTACGGCAATTTTACACTGTTGTGAAATATGACGTACCGCGTCCACAGGGTTTAATCCGGTGTATGCCCGGGCTTCCTCTTCATTGGCAAAAACAATATCCACATATTCGCCGACGAGTTTCTTCAGAAAATCCAGATTAGCCTCCACCACATTAAAACTCGCCAGGTCGAGCGAGATCTGAAGACCTGCATTTTTTGCAAGTTTCAGCACACCTTCGATCAGACGATGATTAAAAATCAGGTAGCCTTCGATGTGCAGATAGTCAAATCCTTCAAAAACAGCGGGAGTGAGCTCATCGGCTGTCATTTCACTGGCTGCCCCCAGATAAGTCCCGAATGTTCGTTCTGAATCGGGTGAAATCAGTGCCACGGCTTTTCCTGTGGCAGTGGGGCTGTACAGCAGGTGACTGGTAACGGCCAGACGCCCAAGTTCAGACCGGAAAAACCGTCCCTCTCCGTCATCACAGATTTTACCGATAAATCCCGCCTTTCCATTCAGGCAGGCCACCGCACGGATGGTGTTGGCTGCCGACCCTCCCGTCTCCATTGTGTGCTTCAGTCCGGCTGTGCGTTCAAGCATCAGGCGTGAGAGATGCGCATCGACCAGTGTCATACTTCCCTTTGGAAGTCCGAAGATATCCAGCAGACGGTCGTCCTCGAGCCGGATCAGGATATCAACAAGCGCATTCCCGATGCCCGTGATTGATTTTTGGTTCAAACTATTTGCCATAGGCAGCAAAAATAATAAAAAAAGGCTGCCCCGGAGGACAGCCTGCATATGCTTTCCCAAAAAAAGTCAGTTGTTTGTGAATGCAGCCTTAATCACCACCGGCAAATGGTCGGAAGGAAACTTTTGATCATAACTGTCGGTCAGCACACCATACTTCAGCACGCTGAACTGATCGCTCACAAAAATATAGTCAATCCGGTTATTTAACGGCGCCTGGTAATTGAAACCATTAAAAGTACCTTCAGGACCATACGGCGGCATTTTGGTTGCCTCATATGAATCCTGCATCAAAGATTTCATTGTTTTAACCTGCTCTGTTTCGGGTGTTGAATTCAGGTCACCCACGCAAATCACAGGAGCAGCTCCCGCAATTTCAGTGATCTTCTTCACCATCAGTTTTCCCGACTCGACGCGGGCCTTTACACCCTGATGGTCAAAGTGCACACTGAAGAAATAGAAATCCTTTTTATTTTCCAGGTCCCGGAATCTAGCCCAGGAGCAAATGCGGTTACAACAGGTGGCATCCCATCCTTTCCCTGGCTTATCGGGAGTTTCACTTAACCAGAAATCCCCGTGTTCCAGCAATTTGAAACGGTCTTTCCTGTAAAGAATGGCTGAATGTTCCCCGGCTTGCTTCCCGTCGTCCCGGCCACCGCCCACATAGGCATATTCGTTCATTTCTAAAAGATCGGTGAGCTGGTCATACAAACCTTCCTGTGTTCCGAAGACATCAAATTCATGATACCGGATCAGCGCTTTCACTTCCTCCTTCCTGTAGGGCCACGAATTAATGCCATCGCCCTTGTTGTTATTCCTCAGATTGTAGGTTGCCACATTCAGTGTTTTGCCCTTTGGAGCCGCAACCAGGTCGGCCGCGATCAGCAAAACCGCCAGTATAAAAATCAATTTTTTCATACGTTAATAATTTGTTTTTTAATGGTCGTATGGAATTCGCTTCGCGGATTTCCGCTTCGCTCCAATTCCCATGTTGCCGAAAATTATTATCATAAACTCGGGCGTTGCAGCGCAACATGCTCGTTTCATATTAATAAATAATTTATCCTCTTTTCATCCCAAATATAGGCACTGTTCATTTTAAAAACACCCAAAGCAGGCTAATCCTTTCGGATTTTTTGAGAAAACTAAAACAGGGACGGCAGCAGGGTCCGGAAGAAGCCTGCTTCCGCAAAGCCCTGCTGTCTGATCCTGGTTTAGTTTCCGTCGTTTGTACCCCCGTTTTCCCAGCCCGTATTCTGGGTGATATTTGGATTTTTAACCATTACGGTTGAGGGAATCGGGTAGAAATACTGTTTGTTCCCCCATACCCGCTTATATTCGTTGGGAACGTCCCATGTCAGATAATAACCCTCGGCATCTGATACTTTCTCTACCAGTTGCAACTGTTTTGCGCTGCCTGCCCCCTCTTCCACGTATACGGTTGCACAAGTCAGCTTGGCTTTGGACCAGTCGCCTGTCAAAGCTTTTGCCGCGTCAAGACCTGCAGTGGAGGTGTAAAAGATCACGTCGTAAGTTCCGCTTTTATCAAGATCAATTGGCACATTCAACTGAGGAATATACATTCCTTTCCAGCTCATTTTCAGCAAATCTCCGCACTTCCACCTTCTCAGGTCGTCAAAGCGGAAACCTTCAAGACAAAGTTCAATCGCTCTCTCCCGCCTGATCTCAAGGATAACCGGATCTGAAACAGAAGGGAAATAGGTGGACCGGAAATAGGCGTCAGTCACTGTCGGTTTTGCCGTCAGTCCTCCCGTAATCCCGGCGCGTGAACGCAACGCTCCTACCGTTTTTGCCCAATCGGCATCTGTCAGCGTGCCCAATTCGGCTTTTGCCTCGGCATAGTTCAGCAATACTTCGGCGTAACGGAAAAGCGGCAACGCATTCGTGTTCAGAGCTGCATTGTCATAGCTCTTCCCGTCCACACATAGTTTCATAGGCTGATAGCCGGTACGGACATAACCGGCAAAATCGGGAGCGGTGGCATCGCCATCCCTTGTGTAGCCAGGGGTCCTGATCGTTTGTGCCAAGCGGTAATCACGGCCCTGACATTCATCGTAAAAGGCCTCGGTTTGCCATCCTTCGCGGCTGGTGTAGGGGGTACCGTCAAGTTGCAGATAGGTATTTATGAAAGGGCGGATCAAACTGAAGCGATTCCCGTAGGTGGGAGATGTCCATTTCCAGTTGGCATGATGCAACACCCCGAGTTCCTTACTGGAGCAAACCGCCAGAATGACTTCATCGGTAACAGGATTGTCGCTAGTAAAAAGCGTGCGGTATGACTTTGCCATGCCGGCGGCGGTGTACAACTTCATACCGGAGTTAGTCATCAG
>JBFXKJ010000374.1:0-3345 GCA_050173895.1 Mangrovibacterium sp. | reverse complement strand
AGGTTCCTTCAACATAAAACCGGCCATCAGCCATCAGCTTGAGCTTATCGGCTGTCATTCTGGCACATTTCATATCGTGGGTGATAATGATAGAGGAGGTATTGTATTTTTCACGCACATACAGGATGAGTTCACTGATCTCGCCCGAGGTGACTGGGTCCAGCCCGGTGGTGGGCTCATCGTAGAGGATGATCTCCGGCTTTTGGATCAGGGTCCGGGCCAGCCCGATCCTCTTTTTCATCCCCCCCGACAATTCTGCCGGCATTTTATCGATGGCATCAAGGAGCCCGACATTGTCAAGCACTTCTTCAACCATGTTTTTCATTTCCCGTTTGTCCCTGTATAACTGGGTCCGCCTGACGGGAAACTCCAGGTTCTCGCGAACCGTCATCGAGTCATAAAGCGCGCCCCCCTGGAACAAATAACCGATCTTCTTTCGTATCTCGTTCAACTCATCGGTGTCCAGTTCCTGAACATTCCTGCCCATCACCCTTATGTCGCCCGAATCAGGCTCGATAAGGCGGACGATACATTTGATCATGACCGACTTACCTGTTCCTGATTTTCCCAGCACGGCCATGTTCTCCCCCCGGTGAAGATCAAAGCTGATGTCGGAAAGAACGGTATTCTTTCCAAACGATTTCTTTAAATGCTCCACTTCAATTACCTTTTCCATAATTGCAATTTATCAGATTAACTGGGTCAACTGTACGGCGAGCAGGTCGATGATGAAGATGACCAGCGAGGCTGTCACAACCGCTGAATTTGCAGCCAGTCCAACCGATTCGGTACCTCTGCTGGTATGATATCCTTTATACGACCCGATCAGCCCGATAAAAAAGCCGAAAAAGAATGTTTTGACCGTGGCCGGAATGATATCCGAAAAACTCAGCGTATCGAAAGCCTGCGACAGGAACAAAGTGAGCGAGATCTTTTCACTCATGGTCATTGCAAAAAAAGACCCCAGCATTCCGATGGCATCGGCGATTACCACCAGAACCGGGATCAGGATCGTTGATGCCACCACCCTTGTTGCCACCACGTAATTCAGTGGTTTTGTTCCTGAAACTTCCATTGCATCAAGTTGTTCCGTTACTTTCATTGCTCCCAGTTCGGCTCCGATGCCGGAGCTCACTTTCCCGGCGCAGAGCAGGGCGGTAATCATCGGGCCGATCTCGCGAACAATCGACACAGAGATCATACCGGGCAGAAGCGACTGGGCACCGAATTCGACCAGCACCGGCCGTGACTGCAAGGTAAGCACCAGTCCCATTATAAAAGCCGTGACTGCAATCAGCGGCAAGGTTTTATTGCCAATGTAATACCCTTGCCTTATCAGTTCTCTGGACTCAAAGGGGGAAGTGAAAAACTGCCGGAGCACCTGCCATGTAAAGATCAGAATATCGCCGGTCTCAATAAAAAATGCTTCCAGCGTATCCGGTATTTTGAATCTACGCTTCATAGATATGTGTTGAAAGGATATGACTTCCTGTGCCTAAATAGCTGTCTTGCTTTAACTGGCTGGTGCTACAGTGATATGCGGGTTGTTCTCATTGTTCCATGCTTGCAGATCAGCTGCCGCGGCTTTTGCCAGCGCAAACCCGGCTAAATAGATATCAAATTATGTTCTTTTGTCGTCAGACCGGATGATAAATCATCCTTTAAGCCCCCAAAGAAATTGGATGTTAACACGCTAAACAGTTATCGCCCGCAATTCCTGCTGTTTTAGAGAAAGCAGCGAAATTGTGGATAAATGTTCAAAGTTGTAGATAAATCCCCACACCTTCCACGCCCTTTTCCCGGAGAAGAAAGAACTGGAACGGCAGCCCCTGAAAAATGAACATTCATTTTATTCCCGGTGTTTTAGTTCCTGTTTATCGCATTTACGGACCAAGGAAATTGACTCAGCAAATCAGCATGCAGCGAAGTCTGTTTGTGAAAATCATGTCAATTTCATCCGCACATTTCCCGGATTAAACAGGAAAGTCTATCTTTGCCAGGTCAATCCGAACAGGCGACCTTAGGATTTTAATATTTAATTTTCAGTGTAGCTGCCAGTTTTAACTATATTTGCCCTGCATGATTCGAAAACTGAGTATTACCATATTATTTCTGATAACCGGGGTCATGACGGTCCTTGCACAGTTTGACGTCAATCCCCAGAGCTTTGGTTCTTTTCAGGATTCGGAACAGACCCGGCAGGATTCCACTGCTCAGGAGGAAGGTGAAAAGAAAAGCGTTCCTTCTGTTATCCGGACATGGAAGCTAACAGATTATGGTGCGACAATGGAGGATACGGAGCTGGATACGGCGCTCAATTTTTTTCAGGTTTATGATCCCGTGCAGCAACGGAGTTTCGCAAATACGTTTACCGGTAACCTCGGAGGAGCTTATCTGCCGCACGATTATTTCAACCGTGATGCGGTGAGCGATTTTTATTTTTACCGTTCATTTGATGCCTACGCCCGGCTTCCCGAAACGGTCCGCTATTTTAATACCACCACGCCTTATACCTTGCTTGACTATAGCCAGAGTGAAAATAAGAATGTCAGAAGTGAAAGCAGGTTCAATGTCTTTCACAGTCAGAATGTAAACAGCAAGTTTAATTTTGCCTTTATTTATGATCAGGCAAAGTCGACCGGTCAATACCAGCTACAAGAGACAAAATTCCATACCATCGGGTTTACAACCACCTATGTTTCTGATCATTTTAATTCCCATTTCAACATACTTTTCAACAGGCATGAAGCGCAGGAAAACGGAGGGTTACAGCCCGGACAGGATTTGAACGAGTACAAGGAAACGGAGACTTATCTGGTCAACCTGGCGGAAGCCAGCTCACGGCTTCAGAATAACACGATCTCCTTAACCAATGAGTACCGGCTGGGCCGTACAGAGGAGGCACAGACAGAAAAGGGGCAAACATATGAATTCTTCAGGCCGATCACGGGCGTGATCCATCAGATCGAGTATTCGGGGAACAGGCGTCTGTATACAGATTTCGATGCTTCTT
This sequence comes from Mangrovibacterium sp., assembly GCA_050173895.1. Taxonomy (GTDB): domain Bacteria; phylum Bacteroidota; class Bacteroidia; order Bacteroidales; family Prolixibacteraceae; genus JBCFBK01. The sequence continues at coordinate 332 of JBFXKJ010000374.1, read as the reverse complement.
CAGCGTTCTATCCCGCCACCTTTTATTCGGCCGATTCGACCAGGGACACGACCGTTTACAACAGACTGACGAATTTGTTCCAGCTGAAATTTTACGAGGCTCCGGGAAGGAAATTCTCTTTCAGCAAAAGGGCCTTCGCGGCCAACGATATCATCTCGGTCAAAATGCCCGGGCAGGAGAGCTACGTGCCGGTAAAGGAGAAACTTAATAACGTCTATGTGGGAGGAGCTGTTTCCCGGACCGAAGGTGAATTCTGGAAATGGAATGCAGAAGGGAAATTTTACCTGACCGGATACCGCTCCGGCCAGACCGAATTAAGCGCATACATCTAC
>JBFXKJ010000373.1:0-3386 GCA_050173895.1 Mangrovibacterium sp. | reverse complement strand
GTGATCGGGATCGATTTCGAGAGGATATCCAGTACCTGCTCCACATTCTCATCGATAAAGGTCGCGTAAAGGATCTTACTTCCCAAAGCCGGATCATTCAACCGGATATCCACATTGTACCAGCGTTCCATCTTACGCAAAACTTCTGCAAAGGGTTCGTTGTCAAAGAGGAGCTTGCCGTCCTTCCAACCCGTAAACACATCCATTTTTTCCACTTTGGCAAGCCTGAACGCGGTGTTTTCGGGAAAGTAACTGGCCGAAAAGCCCGGATCGAGAAGATATTCCTTCTCTTTCTCTTCAGTCACCAGCGAGATCTTCCCCTCTACAAGCGTTGCCGTCACCACAGGTTCGTCGTCATATGCCTGCAGGTTGAACCGGGTTCCGTACACCCGGACCTGAACCGGGCCCGCCGAAACAATCATCGGACTGCTGCTTTTCACGACTTCAAAATAGGCCTCCCCGTGCAATTCCACCTGGCGGAGATCCCCGTTAAAAACGGCAGGACAGGAGAGCGTGCTTCCGGAATTGAGCCACACCAGTGATCCGTCGGGCAGGCTAACTTCCGTTTTGACGCCAGCCTCCGCACGGTATGTCAAAGTCCGGGCCTCCGCATGAAAGCCGGCCTGCGGATTCACCGGATACCAGTAGAGATAAAGGGTCGAGAAGAGCAAAGGTAGGGCTAATACAGCTGCAACCCGCGAGATTACCCGGATCACTGCCGAGGCTTTCCTGCTTTTTCCTGAAGAAGCAATCCGCCCCAGCAATTTACTGCGGGCATAACTGATTTCTGCAGGATCCGATGCCTTCCTGACAAATGACAAAGTTCGGAACATTTTTCTTGCTTCCGTAAGCTCTTGCTCTGAAACCGGATATTTCTCCAGCAACGCTTCCCTTGCTTTCACCGGATCCAGGATATCGTCCTGAAACTCCTGATCAGCAAAAAGATGGCCGGTATTTATGGGATTTTCCATGCGGGTACTTTTCTGCTTTTATATGAATAGAGAGCAGAACCAGGAAAATGTACCAGGGTAAATGCAATTATTTTTGCCAGCAAAATGAAAAAAGAATCAGCAAAAGGTCATCCAGATGATCCACATCCTCCCATAGGCGCCTGTCCACCTGACTCCTTAACCGGATCATCGCACGTTGCATCAGGTTTCTGACAGTTTGCTCATTCACATCCAGAATAGGTGCGATCTCCAGATAGTGCAGATTGTAATAAAACCGGAGAAAAATCAGTTCCCGCTGTCTCTCCGGCAGGCCATTGACCGCATTGATCAGAACTTTCCGCAGGCTCCCTGAAATTTCCTCGACTTCCATAAACTCAGAGATGTCAAAACAAAAACGCTCATATTCCTCTCTTTTCAGATCAGAAGCAGAAACGTCTTTAAACAGGTGTACTTTGTTGGTCAGCAAACGCCGGCGTAAACTGGAAATCAGGTATGCCCGGGGACTTCTGACCTCACCGATCGTCTGCCGTCTTTCCCAGAGCCTTAGAAATACATCCTGAATAGAATCTTTTACCAGATCGGGCAGATTAATCACCCGAACCCCATACTGGTACAGATCGGAATAAAAAATTGTAAAGATTTCAGAAAGAGAACGCTCGTCCCCCGATTTCATTTGTTCCCAAAGGCGCCTCTCCTGACTATCCCTGTTTTCTTTGGTCATATTGGGTCAGTTGAATAACGCAGTAAAAAAAGCGAATTATTTGCTCATTCGCAATGCAGCTGTAATTCCGGGATTATCGCCACCAGTTGTTTAAATCGGCAACAGGTAAAGGAAAGCGAAGAAATGGCAGATTGAACCTCCAAGAATGAAAAAATGAAAAACCAGATGAAAAAAAGGGATCTTCGAATACCAGTAAAAAGCGACCCCACCGGTATAACTCAGTCCTCCTGCGAGGATAAACCAGAGGGAGGTTGAAGGCACATTTTCGAGAACGGGAACAATGGCGATCAGCGCCAGCCAGCCCATGGCGACATAAAGTCCGGTCGAAAGCTTTTTCCATTTGGACGAGTAAAACCAAATCTTAAAAATAATGCCTGCAACAGCCAGAGACCAGATCAGTCCGAAAATGGTCCAGCCCACCCATCCTCTTAATGAAACAAGCGCGAGGGGTGTGTAGGAACCGGCAATCAGGATATAAATGGCCGAATGATCCAGTTTGTTCAGCTTGACCTTTGTCCGCGCACGGGAACTGCTGTGGTAGAGCGTCGAGGCAATGTACAGCAACACCATACTGACGCCAAAAACAGAAAAGCTCACAATGTGCCACACATTTCCGTATACAGAAGCGAAGATGACCAGCACAGCCAGACCGGCGACAGCCAGCGCAATGCCCACACCGTGAGAAATACTGTTGGCAATTTCTTCAGCCCTCTTCAGCTTTCTGTTTTTTCTCATAACCGGCAAAGATAGGAAACCAGTCTGCAAGAATCAACATAGCAGAAGCTTTTTTGTTACCGCTGCCCAACTCAGCGAAAGGTTCTGACTGAACTTTCCGGCTTTTTAAACCAAATCCGGCTTTCGTTTGTCTTAGCTAATAAAAATGAAGCGGTTTGTTGTCATCGTGTTGTCCCTGCTCAACCTGACGGCATTGGCACAGGAAAAATCAGGAGGAATGAAAATGAATGATGAAAAGCTGACAGATTTTGAACGGTACGTCATCCTGAACAAGGGGACTGAACCCCCTTTTTCCGGAAAATATGAAGATTTTTATGAGGAAGGCACCTACACCTGCAAAAGATGTGGAGCCCCGCTCTACCGGTCGTCCGACAAGTTTAATGCCGGCTGCGGCTGGCCAAGCTTTGATGATGAAATCAAAGGAGCTGTAAAAAGATCGGTCGATGCTGACGGAAGAAGAACTGAAATCACCTGTGCCAAATGCGGTGCCCATCTGGGACACGTATTCACAGGCGAAGGCTTTACAGACAAGAACACCCGGCACTGTGTCAACTCCGTCTCAATGAGCTTTATCCCAGCACAAAAGGAAGGTCAGTGAATCTTCACTCCGGCCTTCCCTCCGGGTCTTTCTCATAGGATGTTTCGGAATCCGCGATGTGACGAAGCGAGTCGAACAGCTGATTCACGAAACTGCGGATGGTCTCCACATGGTTGGCAACAAATCCGGCTACCCCGAACTGAAGGGCCGTCGCCAGCAGTTTCAGCAGCGCATTGCCGCGGGACCGAACCACCATCCGCTGCGTCACATAGCCGGACAAAATAGAAACAAGGCTTTCAAGGAGCCCTGACCGCAATTCAACAGAACTTGTAATATCCTTTACCGTGCTTTTCAGCAGGTTCACAGGCTTCAGACTCTCGTAGGTGACCCGAAGCTGCACTTTTAGTTCCTTTCCCTCTTCGGCCTGTCTGATCTCAAGCAG
>JBFXKJ010000372.1:0-3397 GCA_050173895.1 Mangrovibacterium sp. | reverse complement strand
AGGCGTTTTCAGTTCGTGGGTAATGTTGTTGATGAAATCGTTTTTCAGTTTCATCAGTCTTTCCTGCGAGCGGATACTTCGTTGCATCACAATAAAGGCGCTTGCAATGAGCAGTGTCAGGAACACCGAGAACAGGATCTGCGGCATGATCGTCCTCATGAGATGGCCCTTTATGCCCGTCAATAAAAGGACATAACGGTCGGCAGGGTCTATCCCGGCCAGTTCGTAGCGGATGGTGAGACTTTTGATCTTCGGCATGGAAAGCGGCGGTTGCCCCGGGCTTTTCAGCGAGTCGTTGCGGTTGATGATCCGGTCATACAGCTCACCTGGCGGCGCGTTAAAATGACTGATGGTGAAGCGGGCATCGATTCCTGCTTCATCAAGCGCCGTTCGGTACCGGGCCGATAACGTGTCAATATTGAGGGAGTCAGCTCCGATCCTGACAATAAAGGCTCTGTGCAAACCTGCCTTGTTTTCTCCCGGTATATCCCTCACTCCCGCGGCAATCGTTTTGAAGAGGATGTTGTTCTTAATAGAATCTCCCGGCGACTGGACAATGATCTGTACCCGGGAAGAGCCTTTTGTCCGGCCGTCTTTTTCTTCAGCGGAGCGCATCAGGCCTTCCGTTAACAGCGGGGGACTGCCGGGAGCCCCCAATGAGTCAACATTAACAGGCTCAATGTTCCTGAGCAAGACTGAGTCTTTCATGCTTGTTAAGGTCGCCCGGAACAGAAATCCCGTTTCCCGGCGCAAGTCATTATAAGCCTTTTCCCTTACGCTTTGGAGCCACAGCGCCTGCAGGACCAGCAGCAGGATCAGGCCGCTGACCATCAGAATACCGGTGAATGTGTTTTTCGATGGTTGCATAGTGACAAATTTACGGTTCCTTTTTATGTTCCGGTGAATCCATTAACCTTAATTAACCATCCTGCCAGAACCATTAACCCGGATTGGAAAATGATTGCCGTAGTTTCGCAAAATCAACACATAAAAATAAACAAAGATGAAGAAGACCGGAATAATTGCAATGTTCATGGTCCTGCTTGCGGGTACGGCAGTGGCGCAGGAGCAGGAGGGTGTGATCACCTTTGAAACACGGGTGAATCTGCACCGGAGTTTACCGCAGGAGCGGGAGGAACTGAAAAGTATGATGCCCGAATTCAGGACCAGCCGCGAACAGCTCTTCTTTAACGCGGAAGAGTCATTATACAGGCCGGTTGAAGAGGAGGAGGAAGAAGAATTCGGAGGCGGCAGCGTGCGGATAAAAATGCGGAATCCCCGGGTTGAGATCTATACGCACAAAACCAACGCCGTCCGGTTAACGCAGCAGGAACTGATGGGGAAGAATTATCTCATCGAAGATTCCCTGAAAATAGCGCCCTGGAAGTTTGGCACTGAAACGAAGACGATCCTGGGTTACGTTTGCAGACAAGCCTATTATACGGATGAATCGGAAGGTCGCAAACGTGAGATCACGGCCTGGTTCACCCAAAAGATCCGGCCTTTCCTTGGCCCGGAGACGTTTAATTCGCTGCCCGGCGCCGTTCTGGCGATCGACGTCAACAACGGCGAACGGGTATTGGTGGCTGCTGATATCGAATTCCGTCCACTGAAAAAGAGCGAAATCAAAGCCCCCGGGACCGGCAGCCGGATCTCCCAAAGCGAATTTCGTAAACTCATGGATGCCCGGCAGCAACAGATGCGTGAACGGGGCGGAAATGTCATGATGCGCCGTTAAAGGCGGTTTATTCCCGCAAAAGCATCAGTCGGGATTTCTCAATGCCGAAGCTTCCGCTCAGGCGTTAATTTCGGGAGATCAGGCGGCTTCGCGGGAACCAGGAAAAATACTTAATCAGGTAATTGATAAAAAATGCGAAAGATCATCTTATTTTTTGTCGTGGCTGTCGTCGGCCAACAGGCAACGGGCCAGAGTTTTTCCATTAAGGGACAGGTGCTCGACACCCTGAATCTTCCCCTGCCATCGGCTACGGTCATGTTACTGAACACCGCCGATTCGTCGCTGGTCAATTTCGGAGTGAGCGATGCACAGGGACGATTCGAACTGAAGAGCGCCAACCGGCAGGAGTATATTTTCAAGCTCAGTTTTACCGGTTTCAGTACCTGGACCCGAAAGCTGCCGCCTCCGGAGGGCGGATCGGTGACTGATCTCGGGAAAATCAGGATGGAACCGGAAAACAACCAGATCGGCGAAGTTGTCGTGCAGGCAGAGCAGGTCCCGGTGATTATAAAAAAAGATACGATCGAGTATAATGCCGGTTCTTTTAAGACCAGGCCCAACGAAAATGTGGAAGGCCTGCTCAAAAAGCTGCCGGGAGTGGAGGTGGACACCGAAGGGACCATCACAGCCCAGGGCGAGCAGGTCAAGCGGGTGACCGTAGATGGAAAGGAGTTCTTTGGAAGGGACCCGAAGTTGGCAACCCGGAACCTCCCGGCCGATGCGGTCGATAAAGTTCAGGTGTACGATAAAAAATCGGATCAGGCTGAGTTTACGGGCATTGACGACGGTGAGCGGGAGAAGGCAATAAACCTGGAACTAAAGGAGGACAGGCGTCACAGCGCTTTTGGGAACCTGACGGCCGGTGCCGGCACGGACGACCGGTTTCAGGCCAAAGCCAACATCAACCGGTTCAGTAAAGGCGACCAGTTCTCCTTGCTCGGAATGGCCAACAATATCAATGAGCAGGGCTTTTCGATCGACGAATACATGAATTTCACAGGCGCTTCACAACAGATGGTGGCAGGCAGCGGACCTGTCCGTGTGAACGTCAGTATGAACGATCAGTCGACCGGTATTCCCGTCAATTTTGGCAGGCGGGCAAACGGGATCATGACCACCTATGCGGCCGGACTAAACCTGAATAATCAACTCAGTAAAAAAACGGAAGTAAACGGAAACTATTTCTTCAATTCGCTCGATCACGACCTGAAGCAGGATACCTACCGGGAAAATTTTCTTCCGGATGGTAATTTTACCTACAGTCAAAACAGTGTTCAAAACAATCAGAACCTGAATCACAGGGCCAATGCAATCGTCGATCACCAACTGGATTCGCTCAGTTCATTGCGGTTTACCACAAACTTTTCATTTAACGGAACGGACAGTGAACAGCAAAGTGCTGGCTCGAACAGGGCTGCTGACGGTACCCTTCAGAATGAAAGCGAAATTAAGAATACAGCCAATGGGAGCAATCTTAGCTCAAATTCCAGTTTACTCTTCCGGCATAATTTCGACAAAAAGGGGCGGACACTTTCCTCAAACCTGACGATGGGAGTTTCCCGAAACGACCGGGATGATTTTACCGATGGCGTTTTCCGGTATTTTGGTGATCAGCCGCGTGAAGAGATCCAGAAACAGACCAGCGACCAGGCCATCAGG
>JBFXKJ010000371.1:0-3399 GCA_050173895.1 Mangrovibacterium sp. | reverse complement strand
GGGATTACCCTGGTCATACTCCTCTGTGTCAAACCAGGTTCCGTCACTGTTTTTGACAGGATAAACCGGAAGCATGTTATAGGCAAGCACAAAATTCCGTGTATAGGTCGGACTGTAATCGCGTTCGGTCATGGCTCCTGTAACCGTAATGTCAAGCCGGTCGTTAAGGGCCTTTTGAGTAAAGGTTAACCGCGCATTCAGCCGGTCCTGATAATTGTCCTTAACAACTCCCTCTCTCTCCTGGTAGGAGATAGACGCCCTGTAGTTGTGCTTGTTGGCTCCACCCGACAATGAAATGTCATGGTTATGGGTTATTCCGGTGCGCATAATCTCGTCAAACCAGTCGGTATTGGCACCTTTATCCAGTCCTTCGGTATTGATATCATTCTCTTTCGCATAATTCCGCCACTCAGCAGCCGTCAGTACATCGGGCTTATTGGAAACAAAATCGGTGGCAACATAACCGTTGTATTGTACAACATTTTGGTTCTGCCGTCCCATTTTGGTGGTGATCACAATCACGCCGCTGGCAGATCTTGATCCGTAAATTGCAGCAGCAGAAGCATCTTTCAACACGCTCATGGTTTCAATATCCTGCGGCGCAACCGAATTCAGGCTAAGCCCCGGCACGCCGTCTATCACAACAAAAGGCGTGCTGCTACCAGTCAGGGAAGAGGTTCCGCGTAAGCGTATCGTCTGGTCGGAAGTCACATCGCCGCTTCCGGAGGTAATCACCAGACCGGCAACTTTACCCTGAAGCAGATCAACAGCATTCCGGGTAACGCCTTTATTAAAGTCTTTCTCTGAAACATTGGTAATGGAACCTGAAACTTCACGTTTCTGCAGAGTCCCGTAACCGATAGCCACTACTTCGCCTAAGTCGATAACCTCGTCTTCCATAGTCACGTTCATAGTCGTACGGCCATCCACTTCAAGTTCCTGTGGCCTCATCCCTATAAAAGTGACAACCAGAACTGCATCGGCGGGAACATCAGTCAGCGAATAGTTTCCACCGGTGTCAGTGATGGTTCCTCTTGAGGTACCTTTGATGGCTATTGTGGCACCCGGCACCGGTTCTCCCTGACTGTTTTTTACTGTTCCGGAAATGTTCACCAGATTTGGTTGCATCGCCTTTCCTGCCTGTTCATACTGAAGATCCTGAAGCACAATCATCCGGCCGTCAATCTTATATGAAATACTCGTCCCGCTGAAGACGCCGGATAAAAGCTTCTCTATATCCACATTTTCCATGTCGATGTTTACTTTCCTTTCAACATCGATCACCTTACTGCTGTACAGAAAGTAAAAATCCGAACGATCTTCAATTTCCTGAAGAACTTCTTTCACTGTCGCATTATTGACTTTCAGCGAGAGCGTCGTAGTTTGAGAATAAGAAACTGCCGCAAGTGTCTGAAAGGCACTGATCAGCAATAGAAAATTAGTTAGTTTCATGTAGAACAGTGTTTTTCTCCATCGCGCAGAGAAATCTGCCGCGATGAGCAATTTTGAAATTTTTTTCATACTTTTAAACCGTTAGATTATTACTCTAATTATTGAGCTGGTGGTGAATGTGCAAGATTCCCGCCGGCTCTTCTTTTATTTTTTCATCATATAGACAATCGTTTTGGTTTGACCGGATTCAACCTCTTTTTGCAGCCGGTATTTCACCGGCAGGGCATAAGCCATATGTTCGAGCGTCTGTTCTATTTTTTCACCCTCCAGGGTGGCCGTTAACAGGAAGTCTTTCAGCTCCGCATCCTGAATCACGATATCCGCATTATACCATCGGCTCAGTTTTAACATGGCCAGGCGAAAGGGCTCGTCTTTGAGTATCAGTTTCCCATCGATCCAGGAGGAATAAATAGCCGGATTGACATTCCTGGAAAGGATTTTCCCATCGTTCAGATCGTATTGGATCTGCTCACCCGGTTTCATCATGATTTGCCGTCCGTGTTTTTCAAGCCTGATCTTCCCTTTGGCAAGCGTTGCCTCGAAATACCGGTCACTGCTGTAGCCGCGTATATTAAACGAAGTCCCTGTCACAATCGTATTGATCATTGGATTTTCAACGACAAATGGCTTATCAGGATTGGAGGCCACTTCAAAATAAGCTTCGCCGTCAATAAAAACATGGCGTTCATCCTTTCCAAACTTCTCCGGGTACCGGATCAGTGTACCGTCGTTCAGCCACACGCTCGTGCCATCTTCCAGCTGGATCTTCATGCGGGTTCCCGGCTTGGTGATCAGTTCTTTCTCCGCGTAACGGTCACTGGCTGTTCCGGATTTGTAGACTGAAACAAGCAGGATTGCCGAAGTGACCAGCAACGGAAGGACCAGGACCGCTGCCACCCTGTAAAGCAGGGGAATGGACACACGCTTTCTGCGTTCAGGATGATGATCTACCCGATGCCTGTTAATCTGATGGTGGACCTCACCCAGCATTTTGTCATAATCGGGAGTCCCTTCTTTCAATAAAATCCTGTTTCCCGTCCAAACCGAGCCAAGCATTTCCCTTGCCTGAGCATCATTCTCAGGATCAGTGAGCCATTGCCTCACTTCCTCATCGCCCGAATGGGCTGCGCTCTGCTTCAGGTAACTGATAACTCTCCGGAAATCCATTTGACTTTGTTTAACAGCTATACGAAACAAAATTGGTCCGGCACCTATTCATGGCTGCTATTTTCTGAAGAAAAAATCATGAAACGAGCATGTTTGTGTTGCAACGCCCGAGTTTATGATATTAATTTTCGGCAACATGGGAGTTCGATACGACAATTAAAAAATAAATTATTTACGTATGAAAAAGTACAGGAGCCCGGTAAGTCCCTGTGAACCAAGCCTGCTCTTCAGGGTTTTTAAGGCCGAGTTCATTTGATTTTCGACTGTCTTGACCGATATTTGCATTTGATCTGCAATTTCCTTGTTCGTAAGGCCCTGCTCTCTGCTCAATTTAAAAATCTGTTTCCGCCGTTCCGGGAAACCCTCAATAATTTCACGTGCAAATGATTCCTGACTTTGAAACTCAACCAGATACTCCGTTTCGTTCGAAGAAAATGATTTGGACGAAGTGAATAATTCGATCCGTCTCTTTTCTGCTTTCTCCTTTCTCAGATACGAAATGGTTTCATTATACGTGATCCGGAACAAAAAAGACTTGAAAGAAAAATGCTCATCAATCTGCATCCGCTTCTCCCAAATCTTTACGAATACGGTCTGTGTGACCTCCTCTGCCACGAAGGAATCTTTAGAAATACTGAAGACAAACGCGAACACGTTTTCTGAGTACCGGCTGAATAATTCGTCGAAGGCATGATAATCATCCTGCTTCAAATAAATAATATAATCCCGGTCTGTTTTCAATTGAACATGTTTGTATGGAAACCAAAAATAGACAAACCG
>JBFXKJ010000370.1:0-3410 GCA_050173895.1 Mangrovibacterium sp. | reverse complement strand
CCGGAAATTTAATTGAAAATTGAAAATATAAATCTATGAAACCTGTTTTTCTTTCTTTGGTTCTGATCGCCATCTTTCGTGTCGCCGGGGCGCAGCAAACGGACGCGCCGCAATCGGCTTATTCCAATATCGCAGACAAGCTGCTGACTTCAGGCAGTCAGCTGACCATCGGAGGCTATGGCGAAGTGCATTTCAATCAGCCCCTCAGTTCCAAAACCCGCATGAACGGAGAACTGGATGTTCACCGGATGGTAATGCTTTTTGGGTACCAGTTCAGTGAGCGGACCCGGTTCGTAACGGAGCTCGAATTTGAGCATGTGTCGGAAGTATATGTCGAACAGGCTTTTCTTCAGCATAAACTGAGCCGGGCGATTAATCTGAGAGCAGGCTTAATTCTTATTCCCATGGGAATTGTGAATGAATACCATGAGCCCACCACCTTCAACGGAGTCGAACGTCCTCTGGCCGACAGCAAGATTGCACCGACCACCTGGAGAGAAGTGGGGGCGGGACTTACCGGAACAATCCGGCCGGCGTCATTGAAGTATCAGGCCTACGTGGTAAACGGTTTCAACGGATATGACGGTTCAGCCCGGCTGAACGGCAACAACGGACTACGAAGCGGACGTCAGAAAGGTGGTGAGTCGTATATTTCCAGTCCCAATTTTACAGGAAAACTGGAATATTATGGAATAAGAGGCTTAAACGTTGGCTTGTCCGGTTATTTTGGTGATACCCAAAGTACCTTGTATGACGGGATCGACAAAGACGATGATGCGGCTTTGGCAAGAGCAGACTCATCGGTCGTGGGGATGTCGATGATCGGCCTCGATGCCCGTTATCAGATCAAAGGTCTTCAGCTGAGGGGACAGCTTTACAGAATGCATTTGTCGAACACGAACGAATATAACACATTTACAGCGAAGAACGGCGTACCGAACGACCTGGGAAGTTTGATGACCGGCTATTATGTGGAAGCAGGTTACAATGTGCTCCGCTTCGTCGAAAAAACCGAAACGGAACTGATCCCTTTTGTCCGGCTCGAAGGTTATGATACCCACGCTGAAGTCTCGGGCATTACCCGGAAAGATTCCTACCGCAAATTTGCAGTCACCAGCGGACTGACTTTGAAGCTGGCCCGCGGGGCGGTTCTGAAATCTGACCTTCAACTTGTAAAGTCAGGCGATTCGGACAGCTACGAGAAAGTGTTTAACATGGGTTTTGGCGTTATGTTTTAACAGGATGTTCAGGTTGATCTTTTTTACAGGAATTTTTCTGCTTCATGCTGTGGCCGCTTTTTCGGAGAGTTGGAACCCTGAAGAAAAGCTTCTTCGGAAGGCGCTTGAAAAGGTTGGTGAAACCGGCAGTTGGAAAGAGCTTCCCTCAGCGGGCAATGTTGAGGCGCAGGGAAGATTTTTCCGGACCGCCGGTTCGGAGCATCCCCTTTATCTTTACGCCGGAAGAGTGCAAACCTGCAGACAGGGAGGATGCGCTTCGCCCTCCCTGTTATCGAACAACCAGAATAGTGAATTTTTTGATTACTTTATTATTTTTAATGCCGACTTCTCGGTTCGCCTGGTGAGGATATATAATTACGAGGCCACGCACGGTCAGGAGATCATGAATAAGGGTTGGCTGAGACAGTTTGAAGACTACGACGGCAGCGGGTCCCTTACCGTCGGAAAAACGATCGATGCAATCTCGGGAGCCACGATCTCGGTTTATGCCATTACTTCCGATATCAGGGAAAAGACGGGTATCCTGAAAAACCTGCTGGCTGATAAATAAGCCGCTTTATATTTTTCATTTGTTGCTTCTCCGGAACTCTGCGTTTCCTGATTTACCCATCTTAAAAATATGGATATTGGCCTGAGCAGGAGCACGGATGGCGGAAACAGTTGGGAGCCTATGCGGATTGTCCTGGACAAAGGAGCCTGGTAAAGATGGCGGGCAAACCTGGACCACCCCCAATATGGCAAGCCGGAAAATGCAGGATTAGCTGAACCTGAAAGATAGTGCTGAAATTAATCGACCGGCACCAGGCGAACAATCATTCCGGCGGGTTTTTCCACTCCGACATAGATGAACCCGTCGGGACTCATTTCCACATTTCTGACACGTCCGATGCCCTCCAGTAATTTCTCCTGATGCTTCACCTTATTTCCGTCCAACTCGACCCGTTCCAGGTATGCAAAACGCAGCGAACCGATCAGAATATTATTCTTCCAGTTTTTATAACGGCTGCCCTTGACAAAGGTCATACCGCAAGGGGCGATGGAGGGTACCCAGTAGGTGACCGGTTGTTCCATCCCTTTCTTTTCCTTCAGGTCGGTCAGAATGGTCCCGTCATAATTGATCCCGTATGAAATCACCGGCCAGCCGTAATTCCTTCCGCGTCTGATGATGTTGAGTTCGTCGCCTCCCTTTGGGCCGTGCTCCGTTTCCCAGATCACTCCTGTTTCAGGGTGCATGCAGGTTCCCTGTGGATTCCGGTGACCGTAAGAGTAGATGGTAGGCATGGCTCCCTGTGTGTTCACAAATGGATTGTCTTTCGGAATAGAACCATCATCGTGGATCCGGTGGATCTTTCCCAGGTAGTTGGTGAGCGTTTGCGGATTGTCGTGCAGGGCGCCGCGTTCGCCTACGCCGAAGAAAAGATATCCGTTTTTGTCAAATTCAAGCTTACAACCCCAGTGAACGCCGCTGTTGGTGTTGGGGGAGGCTTTAAAGATCACTTCCTGCCCGGTTAAACGGTTTCCGTCCAGTTTTGCACGCATGATATGCGTGGCGCCTTCCGTTGTCGATTTCTCCCCAAACCCGGAGTAAGCATTGTATATCCATCCGTTTTTATCGTATTGCGGATGCAGTTCCAGATCGAGCAACCCACCCTGGCCTTTGACCATGATGTCAGGCAGCCCGGTGATTTCTGTTAACTGGTTGTTGGAAAACCGGTACAGCTTTGCTGAGCGCTCGGCAATGAGCAAATCACCGTTGGGGAGGAATTCAAGCCCCCACGGTACATCGATCCCGGTAACGACCGTATCGATGAAAAACCGCTGCACTTCCGAATTCGCTATGCCGCCCTTCGTTCCGGCTGCCTTTAAAACGGATTTATCGGCCGGTATCCCGGCTTTGACATAGGCGGCAAGGGCTTTGATTTCGGTTTCGCTGAATGTGGCGCTGAAACCCGGCATCCCGATATCTTCACGGCCATCGCGAATGCTTTTGACCACTTCCGAATCATCATTTCCATACATCCAGTCGCTTTTATTGAACTTCTGAAGCTGATCGCCGTGACAGCCGGCGCAATAGTTTTTATAATTTGCAGCTGCCTGGTTTGGAAAGCCAGACAGCGCAAGGCTGATACGCGGCATGAGGTTGAACAGGATTGCAGCAAGTACGATTTGTCT
>JBFXKJ010000369.1:0-3452 GCA_050173895.1 Mangrovibacterium sp. | reverse complement strand
AAACGTAGAAACAGTATTTTAGGAGTTGTACTTATTGCACTAATGTCAGTTGGCGGTGCAGGTTATGCCTACCAGAATGATGAGTTTAACGATGACTATAAAATTTCACAAAAAGAGGCGTTATCATCTGCAAGTGGTTTTGATCAGAGTTGGGAGATCACTTACGGAGAATCGGGCCGGCCTGTACAGGTTTTACTGAAAGAAGGCAAATCGGGCAACGAGTATATTGTCCGGACCGGTTACTTTGAAGTGAAATATGTGAACGGGGATAAGGGTTTTGGGGTTCGTTCGCTGAAACCTGCCGAGCAAAAGGTTCCGGCTGATCTGAATGCGAAGGTGCTGGACGCGGCCGGTATGGAGTCGCAGCGGGTGATCAGTCCGCAGCGGCTTGAAGATGCCCAGGTATTGGATCTGATCGCAGCCTATCTCCCCGAGTTGCTGAGAGGCGATTACCGGAGTATTTTGAATTAGATGGATTGCCCGGCGGCGAATTTCTGTTTGAAGCGGAGAGACAGGGCCGGAGCAACAGCGTTTAATAATTAACAGACAGCAACGCATAAAGCCGTTCCGGTTTACCGGGGCGGCTTTTTCATGGTTGGTGAGCAGCTTTTGCCGGGGCGGAACTCGCCGGGGGTACACCCTTTTTTTGTCCTGAAGGAGCGGTTGAAGTTGGAGATATTGTTGAACCCGCTATCGAAGCAGAACCTTTACTTCAGATGATTTTTCGTTTCAAAAAGGGATGATAATCGCCTGTAAGTCCCACGGGACGGGTATTCCGGATCTCATGGGTAAGCAGGATGCAGGCGCGGGCATCATTGATGCCGAAGCCATTCCACCCGAGAATATGGTTATAGGCCTGGGTATGCAGGTCGGTGAAGCCGCCGCTGAACTCAATCTCGCGTCCGTCGACGGTGATCGACCGGTAGGTTCGCAGTCCGCGGTCTTTGGCAGCCTGCGGCACATCGTCGTAGTCGAGGCTGAGGTACCACCGTACGCGCGCCCGTTCCAGTTCCAGAAAGCCGGCGGCATAGTGGTGTTCATAGGCATGCACCGTGTTGCTCTGCACCTTTCCGAAGATCCAGATCAGCATATCGAAAAAGTGGATGCCGATGTTGGTCGCCAGGCTCCCCGATTTGGACCAGTCGCCTTTCCAGCTTTCAAAGTACCATTTTCCCCGGGAGGTGATGTAAGTGAGTTCAATATCGTGGATTTTGCCGGGATCGCCCTGGCTGATCTTTTCGCGCAGCGCAACGATCGCCGGATGAAGGCGAAGCTGGAGGATGTTGAACACTTTTCGTCCGGACTGTTGCTCGGCTTCTTCAATCATTTGGAGCTCTTCGGGGTAGAGCACCAGCGGCTTTTCACAGATGGCGAAAGCGTCGTGGCGCAGGGCCGTCAGGATATAGGGGGCATGGAGATGGTTAGGGGTGCAGATGCTGAGGTATTCGACGGCTTCGGGGGTATTCCGCTTTTCGCGGAGGAAAGCTTCGAAGGCTTGCTGGTTGGTATAAAATTCCGCATCCGGGAAGTAACTGTCCATTCGTCCCATCACATCAAACACATCGGTGGCAGCGACAATCCGGTTTCCGGTTTCCCTGATCGCGCGCATATGCCGTTCGGCAATGAAGCCAGCGGCACCGGCAAGGGCAAAATTCTTCATATGTTGGCTCGTTTCATAATTTATAGACTTTGTCGGAGGCTTCTTTGATGGCGTTGCGCAGGTCGACGATGAGTTGCGCATGCTCCAGGATGAATGCAGGGCTGAAGCTGTCGTGTGCCGTGCTGATCACGGTGCAGTCGGCTGCGTTCAGGCTGGCGGTGGTCAGCTCCTCTGAGCGGAAGCTGCGGCCTTCGGGCGTGGTGACTTCGGAGATGTATGGGTCATGGTAGGAGACCCGTCCGCCTTTCTTGGTCACTTCGTCCATGATCTTCAGCGCCGGTGACTCGCGGGCGTCGTCGATGCCGGGTTTGTAAGCCACGCCGAGGAACAGGATGCTGCTGCCGTTGATCGCTTTCCGGTGCCGGTTCAGGGCGGAGGTGATCTTGAGGGTCATGCGGTGTGCCATCATGTTGTTGATGTGTCCGGCCGTGTTGATCATGCTCAGGTCGAAGCCGAATTTTTTCGCAATATGCTCCAGGTAGAAGGGGTCGAGCGGAATGCAATGGCCGCCGATACCGGGCCCGGGGTAGAATGCCTGAAATCCGTAGGGTTTCGTTTTGGCGGCATCGATCACTTCCCAGATGTTGATATCCATTTTCCCGCAGAGCAGGGCCAGTTCGTTGATCAGGCTGATGTTGACCAGCCGATAGGTATTCTCCAGGATCTTGACCATTTCGGCCACGCGGGGCGAGCTGACCGGATAGATCGTGTCGATCGCCTGTTGGTAGATGGCCTGCCCGATCTCCAGTCCGTCGGCGTCCAGGGCGCCCAGCACCTTTGGCGTATTGCGGGTGTGGTAGGTGGCATTTCCGGGGTCGACCCGCTCGGGGGAGAAGGCCAGCCAGAAATCCTGCCCGTGTTTCAGTCCGGAGCCTTCTTCCAGAATGGGGAGGATAAATGCTTCGGTGGTGGTGGGGTAGGTTGTGCTTTCGAGGCAGACAAAGGTGCCGGCTTTCATGTGGCGGGCGATGCTTTCGCAGGCTTCGCTGATGTAGCTCATGTCGGGCTTTTTGAAGACGTCGAGCGGCGTGGGGACGCAGATCAGGATGGCGTCGCAGGCGGACAGCGATGAAAAGTCGGTCGTGGACGAAAGGTTTCCGCTTTCCACGGCTCTTTTCAGGTCTTCGTCGGCAATGTCGCGGATGTAATTGTTGCCGGCATTTACGCTGGCAGCCTTTTTGGCTGATTTTTCAAAACCGGTCACTTTCACGCCGGCTGTGGCAAAGCTGACTGCCAGCGGCAGCCCGACGTAGCCCAGTCCGATTACGCCAACAGTCTCGGATTTGGCGGCGATTTTTTTCAGTATATCTTGTTTTACATTCATGCGATGTATGGTTTCGTTTCAAATTTTCAATTCCGTTCCCTTTGTTTGACAGGGTTTTCGTTTGACAGGGTTTTCGTCACTACACCGTCTCAGCGGGAAGGTGTTTGACAGGGTTTTCGTCTCTACACCGTCTCAGCGGGAAGGTGTTTGACAGGGTTTTTGTCTCTACACCGTCTCAGCGGGGAGGTGTTTGACAGGGTTTTTGTCTCTACACCGTCTCAGCTAAATTTTGATCTTGTTTCGCTAAAGAAAAGTAAACTCCTCCCTGCGGTCGTCAGACAGACTTTTCTTTATTTCGCTCCACGCGATCAAAATTTTTAACGCTTCGACGCTTAGGTTCCGAAAAACCCTGTCAAACTGAGGTAGTAGTGGAAAAATCTTGTGTCTTGAATCTTGATTCCTGGTTCTTGATTCTTGTTTCTGATTACAACTCCTCCCTGCGGTCGTCAAACAGACTTTTCTTTATTT
>JBFXKJ010000368.1:0-3454 GCA_050173895.1 Mangrovibacterium sp. | reverse complement strand
GACATTCCCGGAATTACTCCTCAGAAATTATATGATGGTACGGAAGAAGGATCCTTCTATTTATATACCATGAATTACAATAAGGAAGCATATAACGGAGCACCCCGGGAAAAATACTTTAAGGCCCTGGCCGCTGAAGGTATTTCCCTCAGCCCTTACATCAAAAACGGGTTACACAAAGAACCATGGATCGACAATATCTTAAGCAGAAGGGAGTATCAGCAAATGTACGGAAAGGACAGATTGGCACAATTTAAAGAAGAGATGGACTGTCCGGTGTGTGACCTTATTTGTGACCAGGAAATGTTAATGTTGTGGGCATCGGGACCACTGCTCGGCACCAAAGAAGATATGGACGATGTGATCAATGCCATGACAAAGGTGTATGAAAACCGTGATCAGCTAAATTCGATCTGATAAAGAATAAATATGGTCATATTAATTTGCACCCGGGCCTGGTGTTTTACTTTCCTGCTGGCTTTGTTTCCGGCTACCGGAACGATTGCACAGCATACAGAAAAGGAAGTTGCGGGCGGAGAAAAAAATCCCGGCCTGAAGTTATCTGTTTTTGATATTGATGCGACTCCGCCGGTTGGCAGCATGCTCGCCTACGACCCTATGGAAAACCGCTGGGACCTGGGTTTGAGGGCAAAGGGAATCGTGATCTCAGGAGCCGGAAAGCCTGTCGTTCTCTGCGCTGTTGACTGGATCGGGATTGCCAATGAAAGCCAGGATGCTTTTAAAGAAGCGCTTGCAGAAGCAGCTAACACCATTCCCCGGCGGGTGGTCGTTCACACCATCCATCAGCACGACGCCCCGATCTGTGATTTCAGCGCTGAAAAATTTTTGCTGGATGCAGGAATGGAAGCCCACAGTTTTGACGGCCGTTTTGCACGAACCTTTATACAGGAATTGAAAGCGGCAGTGCAAAACTCGTTGGATAGAGCCCGGCCGGTGACTCACATAGGAGTGGGTGAAGCCCCCGTCAGGCAGGTTGCTTCGAACAGAAGAATTATCAACGCACTGGGGAAAGCCGGAACAATGCGGGGATCTTCTTCCCGGGATTCTTCTTTGCGCGCCCAACCTGAAGGACTTATCGACCCGATAGTCACGGTAATCAGTTTCTGGAATCAGCAGGAACCACTGGCGGTAATGAGCTTCTATGCAACGCATCCTCAGAGTTATTATCTGACAAAGGTGGCCAATCCCGATTTTCCCGGACTGGCCCGTTTTTACCGGCAACTGGAAGTCCCTGATGCACTGCATATCCATTTTAACGGCGCCGGCGGAAATATTGCAGCAGGGAAATACAACGACGGCTCTCACGAAAACCGTGAAATCCTGGCCAGGCGACTTGCTGCCGGAATGAAACAAGCGTGGGAATCAGTTGAAAAATTTCCCGTCAAACCTGCTGACCTGAACTGGAAGGTGATCTCCGTTCAGCTGCCGGCAGCACAGGATTCGCTGGAGGCAATTGAAAAACGGATCCATTCAATGAATCCCCGCCAGCTTACCAACAACGTGAGCAAACTAGCCTGGTGGAAACGGCAACAGGCAGGAATAAAAACTGACATTGCCTGTCTGGGACTTGGCAATACCCGGATTTTATTTATGCCAGGCGAACTGTTTGTTGAATACCAGCTTACCGCCAAAGCCATGCGACCCGATTTAACAGTGGCCATGGCTGCATACGGCGATTACGGTCCTTTCTACATAGGAACGAAACAGGCATACGAACAGGGGGGGTATGAAATTAATTCCAGTCCTGTTACGGCAGATGCGGAAGATATCCTGCTGAAAGCAATTAAAATATTGCTGGAGGCTAAAAATTGAAATGAAATCTCATCAAGGTATATGAAATCAAACAAACAAGATCATTCGCGACGCGAATTCATCAAAAAAAATTCGCTGATCGGCGCCGGGACGATCCTTGGCCTTAGTACGGTCAATCAGGTTTTTGCGGGATGTGTTCCCCAGGCATCAACGCCTGCTCTTCTGGGAGGTCAGCCTGCAGTTACCACCCCGGGATGGCCTTCCTGGCCGATATGGAATCCCGGAACAGACGAAAAAAGGCTGTTGGAAGTAATCCGAAGCGGCGTCTGGTCGCGAAATAAAGTGGCTGATGAGTTCGAACAGCGGTGGGCGCAGATCATTGGGGCCAAACGCTGCCTGACAGTGGTGAACGGGACCAATGCCCTGAATACCGCCCTGGCGCAACTGGAAATCGGATGGGGAGACGAAGTTCTCGTGACGCCTTACACGTTTATCGCCTCCGTATCGTGCATTCTCTTTAACGGGGCCATCCCGGTCTTTGTTGATGTCGATCCCGAAACCTTCCAGATGGATCCGGAGAAAATCGAAGCAAAAATCACTCCGCGAACCAAAGCTATCCTGCCGGTCCATATTTTAGGGCTTCCCTGCGACATGGAACGGATTATGGCCATCGCCGGTAAACATCAACTGTTGGTTGTGGAAGACGCCTGCCAGGCCTGGCTGGCTGAAATCAATCATAAAAAGGTCGGAACATTTGGTCAGGCCGGTTGTTTCAGTTTTCAGAATTCGAAAAATCTGCCTATCGGTGAAGGTGGCGCCATTGTGAGCGACGACGATGAATTCATGGATCGCTGCTACTCCTACCACAATTACGGGAATCCCTATGGCACGGCAGCGGGAACTGTCGGGGCAGGAACGGTGAGGATCGGAACCAAGTTGCGGCTTACGGAATACCAGGCGGCCATCGCCCTGGCCCAGTTGGAAAGACTCGAAGAGCAGACTGAATTGAGAAATGTCAATGCTCAGTATCTGCGTTCACTGATCAGGGAAATCCCCGGCATCATTCCTTACAAATTATACCCGAATGTAACCCGGGCTGCCTACCACCTTTTTCCCTTCCGGTACAACAAGGATGAGTTCAAAGGCTTATCCCGCGCTAAATTCCTCGAAGCCTTGCGGGCTGAAGGGGTTCCCTGTTCGGGCGGATACACCGAATTAAACAAAATGCCTTTTTTAGAGAATGCTTTTCAGACTAAGTATTTTCTGAAGTTCTACCCGAAAGAACAACTAAACTATGAACGGTATGCCGCCGAAAATGCATGCCCGCTCAATGAAAAACTATGTAACGAGGCTGTCTGGATTACGCAAAACGTCTTATTGGGAACCAGATCCGACATGGAGAATATCGCCGCTGCTATCCGAAAGATCAGGGAAAATGCCGAACAAATCAGCAAGAAATGAAATGAAACGAATATTCCTGTCTATTATTTCCCTCCTGGTTTTTGAAGTAGTTCTGCTGGCCGTTCCGGGGCCGGAAACAGGGGGTTGGAAAGCCGGCGTAGCCACAATGAGCATTACACCTGAAAAACCCTGGGGGAGGGGAGGTTCTGCATTCAGGGACAAACCAGCTGAAGGGAAGCTTCAGGACTTGTGGGCAAAGGCTCTTGTGCTTGAAGATGCA
>JBFXKJ010000367.1:0-3483 GCA_050173895.1 Mangrovibacterium sp. | reverse complement strand
GTTGGTAAATGGCAGAACCATCACTTCGGCCAGGCGGCTGAAAACCGGCTGAAAAAAAACCAGGCAAAAAAGATCAAATCCTCTTAGTGCGTCTAATGAACCTAAGCGTTCAGGTTTCTGATTTTCCATAATTCAGTTTTAGTATGATTATTCAGCTAAGTAACGGCAGACTTGTTTAATTTCAGTTCTGATATAGCCACGATTTGTCCACCAAAGTCACATTGGTCACCGACAATCCAGTACCTTTCGGCCTGTTCCCTGCACAGTAGCCTAACAGAACATTCTTCTTATCAATAAAATGAACCGCAATATAACAATACCACCCATCCGGATCGTCATGAATATTTTTCGTGAATCTCCAGGTTTTTCCTTCATCTTTCGAAATGGCAGTCGTGAGCGGAGTTCTTTTGTTTTTCATTGCCGGATTTGACCCGTCATTATTGTTCCACACCAGGAGCCAGTGACCGGTGCCTGGAATCTTTTCGATCGTGGCAGGCGACAAGGGTGAGGGAATGTTGCTTTTCTCAATAGGACTCCAGCTTATTCCCTTGTCGGAAGAAAATGATAACTGCTGAAATCCCCCGCTTGCCCGGATATACATCATGATCCTCCCGTTCTTCAACTCAATTAATCCGGGTTCCTGTGTGATGATGCCGGTTGTGTTGGGCACTTTGCCGCCCGGAAACCAGCTCAGGCCATTGTCATCAGAATAATAGCTGTATAAATCGGCCTGATTATTCCATTTTTGGCTGGGAGTGCTGTGCAGGGCTACCGCCATGATCAGCCGTCCGTTTTTCAATTGAATCACCCGGTCGTTGTTGAGCACAAAATAGCCCTTTTTATCGGTAATAACGGGAACCGGATCGCTCCAGGTTTCCGCCTCGTCATTGGAAATACGCATTTGCGGAATACAATCGACCAGAGAATTCTTCAGCAGGTAGAACAAGGCAATGCTCCCGTTTTGCAAACGCAGCAGCGAAACAGACATGACATTCATCCCGCCGTCATTCGGCATGATCAGTTTATCTTCCTTTGTCCATGTCCTCCCCCCGTCGTCAGAAAACCGTCCGGCGAGGGTCGCAGGGGCATGATCACTGGATGAGTCACCACCGAAACGGCTGTAAACAAACAAAATCCGGCCATCTTTCAGGTTAATAAAATCACCTTCACTGTTACGCGGGTTATTTTCAGCAGGATTCAGGCTCAGTGCGACTATCGGTGCAGATGTTTTTGAATCTTTCTTTACTTTGCCGGTCCAGGAAACCATGAATA
Organism: Mangrovibacterium sp.; assembly: GCA_050173895.1. GTDB lineage: Bacteria > Bacteroidota > Bacteroidia > Bacteroidales > Prolixibacteraceae > JBCFBK01. The sequence continues at coordinate 2,211 of JBFXKJ010000367.1, read as the reverse complement.
AGCTCACTGAAATGAGCAATAACGCTTCCCATTTGCCCCGGCGACATGCCGGAAGAGTCAATTTTTTTAGGCGTTCCATTGGTCAATGATTGTCCGGAGCGCCACGGGAGCTTGTTTTTTCATGTCCTCCCACTTACATTCGATCGAAATGGCCCCTTTATACCTGATTTGTTTCAGTGCATCAAAATAGGCGGTGAAATCCTCGCCATGCGTGCCCGGAGCTGAGCGGCCTTCTTTTTCGGCGATGTGAACATGCCGAAGCAATTTGCCATATCGAACGATATTCTCCGGGCCTTCACCATCCATTTTCATGTGGTAAAGATCGGCCAGCAAACGGATGTTCGGATGATCCACAGCTTTAACGATCTCACCCCCTTCGGCCACTGAATTGATAAAATTGCATTCTTTCCTGTTCAGCGGTTCGAGTACCACAACTACATCCTGTTTCGCTGCCAACGGTGCCATCTTCTTACAAAGCTCAGTAAACTGCCGGGTGGTCTCCTCCTTAGAAAAACCTTCGGGTATTGCCCGGGACCCTCCGCTCCCGAAAACAATCACCTTTACTCCGGCCAATTTTGCCCGTTTGAAAGTGGTTTCTGCAAAACGCAGGATTTCCTCATTCGCCGGGTTTGGGCCCACACTTTTCATATTCCCGGGCAAGAAAGAATTACAGGCGGTAACAGGAAGCGGCGATTTTTTTGCTTTTTCAAGGATCGGAGCGAACACCGGGTCCGGTTCTGCAGGCACAAGAAATCCCCTGACGCCTTCTTCCAGGAAAGCGTATCCCGCTTGTTGAGCCACTGCATAATTATCGATTCCCGCACAAATTCCTATCTCCGGTACTGATTTGTTTCTCCCGGCAAAACCGGCAAACAATGTTTCCGGCAAGGCAATACTGCCTCCAACCAGTGCAGATGTTTTTATAAAATTTCTTCGTGAAGTCTTCATTGTTTTTTGGTTTTCAATTTAATCTATATAATTTGCGTATTAAACTCCATCGTTTCTTGACGTCGATGCATCCAACCCGAGGTGAGTGATTTATACCCGGGCGTCGCAGGGCAACATGTTCGTTTTGTTTTATTCTCCGCGCCGGTTCCGCCGCCCGTCAGACTTTTCTGAAATAAAGGCCGGGAACAGACAGTTTTTCCGGGTTTTCGCTCATGAACAGGTAAATTTATAATTTTTATAGCTCAGCCCGCTCATTTTGAATTCTTTTTGCGGCCTGGTTTCCATCTTTTCCCCATTCCGGATTCGGCTGGGCGGCCATGTCAAATTCCAGTGTACCACCTTCCATGATCGTTTTGTAGTCAATCCAGGGCTGATTAAATTCCTTTCCGTTCAGTTTGGCCGACCGGATATAGAAGTTTTCTTCGCTGACATTCCTGGCCACGATTTTGAAGTTCTTCCCGTTATCCAGGTGCAGGGTCAGTTCCGGGAAAACGGGTGAACCGATCAGGTAAACCGGCTGTACCGGATCGAGTGAAAACAAACCCATGGCGCTCATCACGAACCACGACGACATGGCTCCGGCATCGTCGTCCATCGTCTCGATGTATCCTTTTGGGTCGGCGCGGTAAATGCGGCTTACTACGGGTTTTTCAAAGAGACCATGGTTATGGTAAAGCTGGACGACTTCCTTGGTTGTATAGGTTCTTGCCCATTTTTGGGTAAGATAAGGCTTCCCCAGCAGATTAAACAGGAACGGCGCATGCACATCGGGTTCATTGAGGTGCATGTAAAAATCATGTTCAAAGAAATATTCCAGATCATCTGCCAGTTTCTCTTTTCCGCCGGCAAGTTCAGCCAGTCCGTCAATGTCGTGCAAAACGAACCAGCGGTAATGCCAGAGGTTACCCTCATAAACGTTTTGTTCCATGGCTTCCACATCTTCAACCGGCTTCCCGTCGGGCGTGAAAAATCCGCGCACATTTCCCTGGTTGTCCTTTTGTTCCGGGCACCAGTAGTTTTTATAAGCCATCGCTTCCTCACTGATCGCTTTGGCTTCATCTTCTTTTCCCAGCGATTCAGCCATTTTCATGGCAAAATAAGCATGATAAGCCTTCTCCAGTTTATCGCTCAGGTTGTTCAGATGCGTTTTCTCATAATCCTGCTTCATTCCCCGGAAGGCGGTTTCTGCATCAAAATCACCCAGTCCCTTGTTCCAGGCATCCATGATCACTGCTCCCGCAAATTCCATCCGGATATTGGGTG
>JBFXKJ010000366.1:0-3498 GCA_050173895.1 Mangrovibacterium sp. | reverse complement strand
TGGAACAAAGACGATATTGAAGCGTTGGGTTTTATGAAAGTTGATGTGCTTGCACTGGGTATGCTGACCTGTATTCGTAAGGGGTTCGACCTGGCAAAGCGGCATTATAACCTGAACCTTACTTTGGCCAACATTCCGCAGGACGACCCGAAGGTTTATGAAATGATTGGTCATGCCGACACCCTCGGCGTGTTTCAGATTGAAAGCCGGGCGCAAATGTCGATGTTGCCGCGGCTGCGACCCCGTAACTTCTACGACCTGGTGATTGAAGTGGCTATTGTGAGACCCGGTCCCATCCAGGGCGACATGGTCCATCCCTATCTGAAAAGGCGTAACGGAGAGGAGCCGGTGGAATATCCGTCAAAATAGCTGGAAGAGATTCTGGGGCGAACCCTCGGAGTTCCTTTGTTTCAAGAGCAGGCGATGGAAATAGCCATTGTAGCGGCAGGTTTTACCCCGGCCGAAGCCGACGGCCTGCGCCGGAGTATGGCTACGTTTAAATCGAAAGGAAAAGTAAGCTGGTACCGCGAAAAGCTGGTGGGTGGAATGGTAAAAAGAGGCTATAACAGAGAGTTTGCAGAACGTGTATTTAAACAGATTGAAGGGTTCGGCAGTTATGGTTTTCCTGAAAGCCATGCCGCCAGCTTTGCGCTGCTGGTTTATATCTCTTCCTGGATAAAATGTTATTATCCTGACATATTTGCGACAGCATTGCTCAACAGCCAGCCGATGGGTTTTTACCAGCCTGCACAGATTGTTATTGATGCCCGCAAACACGGCGTGGTGGTACGTCCTGTGGACATCAGTTATTCGGAATGGGACAATACGCTGGAAGAAAAGGATGGCCGCTATTATGCTGTTCGTTTGGGGTTCAGGCAGGTAAAAGGTTTACGCGAGGAAGATATGCAGGCGCTGGTCTCCGGAAGAATTATTCCCTATAAAAATATCAATGAGTTGCTCGATGCAGGCGTTCCGCCATTTGCACTGGAAAGGCTTGCCGATGCAGACGCTTTTCGGTCTATAGGTCTCGACCGGCGGCAGGCCTTGTGGGAAGTGTCGGCCCTGCACGACCATCCAACGGGAATGTTTACCGGTACACCTTCGCAAAGTGCAGTCGAAGGAGTTACCGAACTGCCGCCGATGACCCCCGGAGAGCATGTAATACACGACTACGCCAGTACATCGCTGTCGCTGAAGGCCCATCCGGTTAGCTTTCTTCGGCAACGGCTGAACCAACTGCGGGTTACGTCAACTTCAGAATTGAGTAAAATGAAAAACGGTGAGTCCGTAAAAGTATGCGGACTGATAACGGTCAGGCAGCGCCCCGGCACGGCAAAAGGTGTGTTGTTTATCACTGTCGAGGATGAAACGGGCTTTGCCAACCTGGTGGTTTGGGCCAAAACCTTCGAAAAATACCGAAAAGTGATTCTTCAGTCCCGGCTGTTGATGGTAGCCGGGAAACTGCAGGTTGAAGGCGAGGTTATCCATGTGGTGGTCGGTTCCTGTTTCAACCTGAATGAACTGATGAGCCTGGAAAGCGAAGGACGAAATATCGGCTCTGTGAGCAAACCGGCAGATTCAGATAAAAAGAATACCGTGGAAGTTTCGGGAAAAGAAAAAAACTTTACCGGCAGGGCTGTACAGGGCGAGCTTTTCCCGTCAAGGGATTTTAAGTAAGTAAATTTCTTACAAAACTGTTTATTTTCTGATTGGATATCAGTCATCAAAAAACTGGCGATAGCGAAGTATCATTACCTAAGTGTGATAAAACGGATATGTGATAAAACGAGTATTGAAAATTTTGTGTGCAAATTACATGCAAATAAAAAGAGGTTACAATTTTCGTCTTTGTAACCTCTTTGTTTTCAGTAGCGAGAGCCGGGCATGATCCGGCGACCTCATGATTATGAATCAAATTTTATGAATTTTCTTCGATTTTCTTATATTTTCTTTTATTTTGTAATAGTTTGGTAATTAGTATTTTAAACAAATATTGGCGAATGTTTGATTTGTTTATTTTGGATATAATCGCTAGGTTTGTGTGCAAATTGTGTGCAAATTGAAAAATTTGCACACAGAATTTGAAACCACATGTTTAGTTATGCAAATAATGGAATCACAGTTGCTTCAATCCTTGATCAACGCCGTGAAACAAAAGAAGGAACGTATCCTGTAAAGATACGGGTAACTTTTAAAAGAGAACGAAAATATTACTCAACAGGGAAAAACCTGAATGTGGACGAGTGGGAAAGATTATCGGAAACGAAAAGTAAGAAGCAGGTCTCTACTCGAACAGATATTCAGTGGTCTTTTGACAAAGTAAAGAATGCTGTTGTGCAATTAGAGCGAGATGATAGATTTACTTTTACTGCATTAAACAGCTACTTGGAAAAAGGAGCAGCAGATACTTTGAATTTCGCATTTCAAACCAAATTGGATTCTTTGCTTAAAAATGACCAAATCAATACACATGAGTTTTATAGTTATACATTAAAAAGTGTTGAAGATTTTGCAGGTAAAAACATTCCTTTAAGTTTTATAACGCCGGAATGGTTGAAGAAATATGAAAAATATTTACTGAATGAAGGAAAGTCATATACAACTATAGGGATGCGAGGTCGTGCCATCCGAACTATTATGAACAACGCAAAAGATTTAAATATTATTAGGGAGAGTCAATATCCTTTCGGGCGGGGTAAATATGAAATCCCTACAGGCAAGGGACGAAAACAAGCCTTGACTTTGCAGCAAATAAAAACGCTTGTAACCTACTCGGATGGAAATGAAGCCACCGAGCACTACCGGGATTTGTGGTTTTTCTCTTATCTCTGTAATGGAATCAATTTTGCTGACTTAGTTACTTTGAAATATGCTAATATCCAAAATGACGAGATATATTTCACTCGGGCAAAAACTATTAATACATCGAGGGTGAAAAAAGAAATTTGTGCAGTTATTACTCCTGAAATGAAAACGATTATGGATAGGTGGGGAAATGCTGACAAAAGCCCTGATTCTTACATTTTTGGCTTTCTTAATGGCGATGAAACCCCTATACAAGTAAAGAAGAGGGTTAGAGATGTAATCAGTAACTGCAACAAGCATCTTCGGAAAATTGGCAAGGCAATATGCATTGAAGGCCTAAGCACATATACTGCCCGGCATTCCTATGCCACGGTTTTGAAGCGAAGCGGTGCTAATATTGCCTATATTTCTGAGAGTTTAGGTCATAAGGATCTGAAGACGACAGAAAACTACTTATCATCTTTTGAACGGGACGAGCGGGTAAAGAATGCAAGCCTATTAACCAACTTTGGAGAATAAGCAATATGTTTGTTTTACAAAAGAAATAACATGGCAATACACATTAACATCGAGAAGTTGATTTCAGGAAAAATCGTTGAAGGGGAGCGGATTGAGTACAAAAAAGTCTGGAATCCGGCGGCGATTTACCGGACGATTTGTGCATTTGCCAATGATTTTGAAAATATTGGCGGA
>JBFXKJ010000365.1:0-3511 GCA_050173895.1 Mangrovibacterium sp. | reverse complement strand
CCGGTTAAACTCGTCGAGCGGGTACATCCATCGGAGCGGGACTTTCCCGTTATTCCCCACTGCTCCGCCTGTTGCAAAGGCAGGATATCCGGTACGCCGGTTGTTGTAGAACAGTTCCTGGCCCGACTGAAAATAAAACTGAATATATTTCTGCGTAATGATGTATTCGATTGTTTTTTCAGTCGTCGCTGCAAAAGCCAGATTCACCAATGGTCCGGTTAAATACTGGCCGACGGCGCTGCTCCCAAGGTAAGCGGCATAGTTCCCGGCATGGCTCTGATAAAAAGCGAACGATGCTTTAACACCATTTTCGTAAAAGGTCTGCGCTTTTACCGGGTTTCCGCCTTCGATCCAGCCGCGTATGGTGGCCTCCGCGAGGATAAACTGCAGTTCGGGATATCCCATCAGCATGTGCGGTTCGTTAACCGGATCGTCGTAGTAACGCTCATTGACCATCGAAACATAGCCTTTGTTCCGCTCCTCAGAAATCCCTCCATAGGGAAGCGTTGGGTCAGCACCCCCGTATGCGTTGAAGTCGTTCACCGGAAGTCCGGCTGCAACGGCGTTAGGATGACGCTGACAAAAGACGAACAGCCGGGGATCACGGCGTTCTTTCAGCATATCGGTGAAGGTCGAACTCATCGCCACCGAGCCGTATTTTCCTAAATACTCGAAATAACGGGAGCCTGACTGGTCGAGGTAAACCAGTTGACCATTATCGGCATTGCTTTCCATCAGGAGTTCACCGGTGTAAATCCCGTTAAACTGACCGGCAATATTCAGGGAGGCCTCTCCTTCTTTGTGTGAGAGGTCGAGCAGGATTCGCAGGCGCAGCGAGTTGATCAGACGCTGCCATTTTACCGGATCACCACCATAGATGATGTCGCCTTCGATCGCTGAAACAGATGTCAGTCCGTCGGCAGCCTCCTTCAATTCGGCCAGTAAGGCGGGAATAATCGTTTCCTGAGGGTCATACGCCGGAGAAAAGTTCCCTTCAGTTTCGCCTTTCAGCGCTTCCGAATAGGGGATGTCGCCAAATGCACGGGTAAGTTCATAAAACTGGTAGGCCCGGAAGAATTTACCGAGGTGAATATATTCCGGAGTTTGTTGAATTTCGGCTTCTTCCATCATTTTAGTCACATTGCGTAACGTGTTATAGCGGTCAAAGCTCCCCCGGTCCCAGGTATAATACTGTTCGTTGCTGGCCCCGTCGGAATTGACAAACATCCGGGATGCGAACATGGCGCCGGTGCCCTGGCCCGTGAAGGTATTGTAAGCAATTGTTTTTAGCAGCAGCTTTGGGTGCGTGTGCTCCGCATTATTGGGATCTTCGTTGATCGATTCCAGGTTTTCACACGAGCTGGTCATCATTCCCAGGATGATGAGTGTATAATTGATAATTCGCTTCATGGTTACTGTTCTTAATTAAGTTAAAATTTGACTCCCACACCAAAGCCGATGTAGCGGGCCGACGGGTCCTGCAGACTGTTGTCATCGCCGAAATCGGGATCGATCAGCCTGGCTTTTTTCCACATCGCCAGGTTGCGGCCCATGAGCTGGATGTAGGCTTCCTTTATAAATGTGCCGGTGAATAAAGCGGAGCAGTCATATTTCACCGATGCTTCACGCAGCTTGACAAAAGATGCATCGAATACGTTGACGCCGTCTACCTGGGCCCGGTAACCATAGGTCATGGTCCATGACGAATATTTCAGTCCTTTCTGATTGGGCGCGAATTCGCGCGTGTCGCTGGTGATATTGCCGTCACTGTCGTACGAAACACTCCCTGAAGTGATGTATACCCCCTCAGGCACATACAGTTCGCCGGCATATTCGGCGTCACGGTATTGGACCGATTCCGGGTGTTTTCCGCCCCACCACATCTTTTCGATGGTCAGTGAGCGCATTACGCCTCCAACCCGGCCATCGATCATGGCCGAGAAGTCCCATTTGCCGATCTTCACCGAGTTATTGAAGCCGAATTCCCAATCGGGACCGGTATGCCCCAGCTTGCGGGAATAGGTGTCTTTGATGGGTAATCCGCTCGACTGGTTAATGATCAGTTGCCCGTCGGGCGAATACTGCCAGACCGAGCCATAGTAGCTGTCGACCCGTTCGCCCAGATGCAGCTCTTCGAATTTGGAGGCTCCGCCATAGATTTCATCCAGAACTCTTTTGGTGGTGAACCAGTTGATGTCCATATTCCATTTTACCCTTGCCGAGTAGACGGGCCTGACATTCAACATCACTTCCAGTCCGGTGGTCTTGTACACGTTGCCGTTAACCTTCTGCAAACTGAATCCGGAAGTGATGGAGGTGGGCAGATTGATGATCTGGTTTTCATCGATTGTATGGTAGTAGGTTACATCCAGATTGACGCGATTATCGAGCAGAGCGGTGGCGCCACCTGCTTCCCAGGAAGTTGACTGTGCCGGTTTGATTGACGCGTTCAGCAAGGTGGCCGGAAATTCCATTCCGGGCGTGGAATTGTACATGCCCGTAGTGGTATAGGTATTGTACAGGCTATAGGGATCGAGGTCGCTCGATACCTGGGCCCAGGTGCTGCGCAGCTTGAAGCTGTTCATCCATTCCGGGAGGTTCAGGATTTCATCGAAAACGAAGCTGCCTGAAACAGAAGGATAGAAATAGGAGTTGTTGTCTGTGGAAAGCGTGGAAGACCAGTCATTCCTGCCCGAGACTGTTGCATAGAAAAATTTGAACAGTTCGAGGTTGAGACTGCCGTAGACACTCCGGGTTTCCTTGTGCTTTTCGGTGTTTTCGGTATTAACTGGCCCCAGGCTGTTGCTCAGATTGAATAATCCGCCTGTAATCAGTCCGTCGGTGGTCGAATACTGATAATCATAGTTCCAGCGTGAAACCGCAGCGCCGGCAAAGACGTCCAAACTGAAATTGTCTGAAAAGCTTTTGGTATAAGTGGTCAGCACATCATAGTCGTAGCTGGCCTCCGTGGTTTTCCAGATCCCGTAGTTTCCCAGGATGCTGTTTCCGTAGTAAAGATAGCTTTTGGGGGTTTTGAGGTCCTGATTGGTGAATTTATTGCGGGCATTGACCCGGGCCTGAACCGACAGCTCCGGCAGCACCTGATAGTTGAGGGAGAGGTATCCGTTCATGACATTGCGGTCGTAACCCTGGGTACATTCGTAGGCCATAAAGTAAGGATTGTTATACCAGAGGTAGTTCCAGTTGGCCTGCTGGTAATTCTCGCGGCCGTTCATCCAGTAGTTCCGCATATCGCGGATGTCCACGTCGTCGCCCATCCAGATCGTAATGGTGTACATGTGGTTGAGCGGGCCGTAGCCGTGGCGCGGATAGTTATCGGTATATACCTTATCATACGAAAGGCGGGTATCGAGCGTCAGGTTGTTGAAAACTTTGTATTGGGAGCTGAAATTGATCCCCGAGCTGTTTAACTTTGAATTGGGGACCATGCCTTTTTGGTACATGTGGCTTCCGGAAACCCTGAACGACCCTTTTTCGGACGAAGAGGCGA
>JBFXKJ010000364.1:0-3531 GCA_050173895.1 Mangrovibacterium sp. | reverse complement strand
TACGGAGGGGAATAAGGTGCGCTTTGGAGGGATCAATGTGGGAACGGTATCGAAGATCGCGATCGTTTCTGATTCAGCCATTCAGGTTAGTTTCACCATCGATGAGGACATCCGGGAGTTCATTAAAAAAGATTCCCGGGTAGAGATCGGACAGGAAGGGATTATGGGGAACAAGATTGTGCAGATCAATCCGGGATCGGTCCAGGCCAAAAGCATTGAAGAGAATGACAAACTTCAGTCGCGCCAGGCTGTCGATTTTGAAGCGATCCTGAAAGAAGCTCAGGGAATTATAAAAGAGGGGCATATTTTTGCTATGAACCTGAAAGAAATGAGCGAAAAAATCAATACCGGCGACGGCGATCTAGCGCGTTTGCTGAACGACAGCACCATCACCGAAACCTTGAACAAATCGGGAAAGCAGTTAGTGGCAATTTCTGAAAATATTAACTCCATTACACGGAAAGTGGACGAGGGAAAGGGCGACCTGGGAATGCTGATCAACGATACCATCATTATCCACGGCACCCGCAATACCTTCGATCATCTCGACCGGATCTCCATGCGACTGGATTCGTTTTCCGGCGAATTGCAGGTCTTGGGGCGCAGCCTTAATCACGGAGATGGCCTTCTTCAAAAGCTCATTCACGACAGCACTATGGCTGCGAATGTCGATACCGGTATCATCCTGATCAATGCGGGAGTGGAGGAAATGGCTTCAGCAGCGTCGGCGGTCAGGAGTAGCTGGCTCCTCAAACTCTTCGGGGGAAAAAATAAAAGCCGCCCGACAAAAAAAACAGGCGCTGACCATTGATTTCCACATCTGTGGAAGACGCTCTACGATGTCCTGCTTCGGTTGTGTGCGAATTTTTTGTAATCAGTTGAAACACAATTTTTTTATATGAATGGCTCATTTTGGAACGCTTTTTTCAGGACATAAAGCGGCGTTTTAAACAGCCGAAGAGTTGAATGAACACAAACTTAAAAAGACAGATCATGAAAAATCTCAGAAAGCGAATCGACAATATGAATTTCTATCTGAACTCCAAAGGGACAACTCCCGGAGGAGAAGTAACGATCAGGGGAGGAATGGACAGGATGAGCTCGACCAATATGACGCACACTCTGGATAAGACCAGAAACAAAAGAGTATCCGATAAACTCAGGACAAACGTAAAATTCCCATAATTATGGCCATGGAAACAAAACCATTTGTAAGGCTGGGTTACAGTGTCAAAGACACGGATGAGATCGTAAATAACATGAATGTGCTCATCGCCAGCTATCACGTACATTACCAGAAGCTGAGGAACTTTCACTGGAATGTGACCGGCAGGGATTTCTTCGACCTGCATGAGAAATTCGAAGAACTTTACAATTTTGCAAAAACCAATATAGACGATCTTGCGGAACGGATCCGGGTATTTGGAGCCATGCCGATGGCGACGCTCAGTGAGTACCTGGCAAGCTCGAGAGTGACGGAACCCGTTGGGATTCCTTCTTCAGCCGAAATGGTCGATCAAATCCTCGCTGATTTTGAGATCCTTCTGTCGCAGATGATGAATGTGCTGGAAACAGCCAATGAACTGGGCGATGTTTCGACCATCGACCTGGTGAACGATATGGTGAAAGCAACCGAAAAGCATTATTGGATGCTCACCGCATGGCTCGAAGAGCGATAGAACTGAAATTCAGAATGGTGATTTAGTGAACAACAGGGAATCATCTGACCCGGAAAAAGGGAAGGATGATTTTTTTTTATCTGCCGGTTTCCTGCCGGAACCGAACGGAATTACTTATTTTATTCCTGAGTTATCAACCGCCGGTTGTTAATTAATGTCGGTCATATGGAATTTTTAGGCACTTTTGTATTTTCTATATTTGTGTCAAATTGGAATAAGTATGACTTCGAACTACGATGAGGGATCCATAAAGACCCTTGACTGGCAGGAACATATCCGGAGGCGTCCGGGAATGTATATTGGAAAGCTGGGCGACGGAACAGCAGCCGATGACGGAATTTATGTTTTGCTGAAAGAAGTGATGGATAACTCGGTCGACGAATTCATGATGGGCTTCGGCAGAAAGATCGATGTGGCTGTAAATAATGAGCTTGTCAGCGTTCGCGACTACGGGCGGGGAATACCTCTGGGTAAACTGAAGGATGCGGCTTCAAGAATGAATACAGGAGCCAAATATGACTCTGAAGTGTTTAAAAAGACCGTGGGATTGAACGGTGTGGGCATTAAGGCGGTGAATGCACTTTCGTCGACTTTCCGGATTCGCTCGGTCCGGGAAGGTTCGGCCAAGGAGATTGTGTTCTCAGAAGGTCAGGTGATTGAGGAAAAAGAAGTTCAGCCAACCGAAGAACCAAACGGGACCTCTGTCAGCTTCGTTCCCGATGCGGAAATTTTCAGGAGCTACCGTTTCCGGAATGAGTACCTGGCGAATATGATGAAAAACTATTCGTTCCTGAATACCGGTCTGGTCATTAACTTCAACGGAGAACGGTATCAGTCGAAAAACGGGTTGAAAGATCTGCTCGAGGAAAACATCGATACGGAGCCGCTCTATCCCGTAATCCATCTGAAAGGGGAAGACATTGAAGTAGCCATCACCCATGGGAACCAGTACGGTGAAGATTATTATTCATTTGTAAACGGGCAGCATACCACCCAGGGTGGGACCCATTTGATGGCCTTTAGGGAAGCCATTGTTAAAACCATCCGTGATTTTTACAAAAAAGAATTCGACCCCTCCGACATCCGGGCTTCCATCATTGCGGCCATCAGCATAAAAGTGGAGGAGCCGGTATTTGAATCGCAGACAAAAACGAAGCTCGGGTCAAGGGATATTGGTCCAAACGGCCCGAGCGTGAGGAATCATGTCAATAATTTTGTTCAAAAGGAGCTGGATAACTACCTGCATAAAAATCAGGACGTGGCCGAAGTTCTTTTGCGCAGGATCCAGGAATCGGAGCGGGAGCGGAAGGCCATCTCCGGAATCAAACAACTGGCCAAACAACGGTCAAAGAAGGCCAATCTGCACAACCGTAAACTGCGCGACTGCAGGGTTCATTTCGACGGGAACAGTGAAAACCGCGAAGAATCGAGCATTTTTATTACGGAAGGAGATTCAGCCAGCGGATCAATCACCAAGTCGAGGAACGTGAATACCCAGGCCGTCTTCAGCCTGCGGGGCAAACCCCTGAATTCGTATGGCCTTTCCAAAAAGGTAGTCTACGAAAATGAAGAATTCAACCTGCTTCAGGCTGCCTTGAATATCGAAGACAGCATGGATGAACTGCGTTATAACAAGGTTATCATCGCCACTGACGCGGATGTGGACGGAATGCACATCCGCCTGCTGCTGATCACCTTCTTCCTGCAGTACTTTCCTGAGCTGATCCGTAAAGGGCACTTGTATGTTCTGCAAACTCCCCTGTTCCGGGTAAGAAATAAAAAGAAAACCCTGTACTGCTATTCGGAAGAGGAAAAACAGGCGGCAATCAGCGAAATAGGGAGAAGTGCAGAA
>JBFXKJ010000363.1:0-3562 GCA_050173895.1 Mangrovibacterium sp. | reverse complement strand
TGAGAACGGATCGCTGAACGGGAATGCCGATGCCCCGGTCAGGATCGGCAATGATGCCATTCTCAGAAATTTTATCGTATCATCGGGGTCGGAAGTCTCCGACGGGGCCATTGTGACCGACTGCTTTATTGGCCAGGGGTGCGTACTGGGCTCACAGTACTCGGCGCAACAATCGCTGTTCTTTGCCAACTGCCAGGGTTTTCACGGCGAAGCCTGCTCCATTTTTGCAGGTCCTTACACGGTGACCCACCACAAGTCAACGCTCCTGATCGCCGGGATGTTTTCGTTTTGTAACGCGGGCAGCGGATCGAACCAGAGCAATCACATGTACAAACTCGGGCCCATTCATCACGGCATCGTGGAACGAGGCTCCAAAACGACCAGTGATTCGTATTTGCTGTGGCCTGCAAAAATCGGTGCTTTCACACTGGTTATGGGAAGACATTACAAGAATTCCGACACTTCCGATATGCCCTTTTCATACCTCATTGAGAATGACGATGAAAGCTGGCTTGCGCCGGGTATCAACCTGAAAAGCGTCGGTACCATCAGGGACGTCATGAAATGGCCGCGCCGTGACAAGCGGACTGATCCGTGCAAAATGGATCACATTAATTTCAACCTGCTCAGCCCGTTCACGATCAGCAAAATGCACAAAGCCATTCAGACCCTGCAACAGATCAGAAATATTTCAGGTGAAACAACAGAAGTGTTTTCCTATAATAATACGAAGATAAAGAGCGAATCGCTGAAAAGGGGAATTGATCTGTACCGGCTTGCCATCATGAAATTCATCGGCAATTCCGTTATTACCCGCTTAAATCAATGCCCGCTTAGCTCTCCTCAAAAGGTCGCCGATTGCCTCACCCCAAAAGGGATAACCGGATTAGGTGAATGGATCGATCTGTCAGGCCTTTTTGCACCTAAAACTGAAGTTGACCGCCTGCTGAATTCCATCGAGGATCAAACTGTTGCCAAGCTCGGCCAGGTGGAAGATTTCTTTCAGGAGTTGCATAATCAGTACTATGAATATGAGTGGAACTGGACAGCCGAATTTATACGGAATTATCTGGGGAAACCGGTGCAGGATTTTTCCGTGGAAGAGCTGGTCGACATGGTGAGGGAATGGCGTGAAAGCGTCATTGCCATCGACAAAATGCTGTATGAAGACGCGAGAAAGGAATTCCGGATGAGCGCCATGACTGGGTTCGGCATAGACGGAGACCGACAGGTGAGACAACAGGACTTTGAACGCGTAAGAGGCCGCTTTGAAGACAACGATTTCGTGAAGGAGATCTGCAATCACATCGAAAAGAAGAAAAACCTGGGAAACCGGGTTATTCAGCAATTGAAAGAAGCACAGAAATTACCAATTATATGAGATTAATTATTCAGGACAATTACGGGAAAATGTCCGAATGGGCAGCCCGTTATATTGCGCGGAGAATAGGGCTGGCAAAGCCTACGAGTGAAAAACCCTTCGTACTCGGACTTCCTACGGGCTCGTCGCCCCTGGGTGTTTACAAGGAACTGATCGCCTTACACCGGGCAGGGAAAGTATCCTTCAAGCATGTCGTGACTTTTAACATGGACGAATATGTAGGGATCGGGCATGATCACCCGCAGAGTTATTATACGTTTATGTGGCAAAACTTTTTCAGCCATATCGATATTCAACCGCAAAATGCGAACATACTGAACGGAAGCGCGCCGGATATTAAAGCAGAATGCGCTGCATATGAACAGAAAATAAAAAGTGCCGGCGGCATCGACCTCTTCCTTGGGGGGATCGGTCCGGACGGGCACCTGGCTTTCAATGAGCCCGGCTCTTCCCTCTCCTCCCGGACCCGCGACAAGGAGCTCAATTATGACACGATGATGGCCAATTCACGGTTTTTCGGAAACGATGTCAACCAGGTTCCCAAAAAAGCGCTCACAGTGGGCGTCGGAACGGTGATGGATGCAAAAGAAGTGCTGATCATCGTCAACGGCCATGGAAAGGCACGGGCGCTGAAGCATGCAGTCGAGGAAGGTGTGAACCACATGTGGACCATCAGTGCGCTGCAGCTTCACCAGAAAGGCATGATCGTTTGCGACGAACAAGCGACCTATGAACTGAAGGTTGGCACCTATCGGCACTTCAAATCGATCGAAGCCGAAAACCTGGATCCGGAAAAACTGATGGACTCAGACCTGATCTGGTAAAACAGACACAAGTATCAAGACACAAGTATCAAGACAAGAGTTCCTGAGTTCCTGATTGCTGGTTTCCGGATTCTGATTTCTGATATTTACTGAAAAGCCACCACCGGTTTCCCGGCAGTGGCTTTTTCACATATAGTAAATGGTTTTTTTATTCCTTCGGAGCATAGTCCATGGCTTCCATCCGTTTATAGGATGCATGCCGCCATTTTGCATTTTCTTCGGCAGCCTTGAATAATTCGACAGCCTGTTCCGGGAATGCTTTCTTCAGCGAAGTATAGCGAACCTCTCCGCCGAGGAATTCCTGGAATTTGCTCCAGTCAGGTTCTTTGGAATCCATCACAAATGGATTTTTTCCTTCATTTTCCAGCAGCGGGTTGTAGCGGTACAGAGACCAGTAACCGGCTTCAACGGCATGCTTTTCTTCTTCCTGCGATTTGCCCATGCTGGCGCGCAGCCCGTGGTTGATACAGGGAGAATAGGCAATGATCAAAGACGGACCGGGATAAGCCTCTGCTTCGCGGAGCGCCTTCAGATACTGGGCATTGTTGGCTCCCATTGCCACCTGTGCCACGTAAACATAGCCGTACGACATGGCAATCATCCCGAGATCTTTTTTCCGAATCTTCTTTCCGGAAGCGGCAAATTTGGCGACCGCTCCCACCGGAGTTGATTTGGATGCCTGTCCGCCGGTATTCGAATACACTTCGGTATCGAGTACAAGCACGTTCACATCTTCGCCCGATGCCAGCACATGATCCAGGCCGCCAAAGCCAATGTCATAAGCCCAGCCGTCACCGCCGAAGATCCAGATCGAACGTTTTACGAGGTATTGCCTGAGGCTCAGGATCTCTTTCGCATAAGTTGCGTCGTTGCCCTGAAGTACTTCCACCACCTTCGCAGAAACAGCCTTGCTTTGCTCTCCATCGTTCCTGGCTGCGATCCATGCAGTGAAAGCTTCTTTTTCGGCGTCGCTGACACCTGTTTCAAGCGCGGTCTTCATCAGGTGCTCTATCCGCTCACGCTGGAAGCCAACCCCTTCGGCCATCCCAAAGCCATATTCGGCATTGTCCTCGAACAGGGAATTGGCCCAGGCAGGTCCCTGTCCACTGCTTTTGCTTTTGCAATAAGGCGTGGAAGGAGCAGAACCGCCGTAAATCGACGAGCAACCCGTGGCGTTGGCTACCATCATCCGCTCTCCGTACAATTGGGTGATCAGTTTAATGTAAGGTGTTTCTCCACAACCGGCACAGGCTCCGGAAAATTCGAACAAGGGCTGTGCAAACTGCGAATTCTTCACCGATTTGTTCTTTTCAACGACCGTTTCCTTATAGGTTACGTTCCTGTCCATATAATCCCA
>JBFXKJ010000362.1:0-3562 GCA_050173895.1 Mangrovibacterium sp. | reverse complement strand
AGGTAGGTGAGGTGTCCCTGGACAAGTCCTATGGGGAACTGGATCTGAGCCTGAGCGAATCAACTATCGTGCGCTGCCCTGACCCGGAAACAGCAGAAAAGATGATCGCCCGGATAGAAGAGGCCGGCAGGAACCGTGACACGGTGGGAGGTGTGATCCAGTGCGTGATCACCGGTGTTCCGGCAGGTCTGGGAGAACCGGTTTTCAATAAGCTTCATGCCGATCTGGGGCATGCCATGCTGGGCATTAATGCGGTGAAAGGCTTTGAGTACGGCTCCGGATTTGAAGGGACCAGGCTCTCCGGCTCAGCGCATAATGACGTATTTATTAAAACCGGATCAGGCATACGGACTCAGACAAATCATTCCGGCGGGATTCAGGGTGGAATCAGCAACGGTGAAGACATCTACTTCAACGTCGCATTCAAACCGATTGCTACCTTACTCAAGGAACAGAAAACCGTCGATATTGCAGAAAATGAAACGACGGTTATTCCGTCAGGACGCCACGACCCCTGTGTTCTTCCAAGGGCAGTTCCCATTGTGGAAGCAATGGCCGCCCTGGTAATTGCAGACCATTATTTGTTAAATAAATTGAATCAGATAGAATGCCAAGGAAAAAGAGAGATCGGCGCTTACTAGCGCCACCCGCAATTAAAGGATTGTCTGTTTACGGACCCAGAAACAGATCGGAGCAAATTATGCTTTTTTTTGAGGAGTACGAATCGATCAAGCTGTTGGATTATGACAATCTGACACAGGAGGAGGCAGCTGTATGCATGAATGTTTCCCGTCCTACGCTTACCCGCATCTATGAATCCGCCCGTAATAAGGTCGCACGTTCCATGGTGGAAGGGAAGGACCTGATTATTAAAGGAGGAAATTTCCAGTTCGATGAAAACTGGTTTTATTGCAATACCTGTCAGTCACGGTTCAATGTATTTGATCAGGCAGAGACCATTTGCCCGGTATGCAGTTCCACCGACATCATCTCGCTCAATGAATATTATGCCCGGGAGGTGATTTGATTGAAGAAGGCGGGCTCAGGTTTCCGATTTCCCTGGTCAAAAAGGAATTTCGGTAACCTGAACCTGTTATCTTACACATTCAGTTTTTCACCTTCACCCCTTGCAATAATTACGGCGGCGCAGGTATCACTCCAAACATTTACCGTCGTTCTGCACATATCCAGAATTCTGTCCACTGCCAGGATTAAGCCGATTCCTTCCAGCGGTAATTTTACGACCGTCAGGATGACGGTGATCATAACCAGGCTGGCCATCGGAATGCCTGCAGCTCCGATGGATGTGAGCAAAGCCGTCACCACAATCAGCACCTGATCTCCGAGGGTAAGCGGTATGCCGTAAACCTGGGCAATAAAGATCGCAACCACACACTCATACAAAGCGGTTCCGTCCATATTGATCGTAGCCCCCAGGGGAAGGGTGAAACTGGATATTTTATTCGAAACACCGCTTTTGTTCTCCACAGCATCCATGCTCAAAGGCAAGGTCGCACTGGAAGAGGCTGTTGAAAAAGCCGTCAGCAGCGGGGTAAGCATATTTTTCAGATGACGGTAAGGCTTCACACCTCCCAGCCACTTCACCAGCAAAGGCAGTGACAGGAACATATGAATGGCCAGGCCCAAAAAAACAGTCAGCGTATAAACGGCTAAACTCCCTGCCAGTGCCCCTAACTGCTGCACATGCAGGGAAATCTCCCTCGAAACCAATCCAAAGACACCCAGCGGTGTGAACCGGATGATAAAAAGGGTCACCTTCATCATTACCTCGAAACAGGCGTCAAAAAGAACCTTCAGCCTTTGTGCGTGGTCCGACCGCACCCGCCCGGCAAAAAATCCGAAAATGACAGCAAAAATAATGACGCCCATCACCTGGCCTTCAGCCATTGCCTGAATAATATTCTTCGGAATCATCTCCGTAAAAATATCGGAAATCCGGTTGTCCGCTGCCGGGATCCCTTCCAGCTTCCCTGCAAAACCCAGATCAACGCCGACCCCGGGTTTGATCAGATTGACCAGCAACAGGCCCGTCGAAATGGCAATCAGCGAGGTAAACAGGTAGTATGCCACCGTTCTGAATCCAAGACGCCCCAGATCTTTCCCGGTCCCCATAGCAGTGATGCCGCTGACAATGGAGGTGAAAATAAGCGGTACGACCACCATGTTCAGTGCCCGAAGAAAAACATCACCCATCCATCCAACATAGGGGATCCATCCGTTCAGAAAATAACCAAAGGGAATAGCCAACAGGATAGCAATCAGAATCTGCCAGTGAAGTTTAAGCTTAAGTCGTTTCATATGTTTTTCATTTCAAATTAACTGTGCATAATTTGCGTACTAAACTTCATCACTTTTTTAAAGGACATCGACGTATGGAACTCGCATGTAAACATCAACTCGGGCGGAAACCGCGGCTTTCATGCTCGTTTCATATGTCTCAGACTGATGGAAAGCAAATCTACTTTTTTAAAACATATCCGGCAACTGAAAACATATTTTGACAGGAATGCTTGCCTGTAAAAAAAAGTTCCTAAATTAGCAGCACAGTACAGCACAATAAACCAGAGAAATTATTATCATCCAACTTAAACGACAACATATGAATCAACGTTTAATCGGGCGTCTTCCTAAGGTAGGCATTCGTCCTGTAATTGACGGTCGCGAACGCGGCATCCGTGAGTCGCTGGAAGAGCAGACCATGAATATGGCCCGTTCGGCTGCAAAGCTTATTGAAGAGAACCTTCGTTTTCCTTCGGGAGAGAAAGTGGAATGTGTCATTTCAGAAACGACGATCGGCGGTGTGGCCGATGCCGCGCGTTGTGCCGATCAGTTTGCGCGTGAGGGTGTGGGGGTTTCACTGACCGTGACACCATGCTGGTGCTACGGATCGGAAGTGATGGACAGTGATCCTCTTCTGCCCAAGGCAGTGTGGGGATTCAACGGAACAGAACGGCCGGGCGCCGTTTATCTGGCTGCCGCACTTGCCGGCTATACTCAAAAAGGCTTACCTGCCTTCGGAATTTATGGCCGCCATGTACAGGATGCAAGTGATACGTCCATCCCTGCTGATGTGCAGGAAAAAATCCTGCGCTTTACCAAAGCGGCACTGGCTTCGGCACTGATGAAAGGCAAATCTTACCTGTCGGTCGGTTACACCTCTATGGGAATTGCGGGATCGACCGTCGATCCTGATTTCTTTCAGGAGTATTTGGGAATGCGCACCGAGTTTGTAGATTCGATCGAAGTAAAACGCCGCATTGACTTAGAGATCTACGATCATGAGGAATATGAAAAAGCGCTGAACTGGGTAAAAACAAACTGCAAAGAGGGTGGTGACCGGAACGCGCCCGACAAACAGTCGGACCGTGAACGGAAAGACTGGGAATGGGAAATTGCTGTAAAAATGACCTTGATTTGTCGGGATCTGATGACCGGCAATCCGAAACTGGCTGAAATGGGATTTGGCGAAGAGGCCAGAGGACATAACGCAATTGCCGGCGGATTCCAGGGCCAACGCCAGTGGACCGACTATTATCCGAAT
>JBFXKJ010000361.1:0-3562 GCA_050173895.1 Mangrovibacterium sp. | reverse complement strand
TGTCTCTTTTGCCAGGGAGCTTCTTGGTGCCGGAATAAACCGGTTGAGCATTGGAATTCAATCGTTTGGCAATCAGGATCTGAAAAATATGAACCGGAGGCATGATGCGGCCCGGGCGCTGGCATGTATCGATGCGGTCAGGGAGGCCGGATTTACCAATCTCAGCATCGATCTGATCTATGGACTGCCTGGTCAGGACCTGGCGGCCTGGGAGGAGAATGTCAACAAGGCGGTCGGGCTGAAGGCAGACCACGTTTCGGCCTACCATCTTACCTACCACAAGGGCACTGTTTTCTATAATTATCTGAAACGCGGAAAAATAAAAGAGATACCGGATGAACTGAGTTTCGCACAGTTTAACAAACTCAGGGAATTACTGGTGGACGCGGGATATGAGCATTATGAGATTTCTAATTTTGCCAGGGACAAGCAGTATTCGAAACATAACCGTTCGTATTGGGAACGGAAAAACTACCTGGGTTTCGGTCCCTCAGCCCATTCGTTTGATCAGCACACACGCCGGTGGAACATCTCCAACCTGAAGAAGTATCTCAGCGCGGTTGAAAATGACCAGGTTTTCTGGAAAACTGAGGTTCTGAGTGAACAGGATCAGTACAATGATTTTATGATTACCTCACTGCGGACCATGTGGGGAATCAGTCAGCAGGAACTGGAAGAGGCTTTTCAGGTAAAATACAGCCATCACTTCAGAAAGGAAGCGGTGCCTTTCATGGAAACGGGACATATGCTGTTTGACGGCACATGTTATACCCTTTCTGAAAAAGGTTTGTTTATTTCAGACACGATTATGGAAAAATTATTATTTGTTGAATCTGCTTAAAAGTTGTTAATGAATTGATAACCCGTACGAAACTTTGGATATTTCCCTATCTTTGAAGTTTTGAAAAATAAAAACGATGCAAATTAAGATCATAAA
Organism: Mangrovibacterium sp.; assembly: GCA_050173895.1. Taxonomy (GTDB): domain Bacteria; phylum Bacteroidota; class Bacteroidia; order Bacteroidales; family Prolixibacteraceae; genus JBCFBK01. The sequence goes on along the minus strand of JBFXKJ010000361.1, from coordinate 2,625 downwards.
CCGGTCGAATAACCCGCTACCTGCTTACGGCACAGCGTTTTCAGCGGGTATGGACCTGAGAGCGAACCTGGATCAGCCGGTGGTGCTGCAGCCTTTGGAACGGATTTTGGTGCCGACCGGATTGTATATTGAACTGCCTGCAGGCTTTGAAGCGCAGATCCGCCCAAGAAGCGGTCTGGCCATCAAAAAGGGGATCACCGTACTGAATTCGCCCGGAACCATTGATGCCGATTACCGCGGTGAGATCCAGGTGATCCTGATCAATTTGTCGGGCGAAGCATTTAAGATCGAGCATGGTGAACGTATTTGCCAGATGGTCATTGCCAGACATGAAACAGCAGGGTGGATACCTGTGGATATTTTGGAAGAAACTGCCCGGGGAGAAGGAGGATTTGGACATACGGGAAAACATTAATACAGGCGAATGAATTATAAAAAGAGCATTTATATCATTTTTGTTGTGCTGATTTTGGCCTCATGTGCCTCGTCCAGGCAGCAGGTGAATATTGTGCCGGACAAGGATCCGGACAAGGATCTTTATTCCCGGCCGGTAGCGGAGTTGACGCAGCTTAGTCAGGATGAGAAGAATGAATTCGAATACATGTTTATTGAAGGGGTCAAGCAGAAGAAAATGGGTAAGCTGGACGATGCGGCTGCCATTTTTTCAAGATGCCTGGAAATTGATCCGAAATCGGCGGTGGCTATGTTTGAAATGGCCAACATTCATTATGCCCGCAAAGATTTGACCAGTGCCTCGCTCCTGCTGGAAAAGGCTGTTACAATAGATAAAAGCAACAAATGGTATAAGCTTTTGCTTGCGCAGATCTACCAGCAGCGAAAGCAGTTTGCAGAAGCAGCGGCTTTATTCGGGGAATTGCGGCAAATGGAGCCGGAAAACGTCGAGTACCTGTATATGAAGGCAGGATCGCTCGGGCTCGCCGGGAAATACCAGGAAGCGATCGACGCATATAACGAGGTGGAAAAGGAAACGGGGCTGAATGATCAGATCGTCGTGGCCAAACAGCAGGTTTATCTTTCCTGGAAAAAGCCGGAGAAAGCGTTGGAAGAGATTAACCGGCTGATTGCCGCTTACCCTGATGAACCTCAATATTACGGGCTCCTGGCTGAGTTGTACCAGACACAGGGCGATAAAGCCAATGCCCTGAAAAGCTATCAGAAAATTTTGGAAATCGATCCGGATAACGGCTTTGTACACTTCTCACTGGCAGGATTTTACCAGGAACAGGGCGACTTCAACAAGGCTTTTGAACACATCAAAAAAGCTTTTCAAAATGACGAACTGGACGTTGAAACCAAAATTCAGTACTACATGCTCCAAACCCAGGACCCGGAGAATTCGGACTGGACGAATGCACAGATCAGCGAACTGCTGGATATCCTGCTCAAAAAGTATCCCGAAAACAACCTGATGTACACCGTTTATGCGGATCACCTGATCCGGCAGAATAAGCTGAAGGAAGCCCGTGACTACCTGCGCAGGTTTGTGGAGAACGATGCGGGGGAATTTGAGATCTGGCAAAAGCTGCTTTTTATCAGTAACGACTTGCAGGATTTTCCAACGCTTTATACAGACAGTAAAAAAGCGCTGGAACTTTTTCCCGAACAACCGGTGGTATATGCATTGAATGCGGTTGCGGCCCTTCAACTGGAGAAATACGATGAGGCCCTTCAGGTGTTGGAAAAAGGTGAACCCTACCTGACAGACAATCAGAACATGAAAATCCAGTTTGAGATTTACAAGGCTGAAGCAAATTATAAACTCGACCGGGTTGAAAAGGCATTTAAAGCTTTTGATGAGGTGATCCGCCTGGACCCGGACAATTTTATGGCCCTGAATAATTATGCCTATTATCTCTCGCTCAGAGGACAGGATCTGGAAAAGGCTGAAAGGCTGAGCAGTAAAGCTGTCCAGGCCAATCCGGATAACCCGACTTATCTCGACACTCATGCCTGGGTACTGTTTAAGCGAAAAAATTATACAGAGGCAAAAGCGTTCATGGAAACGGCCCTGGAAAAAGGCGGCAGTGAGAATGCTGTTCTCGTTGAACATTACGGAGACATCCTTTACATGATGGGTAACAAGAACGAAGCGTTGGAAAACTGGAAGAAAGCAAAAGCACTGGGCGATGGATCTGAGGTGCTGAGCAGGAAAATTAAGGAGTCCCGATACATTGATGAAAACACCAAACATTGAAAACGAAGAATAGTCAATTCCCCATTTTCGTTATTGCAGCCGGTCTCTTAATCATGGCAGCCTGCAAGGCACCGCGTACCCTTACGGAGGCCAGGCTGAAACCGGTAAGCACCAATAAGCTGGTCAGGAATATTGAAGAGAATGCATTTGACTACAGGAGTTTCGATGTAAAAAGAATTTCCTGTCAATATGAAACGCCGGGTGAAAAAACTTCTTTCAGGGCTAATCTTGAGGCGGTGAAAGACAAATATATCGTAGTCTCCATTAGCAAGATTAACCTGCCTGTAGCCAGGCTGATGCTCACGCCCGACAGCGTCAAAATGATCAATTATTTTGAAAAAACATATTCCATAAACGATTACAGTTCCCTGAACCGGTTTTTTAATACGAATGTCGATTTTGACGTGATC
>JBFXKJ010000360.1:0-3596 GCA_050173895.1 Mangrovibacterium sp. | reverse complement strand
GCAGACGACCGGTAAAATGATCCGGTACACCTTCCGGATCATTTTTGCGGGACGCTTTATCTGGTTTCTGCTGGCAGCGCTGGCATTCTTCCTTTTCGTGACCATAACCGGCGTCGTCAACGGGGAGAATCCGGATGAGGAGTTTGTTTATGATTGTCTGCTCTTCCCGGCCATGCTGCTGATTTTTTATCCAATGACCTTCGGCATTCAGAATGATGTGGATGCGGGTATCCTGGAGATCCTGTTCGGCATACCCGATTACCGGTATAAGGTCTGGCTGGTCAGGATCATGCTGGTTTTCGTCCTTGTGTTCCTCATTCTGGCCGCCTTCACAGGACTGGGTTATATTTTCCTGACTCCCCTGGATATTGCTGAAATGACCAGGCAGGTCATGTTCCCTGTATTCTTTTTGGGAAGCATGGCTTTCATGTTTTCAACCCTCATCCGGAACGGGAACGGCACAGCCGTGGTCATGGTGATTCTGGGCGTGCTGACTTTCATCCTGTCAAAAAATGTGGAACGGACCATGTGGAATATCTTTCTGAACCCGTTTCAGGTGCCGCAGAACATGAACGAAATGATCTGGAGCGGGATCGTATCGAAAAACCGCATATTGCTGGTTACAGGGGGGATTGTGTTTATCCTTTACGGCTTATTTAACCTGCAGAAACGGGAAAAATTCATCTGACAATCTGCGGGTTTTCCGGAAGGCGAAGTATACTTTGCGCGGGATAAAAACCATGAATCTCATTCCTGCGAAAGCAGGAATCTTTTTCCCATTGCACCTGAGATTCCCGCTTTCGCGGGAATGAACTATAATGCGGGAATTTATCCCATTTGCAGTATAACAATGTTTTTCAGCGGGTTTGCTCAGTAGATGGCGTTGAACTGGCGCATGATTTGATTCTTCACTTCCTGCATGTCGGCTTTTTTCCCGGTTTCCTTCTCGATCGATGTGACGCCATAGGCGGTAAAGCCGCAGGGGTTGATATAGCTGAAATACCGCAGGTCGGTATTCACGTTCAGTGCGAAGCCGTGCATGGTGACGAAGCGGCTGACACGCACGCCGATGGCGCAGATCTTCCTTGCCTTTGCGGGAATGGCTGCATCGATCCAGACTCCGGTGGCGCCTTCCCTGCGGCCTCCGGTGATCCCGTAGCCGGCAATGGTGGCGATGATCGCGTCTTCCATTTTTTCGATATACTGGCGGATCCCGAGATGGTAATACTCCAGGTCAATGATCGGATAACCCACCAGTTGTCCGGGACCGTGATAGGTAATATCGCCGCCGCGGTCAATTTTGATGAAGGTGGCACCTATCTTTTTTAAAAATTCGTCCTGTACGAGCAGGTTGTGTGTATCACCGCTTTTCCCCAGTGTATAAACATGAGGGTGTTCGACCAGCAGAAACCGGTTTACCGCGCTGGGCGACCCGCTTTCTTTTCGGTCGGTCTGGATTTGTTCCAAAAGTTGTTCCTGGTAATCCCAGCATTTCTGATATTCGATCAGTCCGGTATCTTCGTAATTAAAATTTGCCATTGATGTGAAGGGTTCAAAGTTCAAAATTTCAAAGCCGAAGGGTCAGAAAAGGGGAGCTGCGCCGGTTAGCCGTACCTGCTTTCAGACGGCGCTGCCTTTTCTCCAGTTTCCCTGTTCTCCATCCTGCGCATGTTGTTCCGCGTGATAGGATGACCGCACCAGGGGACTGCTTTCGACAAAAGAGAAACCTTTTTCGAGCCCAATTGTTCGGTACGCTTCAAATTGTTCAGGCGGGATGTATTCATTCACAGGCATATGTTGTGCCGTGGGGGCGAGATATTGCCCGATGGTGATCACGGAACATCCGGCCAGCCGGAGGTCGTCCATGGTTTGGATCACTTCGCCGGCTGTTTCGCCCAGGCCAAGCATGATCCCCGACTTGGCAACGCGGCCCTGTTCCGCAATGGCAGAGATGACCTCCAGGCTTCGCCGGTATTTGGCTGCACTTCTGATCAGGGGCGTCAGCCGCTCGACGGTTTCCAGGTTGTGGGAGATCACCTCGGGCCCGGCTTCGGCAATTTGTGCAATCAGTTCCCGTCTCCCCTGGAAGTCCGGGATCAATACTTCCATCCGGATGCCGGGATTGAGTTGTTTGACGGCCCGGATCGTTTCGGCCCAGATGGCTGCTCCCAGGTCGGGCAGATCGTCGCGATCGACTGAGGTGATCACGGCGTGTTTCAGATTCATCAGGCGGATCGATTCGGCGACACGCCGGGGTTCGAGGGGGTCGGGAGGCAGGGGCCTGCCGCTTTTGACGCTGCAGAACCGGCAGTTCCGGGTGCAGATCTCCCCCAGGATCATGAAGGTGGCGGTTCCCCGGTTCCAGCACTCTCCGATGTTCGGGCAGTTGCCGCTGGTGCAGATCGTATGCAGACCATGTTGATTTACCAGGTTCCTGACCCGGGAATAAGTTTCCCCTTTCGGCATTTTCATTTTCATCCATCGTGGCAAACGCGGGCGCGCTGGCTGCTGTTGATCCATGATCATTCAATTTGAATGCAAAAATAGCAGAAAAAGCCCTACTTTTATCAAATAAAAAACGAAATGGCAGAGCTCGAAGGGAAGCGGATATTAGGCATCGACCCGGGAACGATCGTGATGGGTTATGCGCTTGTGGAGATCAGAAGTCAGCGACCGGAAATCCTGCACGTGGGGGTGGTCCGCACGGCCGGATACAATGATCATTATTTGAGGCTGAAACATATTTTTGTCCGGACACAGGCACTGATCGAGGAATATCTTCCGGATGAGCTGGCCATTGAATCTCCTTTTTACGGGAAAGATATTCAGGCCATGCTGAAGCTGGGAAGGGCACAGGGAGTGGTAATGGGCCTGGCGCTTCAACGGGACATTCCGGTGTTCGAATATGCCCCCTTAAAGGTGAAGCAGTCGATTACCGGGATGGGACGTGCCGCCAAGGAACAGGTTGCCTATTTCCTGAAAAACACACTGAAAATCGAGGGACTGCCGAAAGAGCTGGATGCAACCGATGCCATTGCCGTAGCGATATGCCATTACCTGCAGTCAAAGAAGCCTGTGCATCACAAGGATTATAAAGACTGGAACGATTTTATAAAAAAAAATCCGGAGCGGTTAAAGCGTAAGCCGGGAGGGGATGTGTGACGGGACGGAATAAAAAAACCATCAGCAGGCTGATGGTTCAGGATGGGATCACAGGATCATTTCCTTTGCTATTTTTGCGGTGATGGTTTCAAATTCCTCCGGGCTAAGCTTCAGCTTTCTGGAGAAATTCAGCAGGTCTGCTTCCGATTTCATCGGCACCAGATGAATATGTGCATGAGGAACTTCCAGTCCAAGTACCATCACTCCGACCTTCATACAGGGAATCGCTTTTTTGAGTCCGATAGCCACTTTTTTGGCAAATTGCTGCAAACCGGTGTAGGTTTCATCGTCCAGATCAAAAAGGTAGTCCACTTCTTTTTTAGGGATGACCAGCGTATGACCAACGGCCACCGGGGAGATGTCCAAAAAAGCCAGAAACGCATCAGTTTCAGCTACTGTATAGGCCGGGATCTGACCCTGAGCGAGTTTTGTGA
>JBFXKJ010000359.1:0-3619 GCA_050173895.1 Mangrovibacterium sp. | reverse complement strand
AACAGAGGGCTGAATTCAATAGCGGTATTTTCGCGCGATACGGCATCAGGAAGGATCTCGCTCATCGGTAATGAACCGGTTCAGGGCGACTGGCCCCGGAATTTTGCGATCGATCCAACAGGAAGCTACCTCCTGGTTGCCAACCAGCGCAGCAATAACATTACGCTCTTTTCGATCGACAAAAAAACGGGATTGCTGCATTACAGCAATCAGAACCGAAATATTCCAAACCCGGTATGCCTGAAGTTTCTGGTGCGATAGCTGCGGGTTTCACTGCGGACCATTTTCCCGGCTGCCTTTAATGAAAGCCATCGGATTGTTGAAAATACGCTCCCTCAATTCAGCCTGGCGGGTGAGCCTCCATCGTTCAATGTAATTGATAATTTTCCTCAGCAGGTCAAAATACAGGGAAATCATCAGGAATAAACAGAACAGCCACATCACCCCGATATTAAAGACGATGGTGCCGATTTTCAATTTTCCAAGCTGCTTGTATGAGGCGTAATAATGAGCTCTGCCATTCCGGTGGACCGGGGGCCGGTAAATGGGCTCGTCTCCCTGGTAAATCCGGTCATTGTAAAGATAGATCTTGTGGGGCGAATATTTGTCGCGTACAATTTGATCGAGCTTTTTGTTAATATGTCTGTTTTTGAATGCAATCAGCTCCTCCTGCTCCTGAAAGCGGTCACGAATCGCCTGGTATCCGTTTTCCAGTTTCAGGTTCGCCGTTTCATACTGATGCTTATACTGTTCTTTTGCCAGATGGACGTAACGGAAAAGGTTTTTTACATTTTCTTTACCAAAGGAAGGGGTCCCCAGCAGCCCGATTGCCTGCAAAACAGAGTCGGAGGCAGGACGGACTTCACGGGTCAGGTCAGCAAAAGAATTTTTCAGAAGTCCCGTTAACCGGGCGGCATCTTCATTCCGTTGCTCCTTCCTGTCTCTGTTGTAGACGGAAAGGTATTTCTCCAATTCGGGTAAAAAATAGTAGGTATCGAAGGCAAGCCTGTTTTTTACGGCTTCCTGCGGAAAGATGGACTTGCGATAGGAGTTGTTTTTGAACTGATTCACAGCCAATGCTTCATACGACCACCGTGAGATCATCAGGTCGCCGATAAGCGGGGTTTTGTCATTGCTGCTCAGGGAATGGTGCATCTTGTTAAAATCGACGATTACCCCGCTGAGCAACAGTTGGGGTACCAGCATAAATGGAATGAGGATATAAATGGCCACGGCCGAATCGAGACCGGCTGATAAGTTCAGACCCAGTAAATTTGCGAAACAGGCAGTCGAAAAAAGAATGGCCCAGGTTGAAAGCGTCAGATCACGGATTTCAAGAATAGAATGGCCTATCAGGACAAAGGTGAGCACCTGTATTGCGGAAATCGTGAAAAGCATGAAAATCTTGGAGACGAAATAGGCTCCTTTACTCAGGTTCAGGAATTCTTCCCTCTTCCGTATTTTCCGGTCCTTGAAAATTTCTTCTGCGCTGATGCTTAATCCTACAAACAAAGCCACCACCACACTCATAAACAGGTAGGCCGGAATATTGACATTCTCACTGAATATGTAACTCCCCTGATCCGAATATTTTGAGAAAAAGCTGAGGATAAGGGCCAAAACCGGCGCTTCAAGTAAGGCAATCGCCAAATACTGGCGGTTGGATCGTTTAACCAGGAAATCTCTTTTAATAAACAATTTCAGTTGTTTGAACCAGTCCGGGATCCGGAAAATAGCAGCAGGAAATTTATCCTGTTTTACCGGATTGGCTTTCATAAATTCGAGCACCTTTGGTTCCACTTTTTCCCGGTAGGCCTGATACCATTCCTCCGGTGAGATCTTTCGTTTGCGGATACTTTTTCCAAAGGGGTCAACCATGCGCGCTTCGATAATTTGCAGGGGTTGTTCTGTTTTTACATTTCCACAGGCCATGCATTCGCTTTCGTCCGGGTTGACATAGCTTGCCTGGTGTTTAAAATAGGTGATCGCATCCATCGGGTTGCCGAAAAACACGACGCGCCCGCCCTTATCCATGACAATGATCCGGTCAAAAAGCTTGTAAATGTCACTCGATGGCTGATGGATATTGGCAAATACGAGCTTTCCTTTCAGCGATTGGCGTTTCAGCAGATGCATGACTTTCTCCGAGTCGGCCGACGACAAGCCGGATGTTGGTTCGTCGACAAAAAGCACTGACGGTTCCCGCATCAGTTCAAGCGCAATATTGAGGCGTTTGCGTTGACCGCCACTGAGGATTTTTTTCAGGGGATTGCCAACAACCAGATCCCGGGCTTCAACCAGGTCAAAATTGTTCAATGCCTGCTCGATGATCTGTCCGATCTGTTCGCCGGTCATATTGCCAAAACAGAAACGGGCATTGAATTCAAGGTTTTGATAAACGGTCAGTTCTTCGATCAGCAGGTCATCCTGAGGTACATAGCCGATAACCCCCTTCAGGAGTGCTTCGTTGGCCTCATCGTGCAGGTCGTACCCGTTTATGGTGATCTTTCCCCTGTTGGGTTTAAGTTTTCCGTTCAGGACATTGAGCAGGGTGGTTTTCCCGACTCCGCTTCCTCCGATGATGCCTACCAGATCGCCGGAACGTTCCTGGAAGCTGAAGGGATGGAGACCATATATACGCTTGTTGAACCGGTATTCGATGTTTTCGGCGTTGAATACGATCAGCGGCTTGTCCGGATCCTGAATAAAGCGCGTCATGATGCTGCTGTAGTAGATCGGAATAATGCGCGAAGTCTTCAGGATCCCTCCCGGCGGCAGAATATACAGCCGTTGCTGCGTAAGCCGGTGCCCGTTCATATACATGTTGCGGGGCCCACTGTACTTAAAAAACAAGGTATTGATGCTTGGTATCCGGATCAGTTCGAGTTCAACCTGTTGATTTTCACGAACCAGATGTTTGACCTCCTTATCGGGATAGGATGGATTGCCATTGACCACGAACAGCCAGCTCTTCTCCTTTATCCGGTCGATCGAAAACAGCGCAAACCGGCAAAGATTCTTGTACTCTTTTTGGTCGATCTTCAGGCCGAGTGCCACTACATTGACAATTTTCAGGTCATCCAGGTTGAGATTACCGGGGCGGTTAATGAAATTCAGCAGCTGCGCGACGATCAGATAACGGGCATTCAGGTCAAAATGATCGATAATCCCCAGGCAGATGCCGTTCAGATATTTCCGGTTAATGAACCGTTCGCCTTTCCCCTGTTCGGAATAGAGGATCTCGCGATGCTCGACATGATAATAGTTGACGAACTTTTGGTAAAGGTCCATGTACTTTTCGGTCAGGTCCCTGCTGAAATTTTCCTTCAGATAGGATTCAGCCAAAGCAGAACTGGCGGAGGGGACCTTGTCCCGGAAATTGGTGATAATCGCAAAAAGCTTAATTAATGTGTCAATGATCCTTTCGTACATATGGCCGGAATTTTTATACAGCAGACAGTTGATACAGCGGAGCCGGGATTTATTTGCCCGACGCTGCGCCTGAGTTTTATTTGACCAGTTCGTCCCGGATGCTGCTCACCGCTTCTGTCAGTTTTTTCACCTGGTTTTCCGTCATGGAGGTGGATCCTTCTTCCATCGCATAGATCGCATTGATCTG
>JBFXKJ010000358.1:0-3660 GCA_050173895.1 Mangrovibacterium sp. | reverse complement strand
AGTACGTCGATAATACCTTCCTGGAAAACGGACGCACCGGCGCTCCGACCACTTACCCCATGTTACGTTACGGAGATGTACTGCTGATGTATGCCGAGGCAATGATCGAACTGAACCGCTGTACGCAGGACGTGCTCGACCAGACGATCAACAAGTTGCGGGAAAGAGCCTACGCCGGAACGGGAATTGCCTATCCGCAGGTTACCCTGGGACCCCAGGCTGCGATGCGCACCATCCTTCGCACCGAGCGGTTCATTGAACTGGCCTGGGAAGGCCATCGCTATGCTGACCTGATTCGCTGGAAACTCGCCGAAAAGGTTTACAATCGCCCCTTCTACTTCGTCCGCCGTGCCTGGTCGGGTTCTACCTCCTGGAATGGAGATGAAACGAAGGTATCGGCAGAATACCGTCAACTGATACAGAATTGGAAAGATGGAAACTATCCCATCGGAGGTGTACCCGAGATCGATGAAAACGGCGTGGCTGATCTTAGTTATATGGTGAATGCAGGCTATGTGGTCGTGGCGAGTGAGCGAAAATTCGATGCCGAACGCGACTATCTGTGGCCTGTGCCGGATGCTGACCGTCTCATTAATGATAAGCTCGATCAAAATCCCAAATGGTAGCCTGGTGACAGATGAATAAGGGGCTGACTTTGTATCTTTGACTTTGTATCTTTGGATGGACAACCGATCAGTCAGCCTCTTATTAATTTCATTGAATCAATTAAATGTATCTGAATGAGCAAAATAATGGTCCTTTGTGCTTTGGTGACGGTTCTGTTAAACAGTGGTTGCACAAGCCAAAAAGAAGAAACAAAATTAAAGTCTTTCTCCGGCGTCTACCCGCAGCTGGCCATGTACAATAATGAAGGGGAATGCGGAACCGGGGCGGTGGTGCCCTGGGCCGGGAAACTATGGGTCATGACCTATGGCCCGCACCTGCCGTTTGGTTCGACCGACAAGCTGTATGAGATCTCGCCAGGCCTGCAGCGCACCATCCGTCCCGGGAGCATTGGCGGAACACCTGCCAACCGGATGGTTCATAAAGAAAGTAAGCAGCTTTTTATGGGCCCCTATGCCATCGACAACACCGGACTTGTACGCGTGATCCCTTACGAAAAGATGCCGGGCCGACATACCGGGAATGCCCGCCATTTGACCGATCCTTCAGGGAAAATCTATTATGGCACCATGGAGGAAGGTTTTTATGAGGTGGATGTGAAAACGCTGCAACCAACCATGCTTTTCCAGGATGGAAACGTGAACAGGAAAGCCGGACAGATGGTCCAGGAAGCCGAACTGCTTCCCGGCGCTCACGGAAAAGGCCTTTACTCGGGGCAGGGTGTGCTGGTCTACTCAAACAATGGCGAAGCAAATCAGGCTGCTTTAAAAAAATTCGATATCGAAGCCGGGGCACTGGCCGAATGGAACGGAAAGGACTGGACGATCGTCCGCCGCAACCAGTTTGTCGAACTCACCGGCCCCGGCGGAATTTATGGAAATGCCAATCCCGAAACCGACCCGATCTGGGCAACCGGATGGGACCATAAATCGGTACTTGTGGGCGTCCGGAATCCCCAAACCGGCTGGAGTTTTTACCGGCTGCCCAAAGCCAGCCACAGTTACGACGGCGCACACGGATGGAATACCGAATGGCCGCGCATCCGGAATGTTGGCACCGACGAAAAACCAGACTACCTGATGACCATGCACGGCATGTTCTGGCGGTTCCCCGGATCTTTCTCTGCTGCGTATTCAGCCGGTATCCGCCCGCGTTCGGCTTACCTGAAAGTGATCGGCGACTATGCCCGCTGGAACAATCAGCTTGTTTTTGGTTGTGACGATTCGGCCAACAAAGAATTCCTGAATAAACGAAAAGCAAAAGGAAACATTGAAGGCCCCGGCCAGTCGAATTCCAACCTGTGGTTCACTTCTCTTGAGAAACCAGACGAGTTGGGACCCGCAACGGCCGAAGGCGCCGTATGGATTTCCGAAGAAATAAAAGCGAATCACCCCTCCGAGCCTTTTCTTTTTGCCGGCTGGGACATCCGTTCAGCCTGGATTCTTAACGAAGGAAAGCTTGCTGTTAGCTTCACTTTTGAAGTGGATAAGGCAGGAAATGGGACCTGGACTGTTCTGAAATCAATAAAAGTGGATGCTGGGAAAAGTATGGATGTTTCCTTTGACAATACCCAATCCGGTGAATGGGTACGCGTTGTAGCCGACAAAGCCACCAAAGCTACTGTTCATTTTTCTTATGCTGAAAAAGACAAGCGCAATACCACCGCCAATACGATCTTTGCGGGGCTTGCCGATGCCGGTGAACATACAAGCCGTGCGGGTTTGTTATGGGGACTGGGAAACAACCGCAGGACATTAGGCATATTGGCCGGGACGGTCACGGATGAAGGTTTTGAGGAAGCCGGTTATTATGAATTGGATTCACTGATGAACCTCGTAAAAAAAGAAGATTCCGAAACGGCCGCTTTCATCCGTGAGAAATTTGCGATCCCTGCGGGTGTCGTCACAATCGACAAGGCTTCGGTTCTGGTGGTTGACGATGATGGCCGCCGCTGGCGCCTGCCACGGGCCGATCAACGCTACGAGAAACTGACCGGCAATACCTTGCTTCGCATCTGTCGCGAAGTGGCCACCGAACGCGACCTCTTTAACTGTGCGGGCACGTTCTATGAACTGCCTGCCGAAAATGCCGACGGCTATGCCAAGATCCGTCCGGTGGCCTCGCACCACCTTCGGATCCACGATTATGCTTCTTACCGTGGCATGCTGATTATGACCGGACTTCAGAATGAGTTGCCGCAAAACGACGGACATATTGTTCAGTCCAAAGACGGAAAGGCCGCAGTCTGGGCCGGAGTGATCGACGATCTCTGGAAACTGGGCAAGCCGGTGGGAGTGGGCGGACCTTGGAAAGATTCGGAAGTGAAAGCAGGAGAACCGTCCGATCCCTATCTGATCGGCTTTTATGACAAAAGAAGCCTGCAACTTTCGCATCAGGCCAGCCAGCCGGTTCAGTTTAAAATTGAAGTGGAACCCATTGGTCATGGACCGTGGATGGTTTATCAGGAGGTGACCGTCAAGCCGGGTGAAATATACGAAAACAATTTCCCTGAAACATTTCAGTCCCGGTGGATCCGGTTTATCAGCGATAAAGATTGTCAGGCAACAGCCTGGCTGAAATATGAATAAATGAAGTTCTGAAAAATACTATTTTTAAGGACAGAGAAAATCATCTGAATACTATGAGGAAGATTGTACTGATCATATTATTGTTTGGCGCGGGGCTGTTCGGCTCCCGCGCCCAAACAATTTTTATCGAAGCCGAGAGCTTTTCCAACAAAGGCGCCTGGGTAATCGACCAGCAAAGCATGGATCAGATGGGTTCTCCTTATTTGCTGGCTCATGGCCTGGGGATTCCGGTTGAAGATGCCGTAACAACGATTCCGATCACAAAATAGGGAAATTACCGGGTTTGGGTACGCACCCGGGATTGGGTCGCCCCCTGGGGAAGGCCGGGAAGCCCGGGCAAGTTCCAGTTGTTGTTCGATAAAAGACCTTTAGCGACGGTATTTGGCACTGAAAGTGCAGAATGGCATTGGCAGGATGGGGGTACAGTCAGTTTGAATAAAGGGACGAT
>JBFXKJ010000357.1:0-3669 GCA_050173895.1 Mangrovibacterium sp. | reverse complement strand
CACCTGCAACCGGTATCTTGCCCGAAAACAGACGGCAGGCTTCTACTTCAAGAGGGCCCTCCTGTGGGCTTATGAGAACACATGGGCCAGCTATCCCCCCGATTCCGACGGAATGATTCCGGACGAAGCCCTCGAAGATTTTCTGTCAGAAATGAAGGCCGAAATGAAAGAGTATCTTGATGCCGACGAACTAAAAGGGAAGGTAAAAAAACAGAAGATTGCCGAACTGGACGCTAAATATAAAGTTCCGGGACAAGGCGGCAATGCCGGTAATGCCCTTTCGGATTCGATTGCCGCCGAACAGCTGGCCCGGGACGAATCCATTGTTTCCCGCCGTGAAATCATCGAATCAATCAACAGTCAGATCGTACGGGAGCAATCGATACGCGATCGCTTATCAACCGATTTGTTCAATGCCCGCGACGATGCCGCCCGGACGAGTCTCAGTGCGCAGATCAAAGACATCGACCGGCGAATCATGGGCCTTCAATCTACCCGGCAAAATGAAGAGGACGCCGTGACCACCCTTCAAACCGGAGAACTGGTGCATACCCGTCAGCCATTTGATGATTTTGCCAGGAATAAATTCATTTATGACACCCACGCACATGTGGCCCGGGTAAATGCCACCCGGCAGATTGCCGACCGGATCTATCGTCAGATCAATCTTTTGCCCGAAGAGCAGAGAGGAAAAGCACAGGAAATGGCCGACAAATTCCTCGATGCCAGGGCTGTGGTTTCAGGCGACTACGAAAATGCCCTGAAACTCAGAAACGCCTTTAATTCCCAGATCCAGGGAAGTGCCGAATTTGATTATCAGATGGCAAAGGTAGCGGAGTCGGAAGCCGATGAAAACGAGTTTATCGCTCAGACAACCGTTATGGTGGCAGGAGCCGCTTTTATGGGTGTGGGGTCCGCCGGACTGGCACAGGTATACGGGGCGGAAGCAGCCGCCACCATTTATGGAACACAGGCATTGGGGGCCCTTTTCGGAGGAGCCACCGGTGCGATTTCAGGTGGTCCTTACGAAGGTTTAAAACAAGCCGCCATGTTCTGGTCGCCCAACGGAGCAGCCATTGCCGAATTTACCGATGCTTATATTCAGGCCGGGAAAAAGAAAGGCGCCACCACCAAAAACCAGATTTTTGAGGGATTAAAACAGGCCGGTACAGGTTACGCCATCGGTTTGGGAATGCAGTGGGGAGTAAAAAAGTTTACCGGTGCCACAATGCAACTTTTCGGGAAAGAGAGCCGCTTGTTTAAACCTGTTTTCGATGTGAATACACAAATCAGGTCCACCGTTGATAAGATGCGAACAAAACAAAACTACATCGCTGCATCAGATGCCATCAGCAGTTTGAAAAACATGAAAAACGAGCTGCAAACCCTGCGCTCAGCCAGCGTCAGTAATACGGCACGCATTCAGCAGCTGGAAAAGGAAATCAGCCAGCATGCAGCTGCATTAAACGGCGATTACTATGCCAAGTGGCAGTTCAAGTACAAGCAGGATCCTGAGATATCAGCATTTTTCGACCGGTATGTGCAGCGAAATTACCAGAATATGACCCCCGATATGGTGCAGAGCCTTCAAAATAAAGGATACGTCATGGATAACATTGAGTTCAAACAGTTCCGCAACCCTACCAGCGCGGGTACAGCCAGCATGGACCTTGACCTTGGCCCGGTAGACAGATTAACGGGCAAAGAGCCGGCCTATGTTATGAAAAGCGACGGCAGCAAGATAGATATCAAAACCTTCATGAACGACGCCCAGGCGTCTATGAACGAAACCTATCGGAAAATGTTTGGAATAAGCGCTCCTTTATCGGATATGAACCTGGTCTCCTCTGCCCATCAGGAGGCCTTTTCAACCACCAAATTACTCGACAAAAATGTCGATTTTACCACACTGGCCACCGATGATGTGGCAAGCATTGGAAAAGTACTGAAAGTCAAGGTAGAAAACATTGAGGGAAACAAATTGCTCACACAAACCACCAAACTTCAGGCAAAATGCCGCGAAGCCTCGAAAGAGATCGACAACATGTTGCTGAAAAAACTGGATGCCGATCTGAAAATGGCAATGCCAGGGAGTTTGGAACATAAGCAAATTCAAGCTCAGAAAGAGTACTGGGCCAACATGAACCAAAAAATCAAACAGATGGGAACGCAGGAAAGTGATCCTGTAAGCATCAGCAGGATAAACCGTGAAATTTCCATGGAAACCGGAGGGAAAGATGCTGCCCAGGTAATTAGCGACCTTATGCAGGCCTTTGGCCGGTAAAAGCCGCTCCAATTGACTGAAAATTATGGCATACTCGAGAAAAATATACGATCCGGCTTTCGATCGGTTCAGACGAAACAGCCAGAACTATAGTTTCCTCTTTTCCGTAGGCCTGGCTTTCCTGGCTATCGCCGGATTTTACATTTACGGTGAGTCGGGCAGCGACATGGAAAATCCCGAATCCCTCCTGATCGGGGCTACCATCGGGGGAATGTTTATGCTCATTGGCATATTTTCCGCCCGGTCTAAAAAGGTCAGGCCTTCGTGGGACGGGGTGGTCTCCGACAAAAAGATCAAAGAGGTTAAGAAGGACATTGGCGATGGAAGGAACGATGCCCTAAGATTGGTTTATACCGTTTTCATCAAGGGCGATTACGGGAAAACGGCTGAGATCAGGAGCGAAGATGATGATACGGTGTATAACTATTATAATATAGGGGATAAGGTTAGATACCATGGGGCGTTGAACTCCTATGAGAAATATGACAAATCAGGCGACGAAATTATTTTCTGCAATGCCTGCGCCTTTTTACATGATATTGGAGAGGATGTTTGCCTGAATTGCGGCTGTCCGCTGTTGAAATAGGGGTGCACTTCCAGGGGCCACAAATGGAATGACGGAACCTCCATGCAGTCAATTGTTATACTGCCTTGTTTGTGTATGTAAATTCATGGAGGTTTCAGCGGAAATAAATAGTTTGTCTGCCGGAATGGGGCCATTCAGTCTAAAATTGAATATATTGCTGAACCAGTTACAATAGAGGTATATGGCAAAGTTTTGTTACAACTGCGGCAAACAACTCGCCGGAAATGAAAAGATCTGCGGCTCCTGCGGAGCCAGCCAGCAATCTGAAGGGGTTTCGGCCAGAACAGGTCTGCAGGGAAATACCACTCCTGAAGAAAAAAAGGAGTCCGGAGGGGAAAACCATCGCAGGAATACAGATGAACCGGGAGAGATATTTACCCTGCCAAAGCAGGAGTTTGATTATCAGAGTATCAACCGGAACCTGAAGATAAAAAACAGCCAGTCCGTTGTTGTGAGAGGCGCCTGGTGGATAACCCTTGCCGCTGTCCTGCTGGTAATTCTCACCATCCTGAAGGAATCTCCGTTGTACGGGATGCACCTCTTTACCTTTCTGGGAGGTTTCATTGCCCTGGGTAGCCTGGTAGTTGCCCTTATCTTCAGGGCGAGAGCAAAAAAACTGTCCACCCTGATCAGCGGCGAGAACGTGGTTGCTGCATGGCAGCTCAGCCAGGAGGAGAAAGCCATCTACTCTCATTACCTCTTCGCCCGCGAAAGGAGCAAAAACCTGCTCATTCTGGGGATTACCACCTTCCTGATAGTGGTGATCTTCGGCCTGTTCATTCTCTTAATCGATGAAGGT
>JBFXKJ010000356.1:0-3688 GCA_050173895.1 Mangrovibacterium sp. | reverse complement strand
CCACTGGTAAGTATCCCCCTTTCTGTACTGATTATTCTTTTTCTGATCAATGCCTTTAACCTGATCGACGGGATAGATGGTCTCGCCGGAGGATTGGCATTCCTGGCCTCCGCACTCCTCGGGACATGGTTTTCCTTCGCAGGTCATGTTAACTCGGCTATCATGTGCCTGGCCTTTTGCGGCAGTTTGCTGGCATTCCTCTACTACAACCTCCTTGGCGGGAAAAATAAGATCTTCATGGGCGACACGGGCTCGCTCATTCTCGGAGTTTTCCTTGCCGCCATGACCATTCGGTTCAACGAACTGAATAATACCGCCGCCGCCCACATACGCTTTGATGATGCGCCGCTTTTCGCGCTGGCCCTGATGATCGTACCCGTTACCGACACCCTCCGTGTTTTTACCATCAGGCTCATACACGGACGTTCTCCTTTCTCACCCGACATGAATCATTTTCACCATCTACTCATCAAGCTGGGATTCAGCCACATCCGGTCAACCTGCTTCCTTTTAGCCTATACCATCGGCTTTATCATCGTGGCAAAAACCTTTATCTTGCTGAACATCGGGATCGCTATTAGCTTCCCGCTGCTACTGGGTATAAGCTTTATGATAGTCGGCCTGATCTACAGAAACTCACGGGCACACGCAGTGGTACATCTGCCGCCCGGAACTACTGATAAGCCGCTGGCCATGGTGACCTTCAACATTTTAAAAAAGAAAGAGCTTCGTTCATTAATCAACAACGGTCCGGCACGATCCTCTCATCCGTCCCAGATAGAGAAACCGGCTCATCGCACGAAGCAGTTGAAATCCATATAATCCGAAAAAAATGACAGAAATTTTACAGGAAAATTCAATATTTCCCACACCTCCATCCTGCCAAAACGCCAACGATATTGACCTTCTGCAACTTGTTCGCACCACATGGTCAGGACGGCGCACCATCATTATCGTAACCATTGTTTTCGCCGTTCTCGGATTGGCTGTCGCACTGATCAGTCCCACGGAATATACTGCTTCGGCGATCTTCGTTCCCCAGCAAGCCGGTGCCAAATCACAAATAGGAAGCCTTTCCGGACTGGCGGCCATGGCCGGCATCAACCTCAACCTGGGCAGCGCTTCGGAGATCACCCCTGCTGTTTATCCGCGCATTCTCTCCTCCGAATCCTTTCAACTCGAGTTGATGCAGACCATGCTCACCTTTCATGCCACCGGACCCGTTTCGCTCTATGATTATTACTCCAAATTTGTCAACCCATCCCCGCTCAGCTATCTGCTGAAGTACACCGCCGGCCTGCCCGGACTCCTTGTAAAAGCAATGAAAGGGAAGCAGACAGCAGTTTCTTCCGCTCAGGGCAACGGCATCATCCAACTCACAGAAGATCAACTGAGCGTTCAAAAAAAACTGGAAGAAATCATTGCGATCGAATACAACGACAAAGACGGTTACGTGACGGTCAGCAGCCGCATGCCGGAAGCATTAGCGGCAGCGCAGCTCACCCAACGCGTTCTGGAACTGCTGCAGGAATACATTACCGAGTTTAAACTTCAAAAAGCCAGGGTGAACCTTGACTTCATTCAACAGCGTTACGACGAGGTAAAAAAGCAGGCTGAGCAGGCGCAGAATGAGCTCGCCCGCTTCCGCGACCGAAATAAAAATGTGGCCACAGCCACGGCCCAGACCGAAATCGAGCGCCTCTCCAACGATTACAACCTGATCTACGGAGTCTATGCCGAACTGGCCAAACAATTGGAACAGGCAAGAATTCAGGTGAAAGAAGACACTCCCGTTCTTACGGTCATCAAACCTGTTTCCGTTCCACTGGAACGGTCCGGTCCCGGGCGGTCCCTGATCCTGATCATATGGATCTTCCTCGGCGGTATGGCAGGTATCGCCACTGTTTTCGGTACAAAATACTATGCTGCCTTAAAAAAACACTGGAAATCCGCTTAATCTGCTTAACCCGTTCATCAGCTCAAAATCCCCGGCAAAGCTCCCGGACCCTGAAAATGAACAGCAAGCGCATTGCAAAGAACACATTGATGCTCTACATCCGGCAGATTTTGATCCTTCTGGTCAACCTGTACACGGTCCGGATCATTCTGAACGTATTGGGCGTCGAAGACTACGGAATTTACAATGTTGTTGGGGGCATCGTATCGTTTTTCTCCTTTCTGGGCGTAACAATGGCCTCCGCAACACAGCGGTTCTTTTCTTTCGCGCTGGGACAGGATCGTCCTGAGAAACTGAATAAAACATTTACTGTTAACTGGGCCATTTACGGAGCAATTGCGCTGCTTGCCCTGATCCTGCTCGAAAGCCTGGGCCTGTGGTTTGTTAACCATCAACTGCGGATACCGCCCGAACGATTCGACGCCGTTCGCGTAATCTACCATTTCGCTGTCTGGACATTTATAGCCACTATTTTCACAACACCTTTCATGGCAATCATCATTGCACACGAAGATATGCATATCTACGCCTGGGTTTCGGTGGTTGAAGCGATCATGAAACTGGGGATCGTCTTCTTTTTGGTTTATTTGCCCTGGGACAAACTTGAGTTATACGGCTTTTTACTCTTTGCCGTCTCGGTGGTCATTGCCGCCCTGTACATGGTCATCTGCGTAAAGAAATACGCCGAATGTCAGTTCCGCCATTTTTATTGGGACCGGAAACTACTCCGCGAAATCGCAGACTTTACAGGTTGGACCTTATTCGGACAACTTACCACCGTAGCAAGGAACCAGGCAGTTACCATCCTTCTGAATCAACTGTTCAATCCGGTGGTGGTCGCGGCAAGGGCTATCGCGGTGAATGTATCCAATCAGATTAACGTCTTTTCCAATAACTTCAATACCGGACTTTATCCGCCGATCATCAAATCGTATGCGGCCGACGATAAAAAGACCATGTTCTCACTCATTTTTGACGGATCAAAAATCACTTTCTTCTTAATGTGGGTTTTTGCCTTGCCATTGTTTCTGGAGATGGACACGATCCTGCAGATCTGGCTGAAGACGCCGCCCCCCGAAGCCGTTCTGTTTACACGGCTGGCTCTGGTCGAGGTCCTCATCGGTTCGGTAAGTTCACCCATCACCACAGCAGCCCGCGCTCCGGGGAAAATGAAAGCTTATGAACTCGCGCTCGGGTCCATTCAGATCGGCACCTTTGCTGCGTCCTGGCTGATCCTGCTGGCAGGCGCCGCCGCATACTCGGTCTTTGTTGCGGCCATTGCAGCGAACCTGGTCATGTTCGTCGTTCGCTTGCTGCTTGTGGGAAAACTAACCGGGCTTTCGGTCATCCTGTTTCTTCGGCAGGTGATCGCTCCCGTTTCGCTGGTCATTTTATTATCCGCGGGACCTTCCTTTGCCATCCATGCGTCTTTGCCCAAAGGACTGCTTTTTACAGGCATATCTATGTTGTCGGGCGCGACCCTTGTCTGCATCAACATGTACTTCATTGGACTGGACAAGCAAAAACGTGAAAAAGTGCGGACGATTGTTTTAACAAGGATCTACAGGCTGTTATCCCTAAAAAGCAAATTACAGCCATGAAAGTATTAATTCTGGGCGGAACAGGGGCAATGGGAGTGCATTTGGTACATCTCCTGGCTGAAAGCGGAAATGAAATACGGGTTACTTCCCGAAAAGCCCGCCGGTCTCCCCGGAAAAATATCTGCTATGC
>JBFXKJ010000355.1:0-3696 GCA_050173895.1 Mangrovibacterium sp. | reverse complement strand
CATTATGAAACAGTCTGTTTTTGAAAAATATCCGGGGCCGGAGCAAATGAAGCTGCAGGCAGAAGAGGCCGACCGGCAAGTCCTGAAAGTGAACGGGCACTTTCACACACCATTTTCTTTCAGCGCGTTTACGGAAATCGGGCAGGTATTTGAAATGGCCCGCAAGGAAAACGTAAAGGTTCTGGGGATCAACGATTTTTATACCACCGACGGCTACTTCGAATTCAATACACTGGCAAAGCAGTACGGGATTTTTCCGCTGTTTAACATTGAGTTTATGTCGCTGCAAAAAGACCTGCAGGCAAAGGACATCCGGGTAAATGATCCCAATAATCCGGGACGCACTTATTTTAGCGGGAAGGGACTGAAATTCCCGGTTTCTCTGGGAGCTGCACAGGCCGCACAGATCGCCGGCATACAGGATGAAAGCAATCGGCAAACTGCAGAGATGACGGAAAAACTAAATGCATTTCTGGAAGAGTTGGGAATGGATTTCCGGCTCTCATTCAGTGAGATCAAAGCAGACTATGCCAAAAACCTGGTTCGTGAAAGGCATTTGGCGAAAGCGCTTCGAATTGCAGTCATGGCCCATTTTAAATCGGATGAAGAGCAAAAACAGGCATTCGAAAAACTGTTCTCCGGTAAGGCTGCACGCTCAGCATTGAATGACTTTGCCGGCCTGGAAAATGAAATTCGCGGCAATCTGTTGAAATCGGGCGGACGTGCATTTGTCCCGGAAGATGATAAGGCCTTTCTAAGCCTCGAACAGGTGATCCGTCTGATCATTCATGCCGGTGGAATTCCCTGTTATCCGGTGCTGCTCGACAATCCCAAAGGGGAATTCACCGATTATGAGGGTGATTATGAAAACCTGCACCGGAACCTGACAGAAAAGAACGTCTGGTCGCTCGAGCTGATCCCCGGACGAAATAAGCCGGAGGTCCTCGAACAGTTCGTGAACTTCTTCAACGAAAAAGGCTTTGTGATCACCTTCGGGACCGAGCACAATACCCCGCAACTGGATCCGGTGACGGTTCTGGGCGGCGATGGGAAGGAAATCAGCGCAGCCATGCAAAAGATCGGTTATGAGGGGGCCTGTGTCGTTGCGGCACATCAGTATTTGATGGCTAAAGGTGGTGAAGGCTACCTGGATGGTGAAGGCCGGGCAAAAGTAAGCCGGCGGGATGAGTTTATCAGCCTGGGGAACGCCGTGATAAAAGCTGTTAGACGTGAGCCATGAGCTTCCGGGATTGGAGTTGAGACCTTCGCTGTCGCGGCAGCCAGTCTCCGGCAGGACACCAGCCAGTAAGACAGTTGCCAGTTGCAAGCAACCAACTGCCGGTAACCGGTCGCCAATCGCAGTCAGTAGGACAGTCGCAAGCAATGAACAGGGTAGTCGTCAGCCACCAGTCACAATTGCTATCTGACTCATTTAAAACAAATGGAATTTTGAAACTTTTTTCAGTCTTACGACTAATATGAATAAAATGAACAAACAAATAGCAGATTTAATTGAAATCTCCCGGTTTTACGGAAAGCAAACGGATTATGTGCTGGCCGGGGGTGGCAATACGTCATTTAAGAACGATCAATACATCTGGATCAAGGCGAGCGGATTCAGCCTGGCAACCATCAATGAAGAAGGTTTTGCCAAACTTGACCGCGCTTTACTGAATCAGATCGACACAAAAACCTATTCGGATGATGCCCTGCTCCGTGAAGAGGAAATCAAGAACGACCTGATGAAAAGCCGGGTGGAACCGGAGAAAGGGCAGCGTCCCTCGGTCGAAACTTCCCTGCATAACCTGATTGATTTTGCTTATGTGGTGCACACGCATTCCACAAAGGTGAACGGACTGATGTGCAGCAACCAGGCGGCCGAAAAAACCGCTGCCCTGTTTGGCGATGAGGTGCTTTACATCGGCTACGAAGATCCGGGATATATCCTGTTCAGGGTGGTTGAGAAAAAGGTTCTGGATTACAGGGAAAAGAAGGGAAAGGAACCCGCTGTCATTTTCCTGCAGAACCATGGCGTTTTTGTCGGCGCCGATACCATTGCCGAAATTAAACAGATCTATAACAGGATTGGGGCAAAGCTGGATGAAGTGTACGGACAGGAGCCTGTGATTGAGCGCGTGCCGGTCAGCACACAGGCTGCTGCTATCGTTCCGGCTGTCCGGATGATGGTTTCATCTGAAGGACTGAAAACGGTGAGCCTGGTGAATAACAGCCTGCTGGATGTTTTCCTGAAGCCTGAAAACTTTGCGGCTGTTTCAGCGCCTTTTACCCCCGATGGGATTGTGTATGCCAATTCATCATTTATATATGCTGAGTTCACTGGCGATGCGGATGCATTTTTGAAAGACATCCGGCAGAAGATCGAAGGCTATCAGCACGAAAAAGGGAAACTGCCCAAAGTAATCTTTGCTTCGGGACTGGGGGTCCTGCTGATTGCCGACCACGCGCAGGGAACGGAAGTTTTGCGGGAGGTGGTAACCGACTCCTGCCGGATCGCCCGCTTTGCAGCTTCGTTCGGAGGGCAGCATCCCATGAGCCCGCGGCAGATCAGCTTTATTGAGAACTGGGAGGTGGAACAATACCGGTCGAAGATTTCGCTGGGAGCAACGGCCGGACGGGTCGACCGAAAGGTTGTCATCGTGACCGGCGGAGCCCAGGGCTTTGGCGCGGGGATCGTGGAGCAGTTAATGGAACACGGAGCCAATGTGGTGATTGCCGATCTGAATGAGGAAAAGGGCAGCGAATTTGCCGGCATCCTGAACCAGGTGAACCGGAAGAACAAGGCGTTGTTTGTCAAGGCAGATGTTTCAAAAGCAGAGTCGGTCGAAAATCTGGTTTACGAAACGGTGGTTCAATTTGGTGGTCTGGATGTGTTTATCAGCAATGCCGGGATCCTCCGGGCCGGGGGGCTGGACGAAATGACCCCTGAAACGTTCCGGCTGATGACGATGGTGAATTATGAAGCCTATTTCCTTTGTGCCAAATATGCCTCGGCGGTCATGAGACTGCAGCATCAGTACAAACCCGATCATTTTATGGACATCATCCAGATCAATTCCAAATCGGGACTGAAGGGCAGCAATAAGAATTTTGCCTATGCCGGCGGTAAATTCGGTGGAATCGGACTGACCGAATCGTTTGCCCTCGAACTGATGCCTTTCCGCATCAAGGTGAACTCGATCTGTCCGGGAAATTTCTACGATGGGCCGTTGTGGGCCGATCCGGAACGGGGATTGTTTGTTCAGTATCTGAAGGCCGGCAAAGTGCCGGGGGCAAAAACGGCCGACGATGTAAAAAAGTTCTATGAAGCGCAGGTGCCTGCAGGACGCGGCTGCACCCCGCTCGACGTGATGCGGGCAATCTTTTACGTGATCGAGCAGGAATATGAAACCGGCCAGGCCGTACCGGTCACCGGAGGACAAAATATGTTGAAATAAGCGGGAAAGTCTTTGGGATACAGGTTCATTGAGTAAATCCTGGCTAAAAAGCTAAATAACTTTCTCAAGCATTTTGAACGAAAAAAGTAGCCGGAGCTGTTAGCCAGCCGCCAGCAGTTAGTAGCCATCGGCATTCAAGTAAATGTAAATTCAAAATGAGCATAAGAACATAAAAACATAAAAACATGAAAACTAAAGCAGTTCGTTTATACGGGAAAAAGGATTTGAGACTGGAGGAGTT
>JBFXKJ010000354.1:0-3714 GCA_050173895.1 Mangrovibacterium sp. | reverse complement strand
TGCTGGAACGTTACCAGCAGATTTTGATTGAAAACAGCAAGCCGGACAGCGATATAGATCAGCTGCTGGCATTGTTCGACAACGGGCAGGGCCAGTGGCGCGATATTGACTATCAGGATCAGGAACGCTCGGGCTGGCAACTCTGGAGCCACCTGATCCGGATCAGGGACCTTGCCCTGGAATGGAACAATCCGGCGTCGGAGCATTTTCACCAGGAAGAACTCCGGCAGGTTATTTATGCCGGGCTGGATCACTGGTTGCAAAACCGGTATAAAAATCCGAACTGGTGGCATAACGAGATCGGTATTCCTCAAACCATGCGCGATCTGATCGTCCTGATGAGGGAGGATCTTTCGCCGGCCCAACTCAAGGGAGCGCTTGAAGTGATGGCCCAGCACCGCGTACAGGAGAAGGCAACGGGAGCGAACCTGACCTGGAGTGCCGACCTGGGGCTCCATTACGGCGCCCTGACGGGCGATACGGTCCTGATGAACAGGTGCCGCCATCTGCTGCTGAAAGAAATCAGGATTACCACCGACGAAGGCATTCAGCCCGATTACAGCTTTCATCAGCATGGCGCCCGCTTGCAAACCTATCATTACGGAGGCGCCTTTCTGCGTGAGAATATCCGTCTGGCCTGGGAATGCTACGGAACACCCTGGGCGTTCCCCGGAGAAAAGATCAGGATCCTGTCCGATTTTGTGTTAGAAGGCTGGCAATGGATGGCCCGCGGGATCCACACCGCTCCGGGCACGATCGACCGGGCGGTAAGCCGGGCCGGCGAACTGCAAAGCGCAGACCTTATAAAGCTTCTTCCGTATTTGTGCGAAACGGCGCCGGAACGGAAAGAGGAGTTGACGGCATTGGAAGCCCGTCAGAAGGGGACGGGGAAACCCTTGAAGGGTTTTCGCTACTTTCCTTATTCCGACTTTTCCGCTTATCAGCAGGAATCGTTCAGTTTCTTTCTAAAGACCATTTCCACGCGAACGCTTTACTCCGAGTCGATCAACAGCGAAAATCTGAAGGGCAGGCTGCTAAACAGCGGCGACGGCTACCTGATCCGAAACGGCAATGAGTATTTTGATCTGATGCCGGTATGGGACTGGAATCTTTTACCTCAGGTGACGGCTTTCAAAGGAGCGGAACAAGCCGTCCGCTCCGGTTTTGCAGGCAGCGTTTCGGACGGGACGAGCGGAATGACAGCGATGGATTACGGAATGAAAGGAAGCGGTAACGAGTTGCTGAGGACAAAAAAAATATGGGCCTGTCACGACGGAACGGTGGTTTGCCTGATCTCTGGCCCGGAGAGTAACATTCCCGGCGGTTTTTACACGACCCTTGATCAGTGCCGCCTGCAGGGAAAAGTAACGGTAAACGAACCGGAAAATGTATTGGACGAAGGAGTCCATGAAGAAAAACAGCTGAAATGGATCCACCATGCGGGAATGGCTTATATTCTCCTGAACCCGTCTCCTGTAAAAATCAGGATGGCAAACAATAGCGGAAGCTGGAACTCGATCAGCCTCTCGGCTTCAAAAGAAATCCTGACGGAGAAGGTATTTTGTCCGGTTTTGCTGCACGGACCGGAGCCTGCATGTTACGTACTCACTGCAGCCAAAACACCGGAAAAGGCAGCAGCAATTGCCCGGAGGCCCGGCTGCGAGGTGCTCCGGAACGATTCCGTTTGTCAGGCCGTCCTGTTTCGCGACGGCACGCTGATGGCGGCCTTCTTCAGTGCCGGGTCGGTGCAACTGGCCGGGAAAGAACTGACGGTCGACAGGCCCTGTCTGGTCCTGATCTCCGGCAAGCAGATTTATGCCTCCAACCCCTTGTGGAAAGAAGAAATGCTCCGGATTACCAATGGCAAAAAGAGTTTTTCCATCAACCTTCCGGCCAATGGCCTGACAGCAGAGGGATCGTTGTTGTGATACATCGGTTAAGGAATTGTGTGAATTTCGTTTTTAAAAGATCGAAGACCAATAAAATTAGCGCAAAACTTGTTAATATTGACAGAAATTAAGCAATTCTGATCATGGATACATCGAACCGGCTTTTCCTTGCCTGCAAAACGGGGGATGAGAAGGCTTTTGAGGCATTATTCCATCGCACTTTTGCCCGTCTTCATGATTTTGCAGTAAAAATCACCAGGGACGATGCCATCGCAGAAGATATCCTTCAGGATGCGTTTGTTAAGCTATGGAATAAGAAAGATCAGATTGACAATATCAATGTTGAAGCTTACCTTTTCAGGCTGGTCCGAAACCAGTGCCTCGATTATATCCGGTTTGTCAGGGTGATTTCAGAGAAGAACATTCATCTGGAGTCAATCAGCAGGTATGAAGAGCTATACAGGATCGATTTCATTCGGGATGAGCCTTATTTGCTCATTTGTGAAGAACTAAAACTGGAAATTGAGAAGACGATCGATGCTTTACCTGACCGGTGCAGGGAAGTGTTTATCCTGAGCCGGGTGGAAGGCCTAAAAAACCGGGAAATCGCTGAAAAGCTTCAGATCAATATCAAAAATGTGGAGAGACATCTGCAAAGAGCGCTGAAAACATTCACTGAAAAATTTGCCGGCGACCTGCCCGTTGCGATTATTCTGCTGGTCATCCGTAATTTTTTATAAAAAACCGGTCTGCCGATGATGGGTCAGCCGTTCCTTTTTCAGTTATAAGAATATAACGGCTGAAAAGGAAAACGATGAACAACGGAGGAACCACTTTTGAACAACTTGCAATACGCTACCTCAGGGGAAAGCTGAACGATGAGGAATATGAGGAATTATTGGCTTTGCTTCAGGATCAGCAAAACCGTTCGCGGTTTTACACCTTAAAAAATAACTGGACGCCCGAAATAAGCGAGCAGTCACAGAAGAACTGGCACCGGCTGGCCCGCCGGATAAATACAGATCAGCCGGGTAAGAAGAGTTCAAAAAGCCGCGTGATCGGTCAGCCCTGGATCCTAAGAGCCGCTGCTGTTCTGATCGTGGGGCTTTTGATTACGACGGTCTGGTTTTACCGGAGTATGCAGGATACCAAAAGCGGAATCACCGTTGTTGAAACACCCAGAGGTGAAAAATCAAAGATTTACCTTCCCGACGGCACTGAGGTTTGGTTAAATGCCAGCTCCAGGATAAGCTATCATGCTTTTACGAATAAATCGCGCCGGATCAGTCTCACCGGTGAGGCATATTTCAAAGTGGCCCATAATGAAAATTCACCTTTTACCGTACAGACCCCGAATTGCGCCATTCAGGTTTTAGGGACCGAGTTTAATGTGATGGCTTACAATGAGCTGAATCGGGAGGAGATTACCTTATTTAAAGGCAAAGTGAATGTCGTCACCGGACAGCGGGAAGCAACGCTTCAGGTCGGTGAGAAATTGCTGGTCTCCGGAGACACCTTCGTCACACGAGAAGTCGATCTCGATCAGACGTACGGCTGGGTGGAGAATAAGTTCAATTTCAGCAAAGTCACACTGGAAGAACTTGTTTTACGGCTTGAGAACTGGTATGATGTCGATATCGTCTGTGAGAATATCAATGAACAGCAGACCGTATTTACGGGAACCTTTAAGAATGAAGATACCATTTGGGAAGTGCTGGACGCCATTAAGGCTTATCTTCCTGTATCGTACAAAAAAACAGACACCCGAAAAATAGAACTTATGACAAAATGAAAAAACGGGCGAAAACGGAGAGTCGAGGCTCCG
>JBFXKJ010000353.1:0-3743 GCA_050173895.1 Mangrovibacterium sp. | reverse complement strand
CCTTGCCGCATTCCGGTAAAAAAAATCGCGCCCGTTCCGGATCGCCCCGGTGAAAGCACGCGCTAAAAAGACCGGAAGCCGATAAAGCCGATACCTTCATTCAATTGCACCCGGAGAAGTTTGCCTCCGTTAACACTTGTTTAATTTATTTTTTTGTTTTCTCAATTCCGCTTCTCTATCTTTATCTCCGAAACCAATAAACACGTACATAAAAAACCAAAATTATGGATACCTCCGGCCTTAACCGCAGAAAATTCCTGCAGCTTGGTGTTGCCGCCACTGCATCCATGGCTTCAGCTTCAGCGATTGCTGCTATCCCGGCGAAAACAGAAGAACAGGACAAGACGATTTACAGAACCATCGGAAAAACCGGGATCCGTGTTCCCGTCGTCAGCATGGGCGTGATGCGCGCCGATAATCCCAACATTCTGAAAGCTGCATACCAGATCGGCATTACTCTTTTTGACACGGCGCATGGATACCAGGACGGCCGCAATGAAGAAATGGTCGGCAACTTTTTTAAAGACAAGCCCCGCGACTCATTTGTTGTCGCCACAAAGATCCATGTTTCGAAAGACACTCCGGCAGAACGCTTTCTCGAGATGTTGGATATCAGCCTTAAAAGGCTGCAGATGGATTATGTCGACATTCTTTATTTACATGCCGTAGATAATCCGGAGATGTTATATCTGGAAAATCTCACCGGCGCCCTGAAAACGGCAAAGGACCAGGGAAAGACCCGGCATGTCGGATTCTCCACACATAAGAACATGGCTGAACTGATCAACACGGCCGCAGAAAAAGGCTTCTACGAGGTGATCCTTACCACTTATAATTTCAGGTTGGCCAACGATGATAAGATGACACAGGCTCTTCAAAAAGCCCATGACGCAGGGATCGGTCTCGTCGGAATGAAGAATATGGCCGGGGGCTGGCTTGATGAAGCAAAAACAAAAAAGGTGAACTGCAAGGCTGCGCTGAAATGGGCACTGAGCAATCCCTGGATAGATACCTGCATTCCCGGCATTGTTTCTTTTGAAATGCTGATGGAGAACTGGTCAGTGGTCGGAGACATCGCTCTTTCTGATACGGAGAAGAACGACCTCCAGCTTGCCTCGAACGAAACCGGAATGTTCTGCACCGGGTGCAATTCGTGCTCCGGACAATGTAAAAATGACCTTCCCGTCCCTGACCTGATGCGTTCGTACATGTACAATTATGCTTACGCTTATCCGGCGAAAGCCCGGGAAACGGTCCTGGCGGCGGGTATTCCGGCCGATCCCTGTGCCGATTGCGATGAATGCAGTGTTCGTTGCAAGTCAGGTTTTGATGTACGAATGAAAGTAAGCAACATCGCACGCATTCAGACCGTGCCTGCTGAATTTCTGGTTTAGAACAAAGAAAATTAGATATATAAACGAGCATCGGAGCCGCGGCATCCGTCGGAGTTGACGTTTATATGCGAGCTCCATATGTCGATGTCCTGAAAAAGTAACGAAGTTTAGTACGCTAATTACAAATAGTTAAGTTGAAACGATAAATAGATGAAACATATTCTTGCTCTGGCAGTTATCTTTTTGCCTTTCATGCTGACGGCAGCTTTCAATCCACCCTCAATTCCCGGCTGGGAACAGGATGGTGACACCGAGATCTTTACCGGTGATAACCTTTATAATCACATCAACGGGGCTTCGGAGACTTACTTCAGTTATCATTTTCAGACGCTGTGGGTAACCCGTTACAAGAAAGGTGAAGCAGAGCTTACCCTCGAAGTCTATGACCATGGCGATCCCGTAAATGCGTATGGTATATACAGCCTGGAGCGGCCAGGCAGCGCTGCGGTAAGTCCTATTGGCGCAGAGGGGTACTTCGAAGAAAGCACGCTGAATTTTGTCACGGGAAAATACTATGTAAAAATGTTTTCCTTCCGTGAGCCCAACGCAGGCAGCGGCATTCTGCTTTCAACGGCCAAAGGCTTTGCAACCCGCCTGGAGCCCGATCCTCAGCTTCCGGACATCGTGAAAGCGATGCCTGCGGATCACAGGATCCCCAATTCCTGCCAGTTTATTCCCGACACATTCATGGGCTTTGAGTTCCTGGGAAGCGCATTCCGTACAAATTACCGGCAGGACGGCAAAACGATGACCCTTTTCGTAATTTGCCGTGAATCGCCCGAGGCGGCTTCCGGCGTACTCCGTAAGTACCTGGAGCTTGTAAAACAAGACACCACAAATATAAAGGAAGGAGCTTACAGCCTGAAGGATCCGTTTAACGGGACCGTCTACCTGAACTGGAAGGGTAATTTTGTGATCGGCTTCTCGGGTGATGATCTTCCGGAATTGCGGACTTCGTTGCTGGCTTCATTGCAAAAGAATCTTAACTGAGACCGGCTTCCGGCTTCTTTTCATCGGCGATAAAGCGCAGATTCCGCTTCATTCCTGAAAATTTTGCCCGTTTCACTGCAGAATTCCGGAACAGCTCATTAAAAAGGCTTTGGTCCATCTCGTGCCACTCTTTTCGGCTGAGCCCCATCAGCTTTGGATGGGGATTAAACAGAACCTCCCGGTGGGGTTCCGATTTCAGATTCCAGGGACAAACATCCTGGCAAATGTCGCAGCCAAAAACACGGTTGCGAAATTTTCCCTTCAGGCCCTCGTCCAGTTCCCCTTTCAGTTCGATGGTCTGATACGATATGCACCTGCGGGCATCCACCCGGTATGCCTCCGTAATGGCGCCGGTCGGGCAGGCATCGATGCAACGGGTGCAGGTTCCGCAATGATTACGGACCATTTTTTCATCCGGCTCCAGATCAATATCGAGCACCAATTCGCCAACAAAGAAGAAACTTCCGTGTTCGACAGAGATCAGGTTTGTGTTCTTCCCAATCCACCCCAGGCCCGACCTGACCGCCCAGGCCTTGTCCATCACCGGGGCTGAATCGGTAAACGCCCTCCCGTTACAGGGGATCATCTCCTGAATATACTGAAGCAGCAACCGAAGCTTTTCCTTCATGACGAAATGATAATCCTTTCCGAATGCATATTTTGAAAGGACAGGAGCTTGGGCATCGGTCTGCCTTTGGGAAGGATAGTAATTCAACAGGACGGACACCACCGAACGCGCCCCCTCAAAAATCAGGCGGGGATCAAGTCTTTTCTCCATATTCCTGGCCATATACCCCATCTCTCCGTGCATACCGGCGTCGAGCCAGCTTTCGAGATGTCCTTTTTGGTCAGCCAAAAAACCGGCGGGAGAGATTCCACAGGCCGTAAACCCCAGCTCAATGGCCTTTTCTTTGATCTGTTTGCTTTGTTCCCCTAGATCCACACCCGCAATTTATTATAGAAAAAGCTTGTCGTAAATTCAGCCCGATGAAATCCCTTCGAAAGGAAATACCATTGACCGCAAAAGCGGTGCCGGCTGCCGGATGTCAGAAAAATCCCAGTTCCAGGCGTGCTTCCTCACTCATCATCGACTTGTCCCAGGGGGGCTCAAAGGTAAGTTCAACGTCTGCCTCCACGATTCCTTCGACCGCCAAAGCCGCCTGTCTGACATCGTCGACGAGCATATCGGCTACCGGACAGCCCGGAGCCGTCAGCGTCATCACAATGCTGGCCTTATTATCGTCTCCAATATCCACATTGTATACCAATCCCAGATCATAAATATTCACCGGGATCTCCGGATCGTAAACTTCCTTCAACCGCTCTATGATCAGATCAATTCTCGCATCCATACACGTC
>JBFXKJ010000352.1:0-3745 GCA_050173895.1 Mangrovibacterium sp. | reverse complement strand
CCGGGGATAGCATCATGACAACCATCAAAGGGGGACAATGCGTCTTGTGTTGGGTGTCCGGGGATAGCCAGTCGTCTATTTTTGGAGGTGAATTTGATACCCGGGAACAGGCTGAAAAGGACATCCCAAAATTCAAACGGGAATTGATTGGATTGTGTGCTGATGAATCAGAGCGCGAAGCAATCAGTTCCGGGGGTTTTGAGATATACGACAAGGGGATAACGGGGGGGTGAGACATAGATGGGCAATTCTCGTTATTGATGGGCAGCGAATTTAACCACTTTCAGCCGGCGGCATTCCACCGGCAACAAGGGAGATAAAGCATGTCAAAATATCGGATGGAAGACGGAATCATCCTGAACACGGAAAAGGCGGTTGACCATTGGGAAGAGGATACCAGGTGGAACGGAAACAACCATATCAGCATTGCCACCGGCAGCCAGTGGGAACATGAAACCCTGTACAAGTCGGCAAAGGGCCGGTACTGGCTCGAGCATACCAGTCAATGGCAGGGCAGCACACCATATGCCAGTATTTTGGAACCGGCGGAAGCGGCGGCTTGGTTGTTGAACAATGGTAAAGATGATCTGCCTGAAGATCTGGAACAGTACCGGAACGAAGTCGAGGAATAGCCTTTATTGATGGACATTCACAGTGTTCCGGAGGTCGGACATGGATGAACAGCTTTTAAAAGTTATCGAGGAACAAGTGGAGGAACAATGGACCAGCGAATATGAGCTCGGGGCGAATCACGGGGAATCGATTGAAAACTTTCTGCAGTTTGATTCCTGGTTCTCTTGTGATTCCTGGTTGGACTATATGTTTGAAAACCAGAAACATTTTCCCGGGGTGAAATTTGGTGATGAAGAGGAAACGGCTTCGGAAATCGAGGCGGCAAACAAAGCGGCTGAAATGTATTCTGCAAAAGTGAAGGCTTTCCGGGAAGAATACTGCCAACTGATGGATAAATATTTCCCATCATGGCGGAAAGCCTGGATTTAAGTTGAAAGCCCCAAATTTCAATCAAACAAAAAATCCATATCCTTGTATTCCCCTGCCCATGATCGTTCAACCTCGGTCATTTGGCAGGGGCACCCAAATAAAAAGAAGAGGAGGTTTGTCATGGAGATTAAAAAGCGTCAACACATAGGCACTGAAATGTTTCTTGACCTGTACGACAATTTGACTGCCCAAAATCAGGCGCTTCGGGCGTTCGGGGCACTGTTGGAATGTGCGGACCTGGAAACCCGGTTTGGAAATTCAAGCCCTGATGGAATGGATTACCGGGCAGGCCTTAATCAGATTGTTGAACTCTACATCGAGCACCAGGAAAGGAAACTGGAAGAGGTTCGGCAACAATGCCTTACTTCTCCGGACTGGATAATCAGGTCCGCACTGCATACGTACAAGATGATTCAGAATGGCGGATACAGAACCAATGAAATTGCCCTGCAGGAATGCCGGAAATCCATCGGGCAGGTTGCCCTGGTCATTGCTGAATATGGGGCGGAACAATGCCCTGATGCTGTTCAGGCCAGGGAAAAGCTGTTGAATGTTCAGGAGGTCATTGTTGGGAATATGGGAGCAGAAAAGATAAAGCCTACATCTGCCAAAAAAGGAAAGGTTGTGGCGGTTGACTGGCAGTGCCCCGGAACTGGAGAGGGAGAAATCGCTACGGGATAAATTTATTGATGATGAATTTTTTTACATTTTTACCTTGCGAGAGTAAAACTTAACATATCAAACAACCAATACTTTATTTGTTACACTATTTCAAAAGGTTAATTCATGAATGACGGCTTTCATTGGACTGTAAAAGGTGTTGCTGATTATCTCGGCATGAAGGCGCAAAGTGTTTACAACCTGGTACACCAGGGGAAAATTCCTTTTCATAAAGTTGGGGCTAAAGGCCTTCGATTCAAAAAAAGTGAGATCGATTATTGGCTTTATGCCAGGAATAAACGCAATCCTGATGATTCACCATACATCATGGTTGAAGGTTATCCCCGAATCAATTTACTGAACCAGAATGATAAAGGATGGTTCACGGAAATGGAAATGATTGGGGTGATTGAATATCAATACACGTCAGACATGATTCATAACTTGGTCTGTGAAAAGGCATTGAAGCGTTTTCAGAATGTCTCACAGGAAACCGCAAAGATCATAACAAACCGGGTGGTGATACCCTCGGCATGGGTTCAAAATATTGAAAAATTCACCATTGCTGATATCTGCCAGGTTACTGACCTGTTGTTTATTGCCGGGCTTACGGATTCTGTTCCTGGTCTTTGCTATGCCGGTCAGGATGTTGAATCACCATCCTATGACGAAAAGATAATCTGGAATGAAAGCCTGGATTTCTATTCTGCCCTTTCCGAAGCAGTAAAACATAATATCGATGGAATCCCATTTGCCCCTTGTAACACCATGACTGAAGCTGAACGGCTTTTTTCCAAAATGAAGTTGGAACAGGTCTTTTTACGCGCAATTAAAAATATCGGGCTGTACTTTTCAGGCCATTACAATTCAAAAAAGCCTGCCGGAGACATCGGCAACTATCCGGATTTCATTTCGTTTTTGAAACCATTCATGGCCGGTTACGTTTGTTATGGGACCGATAGCCATGTTGAAGCCTATCTTCAGGGCGAGTCTGATCTGATGCGCTCAAAGAAACTGGCAATTAACGGGCTGGCACCGGACCAGCTCAAAACCGCCATCGATGCGAATTTTTTTCTTGAGGGAGAACTTGCTGGAGTTCTGGAAGCCAATATCAAGGAATTGGAAAGCAGGGTGATGGAATTGAAGAAGATTTCACAAGCCTTGCGGGGAAAAAAATAAAGCCGCTTGCATCTGGACCATGCAAGCGGCCACAAAAAAAAACAGCGCGCCTTGTCACTTTCGATGAACCCGGCTTTTTGTTTTTTAATACGGGGCAGAGAAGTTGTCAAGGGTGCTTACAAAGGAGAATAAAAAAAATGCTCGATGCAGAGAAAAAGAAAATCAATGAACACATTGAAGAAATGAAGATCGTTTTGGATTTTTCCAGAAAATACCCTCGAACCATTACTTTTGTCGAAAAAGACAATAACGGGGTGATTCGTGAAATAGCAAACCGGACTTTGGTGAAAACCAAAAATAACAAGGTGCTGATGATTTAGTCGAACAAACAAAACAACCGGCCAGCCAAAAGCCAGCAAGCTTTCCAGCCGGCCATGATTCAAGGCATCCAATGCGTTGTCATGGCTGTTTTATTTTAAAGGAACTGTGAATTATGGAAGGTTGGGCAACCGTAGGAAAAGCGGCAAAATACGCGGATGTCAGCGTCAAAACATTGCGCGGTTGGATGAAATATGACGGGTTGAAACATTCCCGGTTAAATAGCGGGAGAATCAGAATCAAATATGAATGGATTGATAATTTTTTTGAATCAAAAGAAGCGTCCGAAGCAAAAGCGAACCAGTTGAAAAAGACCGTCAATGAAGTTGTGGCGGCATTAAGGCGATAAAAAGCCGGCCACACGGACAGGCTTTAATCACTGAGATCGGATTCGGAACAATCGGCGCCAGGGGACTATGATCATGACAGACGACTTTGCAGAAATAAAAAAAAGAATACGCCTGGAAGAATATCTGAAGCGGCAACCAGGTCTTGAATTAAAAAATGTTGGTGGGGAGAAACGCGTCAATCCATGTCCTTTGTGCGGGCATAACGACTGCTGCACGCTCTATCCGGCCACGGATTC
>JBFXKJ010000351.1:0-3785 GCA_050173895.1 Mangrovibacterium sp. | reverse complement strand
GTTGAACGTCTTTTAGACCAAATTCAACGGAGATTTTTCGATGACACAGACTCCGCCGGGCGCAAGGCAGTTGATGCCGCATTGGAAGATATTATCGAGGCGCGAATGAGCCTGTCCGGCACAGCGGTTAGTATTGATGCGGATCTGAGGGAGCAGATTACGGTCACGATGCGGAGCTTCTTTCGCGTTTCTACGACTCTCGTACGATGCTTTCCAATCACTACGTTCAGTACTATGTCTGCAGAAGAGGCGGTTCACTCAGCCCTCGATTCGGCTGACACATCTGGACTTACATGGCGACAAAAATTTTCTGACTTCATAGATTTTCTCACCAAATATTGTTCTACTGAGGAGCGTCAGGCATATTTGGAGGCTGCACAGCGAACCCAAACTGGGGGTATCAGGTTGGACAGGGACGAGGAAGATGACCTCGACCCTAACGAGAGATCGGTCGTACTCGCAAATGTGAGGGAAGCGACCGGTAAGACAAGACGTGATTTCAGAACCCGTCTCATGCATGCGTTTAACACACCATTCTTCCCGGATGTCCTTGTTTGTAGTCAAGTCATGGGTGAAGGTGTGGACCTTCAGCGGTATTGCCGTCATGTCATACATCACGATCTGGCTTGGAATCCCAGCACCATCGAGCAACGGACCGGGCGCATTGATAGACTGGGGTGCAAGGCTGAAGGCTGTCAGCCCATGCAAGCTGTGGTCCTGTATCTCCCTTATATGGCCGGAACAGCTGACGAACGGCAGTTTCGAGTAATGTCGGACCGTGAACAGTGGTTTCGAGTCGTAATGGGGCAAGACGAAGTTGCTAGGCTGATTACTCCTGAATACTGCAGTGTGATTCCACTGCCTGACGCTATTTCAGATGAGCTGACTTTTAAGCTGAACGCATCTATATGAAAGGTCTGCTTACTATGGTTGGTCAGGAGCTGGGATCGCTGGTGGCAACGTGCCAACTTAACTTCATTGGGCAGATTAGACAGGATGAAAGAAGCGGTGATTTCCTTCCTGGAAAGACGCCCGGCCGGTTTTAAAGGAAAATGATTTTAACTCAATTTTACGATGGGCTTTTGATTCTCTTATGGGTATTAGAAAGTGGCGCAAAATAAATCTCCCCGTAGCAAGCGACAGAAAGAAGGTTTGGTGCATTCTTGACCGCTTCAATATGACCTTCAATAATCCGCCCACAAAAACGACATTGACTTTCCCTTGTAGATCAGGATAATTACGGCATACATGACGGATAAAATTGGAAAGTACACAAAGGGGGTAACGTAAAATGAGAATGCATTACAGTCAGGCTGCCGATGCTATCTATATCCGCTTAAAAGAAGATTCTATCCATAACACCGATGAAGTGACTTCCGATATCATCATGGATTACGATGAAAAAGGCAATGTGATCGGCATCGAAATACTTTCCGCATCCGAGAAAGTTGATGTTCATGAACTCACGGTTCAATCTTTCGATAAAGTCTTGGTCGATAAGATTGCCGCCGCATGACCTGAAAAATGCAAAGCATTGTAACCTCTGTCACACTGAAGCATTGATATCATTAATATTCTAAGCAGATGAAAGGAATCGGAGAACTTCGCATGACCAAGCAACAGATTAAAAAATACCTCAAAATGTTGAATGATCAGCTTGCCGGAATGGGCGTCAAAGGAGAAATTTGCTTATACGGGGGCGCAATGATGTGCATCGTTTTTAATGCACGACCGGCCACAAAAGATATTGATGCTGTTTTTAAACCTGAGCAAAAGATACATTTAGCAGCCCTGAGAATTGCCAAAGAAAACGATCTGCCTCCCGATTGGCTTAATGATGGCGTGAAAGCATATTTGAGCAAAAAGCATCACAAAGATAAAATCCTCTTTCATTGGCCGAATCTTGCGGTTTATCATGCAGACGCGGAGTACCTCCTGGCGATGAAAGCAATATCAGCCAGGCATAAACAGGACATTGACGATATGAACTTTCTCCTTCAGGAACTGCGATTGAAAGACGCCG
Source organism: Mangrovibacterium sp. (assembly GCA_050173895.1). GTDB lineage: Bacteria > Bacteroidota > Bacteroidia > Bacteroidales > Prolixibacteraceae > JBCFBK01. The sequence continues at coordinate 1,762 of JBFXKJ010000351.1, read as the reverse complement.
CCTCTGTATTGGAGATCATTCAAAAATACTATCCGAAAAACATGATCAAGCCGGCTACAAAACTATTGATCGAGGAATTTTTTTAAATGAGCTACGTGCCATCTACGATCAGCCAGACAAAAAGGGAAATGCTCAAGTATAAAGACAACTGGGCAATCCCTTTTTTTGATTTTGTGGATGATTTCCGGCGTTGCCGCGGTGATGTAGCAACCCTTCTTCCCCGGCCGGTTACATTAAACCATCCCCGCTTTGATGCATTATTGGCTTCAACCGTGGAAGCATTATGTGCGGAATTGCGGGTGAAAGTTCCTGACTGGATTATGGATGTTCCCGGCCTGAAAGATCCCTGGTTTGTCACCGGTATTGAAAACTTGAAGGCAATCGCCATCGTGGAAAGCCCTGTTTTCTTTCGAAGGCGTAAAATCTTTACCCTGCAAAATTTTCTAAGCAGGGCATAGACCTAAAAATATTCATAACTTGAATCATTGGGCGCTATAGTGTGTTGTGGCGCAGGAGGTGCATGATGAGAAGCGCTCTGTCTTGTTTGCCGACTGACGCTGAAGCTGATTCAATCTTGCGGATTGAACCTGAACATTTCAGAGCAATCAGCAGAATTTCTACGGCAATAGAAATGATACCATAGGGAGAACAAGGGGTTGCAACCCCTTGTTCCAGCGTATAGGGAACGGTCTTGTGACCTCGCGCCACCTACAGGTGGTCAGGTTATCGCGACTGTTCACTGCATCTGTAAAAAATCTATTTTATTTCCATACAGAACTTGTCAATTTTTTCCGGCGGGTCGATGGGATAGTCGCCGGTGTAACAAGCCAGGCAAAAACTTTCTTCAGGCATGCCGGTGGCTTTCACCATGCCATCCACGGTCAGGTAGTGCAGCGAATCCAAACCAATGAATTCGGCAATGGCTTTCTCATTTTCCTTTTTGGCGGCAATCAGCTCGCCTTTAGATGAAAAGTCGATCCCGTAGGGGCAGGGAAACAGCGTGGGCGGACAACTGATCACCATGTGGAGTTCTTTGACGCCGATCTCCCGCAGGTTCTTCACGCGGTTGCGGCTGGTGGTGCCGCGGATGATGGAATCTTCGACAATCAGCACTTTCTTTCCTTCCAGAAGCGGCTTGACCGGATTGAGTTTGACGCGCACGCCAAAATCACGCATGGGCTGAGTGGGCTGAATGAAAGTCCGGCCCACATAGTGATTGCGGATCATGCCCATCTCAAAAGGAATGCCGCTTTCTTCCGCATAACCCAGCGCGGCATAATTTCCAGAATCCGGAAATGGCATGACCAGATCCACCTCCGGACAGTATTCCCGCGCCAGTTCATGCCCCAGCCGCTTGCGGCACAGATAGACATTCTGACCGAAAATCTGGCTGTCGGGACGGGCAAAGTAAATCAGCTCGAAAATGCAGTGGCAGTGCTTCATGGCTGGAAAAGGCTTCAGGCTCTTGCAGCCGCTGGAATCGATGATCAGGATTTCCCCCGGTTCAACGTCACGGAGATACTCGGCTCCCACCAGATCAAATGCGCAGGTTTCAGAGGCCACAACCCAGCCGCCGTTCAGTTTTCCCAGCGCCAGCGGCCGGAAGCCGCGCGGATCACGGGCGGCAATAATTTTGTTTCGGGTCAGCATCACCAGAGAATAGGCGCCTTCAACCTGCTGAAGCGCGATGGAAAGCGCCTTTTCCAGTCCCCTTTTCAGATGCGGGGCCATCAGATGAATAATGACCTCGCTGTCCATCGTG
>JBFXKJ010000350.1:0-3787 GCA_050173895.1 Mangrovibacterium sp. | reverse complement strand
CCCATTTTATCTTCATCAATTTTTGCTTTTAGCGCCAACAGATTTTTAGCAGCTTCCTCAATCTGTTTGTTTCCTAACTTTACTTCTATTGCTGCCCAACGACCATCTCTTAGCCGAACAATCAAATCAGATTCTAATCCACTTTTATCCCGGTAATGAAACACATCACCATCAATCGCTTGCGCATAAATACGAATATCCCGTGTACATAAAGATTCAAACAGGAACCCAAAAGTATTAAAGTCGTTCAACAACCCGTCCGGATTTGTTCGCAACACTGCCGTAGCGATTGAGGGATCGACAAAATGCCTTTTGGCAGAAGTGCGTATTGCCGATTTGGAACGCATTGACGGCAACCAGGCAGGCAAATCTTCCACCACAAAAATTCTTCGTAATGCATTTAAGTATGAACCAATTGTCTTATCCGATATGGAGACATCTGTTGCTTCAATATCACTTTTAATTGTTTGTATCGAGGCCAACGTAGCTATATTTCTAGCCAGAGACCGTAACAATAAACGAACTCTTTCGGGATTTTTCTCCACATCATCAACTCGTGACACATCATGATTAATTACGGCCTCTACATAATCTCTTGACATACGTAGTGCTGAAGCTTCATTTTTCAAGACACTGGCAGGCCATCCACCTCTACATATAGCAAAAGCTATTTTCTCTATGGACAATTCGGACACTGAGTCAATATCCATATTTCCTGCAAACAGACCTCCCAGAGAAACTGAGCCATTCGATTCGTTCGATTCAAACAGACTCATAGGACGCATCAACATTCGGGAAAATCGTCCAGTACCAGTATGTGCAGTAACATTATCAGCAGGTACAGCCGAACCTGTCAAAATAAACTGACCAGCATCACCCCTCCTATCAACTTCAAATCTGACCGCATCCCATAAAACCGGAGCCATTTGCCACTCATCTATTAGCCTTGGCACTTCTCCTTGGAGTAACAACGAAGGCTTGGTGTCGGCCATTGCCTGGTAAGATGCCGAATTATCCGGATCTTGCATATACAAAATGCTCTTTGCCGCTATCGATGCTGTACTTGTTTTTCCAACCCATTTGGCTCCCTCAATTAAAACTGCTCCCGACGATTGCAATGCTATTTGTAGCTCCTGATCACACAAGCGTGATAAATAAGTCTTTCCCGCCATACTATATGTATTGATTTTCAACACAAATATAAAGATATTTCCTTGTTTGGCACTATTTTACTTCCTTGTTTGGCACTATTTTACTTCCTGATTTGGCGGCGTTTTATTTCCCAATCTGGCAGATTTCCAATTCCTGATTCCTTCTGGGATTTCGGCGAAAAAGTCGGTCATGAGCCTGAAGTAGTCCTCAAACTCCAGTTAACGAAAGGATCTCATAGTGGATTTATCGGGTAAAAAAAAAATTTGAAAAAAAAATTGCCTGCACACAATAAATTCAAAAGCAGATCGTTTTATCATGACTCCGCATGAGGAAGGACGGGATTAATATTATGACAAGAGAGGTGGAGAAAAAGCTTTTTTAAGTATTCATCGTGATCGTGTGAAGTTATTTCAGACAAAAATATGTTAGTATCCGAAATGAATTAAGCCATTTTTTTGGCGAATTCGTTTGAGGATTATGTTAGCAAAAGTCAACTGCCGTTTTTCGCTGTCCGCGAAATCAGTGTCCTTTTATTTAATCAAGTAATTAATACAAGGAATGAGCAAAACTAACAACCTGACGTCACACGCTTCAACTCATGAAGAAGAAAAAACGAGACCCCATGGTGTCGAAACACCTTCCCTGTCCTTACCCAGGGGCGGAGGAGCTATCAGAGGGATTGACGGAAAATTTACAGTAAACGCGGTTAACGGGACTGCATCCTTTTCGGTTCCGCTCCCGTTTTCCCCGGCCAGAGGTATTACTCCTACCCTCTCCCTGACCTATAACTCCGGCTCAGGCAACAGCATTTTAGGAATGGGATGGAGCATCGACCTGCCGTCGATAAAGCGAAAAGCGGATGGCGAACTCCCGCAGTATCTGGATGAATCCGATTCGGACACCTTCCTTTTTTCCGGGGCAGAAGACCTGGTCCCGGAGTTTGAAAAACAAGGCGACGGCGTATTCAGGCGTGACGAAAACGGGAACTACGTTGTCCGGGAAGAAGACTCAACCGATGGCGATCATCTGATCCGCTACTATAAACCACGGACAGAGGGACTGTTTGCCCGGATTGAGCGTTGGAAGCATAAAACGACCGGCGAACTGAAATGGCGGGTTATCACAAAAGAAAACAGCACGACCTTGTTTGGATGGACAGCCGCCTCCCGAATTGCAGATCCGGCCGACGCGTATCGTATTTTTGAGTGGCTTCCCGAATTTGTATTTGACGACAAAGGGAACTGCTCTCAATTCAGCTATAAAAAGGAAGATGAAAAGGGACTTGACCGCTCGTTGCTTCATAACCGGAACCGGATCAAAAACGGGCAAATTACCTATACAAACTGCTATCTTTCAAAAATCCTGTATGGGAATCAAACACCTTTCAAACAATTGCAGGACCCGCGGCCGGATGAAAGCGACTATTTGTTTTCCACCGTATTTGACTACGGTGAATACGATCCGGACTCGCCGGCTGATCCGGCTGCTGACTGGAGTTTCAGGGCTGATGCATTTTCCGGTTACAGGGCGGGTTTTGAGATCCGGACAACCAGGCTTTGCAAACGGATCCTGCTCTTTCATCATTTTAAAGGAGCCGGCGAATACGACGGACTGGTCAGGTCGTTAAATATGGCCTATCTGCAGGAACCGGAAAGCGACTTTGCCTTATTGCGATCCGTCACTTCGTCCGGTTACATCAAAAAACCTGACGGTTCGTATTCAAAGAAAAGCCTTCCGCCGATCGAATTTGGCTATCAGCAGCCCGCCTGGAACAAAGAAATCAGGACCATCAGTTCAGATGATCTGGCAGATGCTCCCGCAGGCCTGGATGAAACGGCTTATCAGTTTACGGATCTGTTCGGTGAAGGTTTATCGGGAATTCTATCCGAACAGGCCGGCGGATGGTATTACAAACATAATCTTGGAAACGGCCGTTTTGAACCGGCAAAACCTGTTTCGGCCAGGCCTTCGTTCGGCGGACTGGGATTCGTGATGCAGATGGCCGACCTGGATGCTGACGGAAGCCGCCAGCTTGTCAGCTACCATCCGGCGTATCCGGGATATTTCGAGATGAATGATGAAAATCAGTGGCAAAATTTCCGGTTGTTCGAGGGGCTGCCCAATATTGACTTCAGCGACCGGAACACACGAATGCTCGACCTAAACGGTGATGGCAGGGCCGAAGTCGTGATGACGGAGGAAGATGTGATCTCGTGGTATCCTTCCGAAGGCAGGAAAGGCCTTTCGCCGGTCAGGAAGGTTGCAAAGCCGGCTGATGAGGAAGAAGGGGCACACGTGCTCTTTTCGGATGCGATGCAGACTATTTTTTTGGCCGACATGTCGGGCGACGGTCAGACCGATATCGTCAGGATCAGGAACAACGAAGTTTGTTACTGGCCGAATCTGGGCTTTGGAAAGTTTGGAACGAAAGTAACCTTCGATCAGGCGCCGGTCATGGACCATCCGGATTCCTTTAATCCGTCTTCAATTCGCCTGGCCGATATCGACGGTTCAGGGACCACCGACCTGATCTATTTGGGGAAGAATAAACTCCGTTGCTGGAAAAACAGTTCAGGCAACCGTTTCAACTCTGCCCCTTATGAAACCGAAGCCTTCCCGGAAATTACCGCCGCCA
>JBFXKJ010000349.1:0-3830 GCA_050173895.1 Mangrovibacterium sp. | reverse complement strand
ACCTTCAAAAATAAACTGCATCTCCCCTTTATGAGTAGGCCGGCCTTCCATCTCGCGTGAAGCTGCCTGAAAGAAATCTTCAGCTGCTGTAAATTTGACGGCCGGATAGCCGGGTTGCCCGTCGAGTTGACGAACCATCTCAATATTGGCACGGGTCGGACCGCCTCCATGATCTCCAACCCCGGTAATCTGCAGGATACGATGTTTATCGGGTGAAAACCTTTTGATCTGATCCTTCAGTTCCGGTTTGATCTCCCCATTGTAGGTGTCGTTGGCATAACATAAAACCCTGGAGTTATCGGGCGCTGTCCACCAGAAGGTCCCGAGATAGGGCTTACAGCGATGAAAATAAAAAAAATCGCAGCCCGCCAGCTTAAGGATTTGGGGCATCTGTGAAATATGACCGAAATTATCGGGAAGCCATCCGATGCGGGCCGTTTTCCCAAAATTTTTCAGGAAATAACGTTGCCCAAGTAAAAATGTACGACAGATAGCTTCTCCCGACGACATGTTCATGTCTCCTTCTGTCCACATTCCTCCGGCCGGTTCCAGACGGCCTTCTTTTACGTATTTTTTAACCAGCTCGAATAAAGGAGGATCTACTTTCTCCACAAAATTGTATACCGATGCCTGGCTCTGAAGCATAGTAAAATCAGGATATTCCTGCATAAAAGCGATGGTTTGCCGAAGGTTGTCATTACACATTTTCATGGTTTCAGAATAAGTCCACAACCAGTTCATATCCATATGAGCATGTCCAATCACATGAATGGTGTCCTCCTTCGCCGGATCGTTCTTTGACGAGACAGAGCCGTTCCCGTTACCCATACAGATCAGCGACGGGAAAAGCGCCAGCGTCAGGATCAAGGTATAGCTTTTGCAATTCATTTCTATAACAGTTTTTTAGATTAATTGATTGGCTAAGCTTAGAAGTGATCTATAAAGTAGTTACGTTAAAGCTCAAGTTCAATAAATTTAACTTCATAAGGTTTTAAACTGACAGAGGTCATCGTTTGTCCGGATCTTGTTCCCGGCGCATTGACTTCCGTCATTCGTTTGACGGGATGTTCCGGTATAGCTGACCGGATTTTGACCTCGGCCCATTGTCCGTTGGTTTCGCGGAAGTGCAACAAAACTGCTCCTTTTTTATTCCATGAAGGACGGCTGTTGACCAGCATGGCATTTGCAGGAGCATCAATCCGGAGTGTCTCTAAAAGAGGTTTCGAAAATTCATTTTTCCCCGCAGGGAAAGTCCGCGTCAGAAATGCATTCCTTTCACCCCACGCGTACCTGGTGGCATAACTGTTTGTTGTGTCGGAAACTGAAGTCAACTGATAACTCCAGCTAAAGGCTCCTTCCTGATAAGCTCTGAAGTTGGTAAACCAGTAATTGTTCATCACCCAGGAATACAGCCAGGGTTTTCCCGGCTTTGGATCGCGTTCAAATTTGCCCATATTGAAATCACTGAATTGCCACAGGGGAACCTCATTGCTTACGACAATGATCTGTGCCTTTTTCCCGCGTACGGAAACAAAATTCTGGGCCACGTTCCAGTCGGATGCTGAGCCGGGCAACTGCTGCCCCTGGCTCAAAGTGCCTCCAATGGTTTCAAAAACAATTCGGGAATCCGGCAAACGAAACGGGAAGGCCACATACAAGGCTTCCGGATTGGTATTGATCACTTTGCGGGCCATGTAAAGGAACTCTGCTTTTTTAACTTGCTCATAAAGCCTGATCTCCAGATCAATACCTTTCGGATTGGCGGGTGTTCCCTTTTCAAAGCCATCCATGTCGGATAAAATTTTCAGGCTTTTCCATACTTCACCATTATCACCCTGTTCAAGTTTCACATTTGAAACGCTTGTACGGACAAACGGAGGCACGTCACGCTTTTCTGAAGTTTCACGAACAAGCTGCCCGATATGGTATGGATTTTCCGCATCTATCAGTTCCTGTTGAAGTTCCTTGTCATAAAAACTGCTGATGGCCCCGGTCGTTTTATCGACTGTTATCTTGTAAAACCTGTTTTCAAGGATTCCGGGACCGGACCGCCCGTCCTCTTTCACAGGCTCATGGCCCGGCACAATTTTCAGGGCTTTAAATCCCAATGCAGGCACATCACTGACCTCAAGTATCCAGTAAGCTCCTTCCCTGCGTTTGGTCAGTAACTGGGCAGGCACATGCTGCCCGGTCGAAAGGTCAACAACCTGAACCACTCTTTCAACCGGCATCACTTCGTAATCGATAAAGAGCTTCACCTGCCCGGAACGTTTCCACCCCATGGAGTTGATCACATAGATGACAGGGAAGCCGGCCTTTTTAAGGAACGGCTGGAACCGGGCCAGGGCTTCCTCATTAAGCAAGGTAACTCTTTTAAGCGCTTCCCAGGCATAGGCTCCTTTCTGAAGCCACTGTTTTGTCGAATTTTCCGACCAGGGGTGGCTGATGCTTTCATCAGCGCCGCAGGTATGTTCGTCAAAGAAAACAGCATTCTCACTGATATGATCCAGCTTTTTCTCTAGCTCAGGGCTCAGTTCGCCTCCCATCATCGAGACCATCGCAAACAAGCCTTCATCAACCTGTTTCATGTTCTGGGTTTTTCTCACTTCTGCCGTTTCACGCGAAGCGGAACCAAACCCATCCGTCCACCAGTCCAGCCACGCATTGCGGTAAACCGGCAGTTGACCGGCATAATTCGCTTCAACGTATTCCATGAACTCACCCGCAACCGCTAATCTCAGTTTGGGACTTTCATATTTCTCGTTCCATTTCCGCACAAGTTCGCAGGCTGCCGTTGACGGTGGTGCATTATCTGTAAAATAGCCGGAAAACTGGATCCCGATCCGGTTAAACGGATAACCGCTGCGATCGAGATCAGCCAGGTGCCACAGCATATTTTCAGCGTTAATTTCCTTACTTTCCAGTCCAAAGAAGTTTCCGGTCATATAATGATCGGCCCGGAAGGCCAGCATCCGCTCTCCCGAAGGGGCCTCCCACCAAAAAGCGGTAGGCTTGTCAAACGGCCTGACGGAGCGGGTTTCATTAATTCCCATGATCAGGTAATTTACTCCTGTGTTCTTAAAATAATCAGGCATACACCAGGCAATCCCGTTTACATCGTTCTGCATGGCTGTTCTGACAGGAATATCCAGTTTCCCGATCTCCCTGAGGGGCTGAAGAAAATCAACCATCAGATTTTCATCCGCAATTTCGGCCATATTCGCATACATACCAGTCACTTCAATCCGGCCTTCTGAAATTCGTTTAACCAGCCGCCCGATCTGTGACTGCGGCCTGGAACGAAGATATTCCCTGGTTACCCACGAAGACTCGCAGGTCCAGCGGAATTTGGCATCATCGTGCAGATTATCAGTCTGATCACAATAATCAAGGGCATAATCAATATACCGCATGTGCTCGGCAAGGATTTCAGACTGCGGACGGGTATAGCCTATATCGGTATGGGAGTGCTGTACAAAATTGATCTGCCAGGTTTTGGGAGGCTCCAGCCGGATCAGATAACTTTCGGCCGAACCGCCATTGATCTTTACGGAAAGATTGACTTTTTCGGGCCTGGTTACGGCAGGAAAAGTAAGCAGAAAATGGTTTTCCCCTCTTTTCAGCCCCGCCTTCAACAGTTCCCTGTTATTCCCGGTAACAACAATTTCTCCGGGAACTTCCGATTTATAACCGACCACCACCTGCTGAAAGGATTTACCGCCTTCCTTAAACAGAACCGGGGCATTTAAGAACTCTACATGCGAAGATCCTGCCTGGCTTGCCAGATCAAGAGGATCGCCAAAAAAGCAGAGAAAAACAAACAGGATCAT
>JBFXKJ010000348.1:0-3847 GCA_050173895.1 Mangrovibacterium sp. | reverse complement strand
CCAGCAGCATGACCGCGATCTGGAGAAAGAACGTAAAAGTCAGAAACTGGAACCTGCCTTTTCTTTTTTGATCCGGGTGCGGTTGCCGGGAGGAATTGCCACGCGGGAACAATGGCTTCAGATCGACCGGCTGGCTGATGAGTATGCCAATGGGACCATGAAGCTGACTACCCGGCAAACCTTTCAGTTACACGGCGTGATCAAGAAAAACCTGAAAAGGACCATGCAGGGAATTAATCAGGTGCTTTTGACTACCATTGCGGCCTGCGGCGACGTGAACAGGAACGTCATGTCGCATGCTGATCCTTCGAGGTCGGAGGTTCATGAAGAGGCCTGGAAACTTGCGAAGGCACTTTCCGATCACCTGATCCCCGGCACGACGGCCTATCATGAAATATGGCTGGATAAAAAGCTCCTGGCCGGAGGTGAGAAGGATGTGGAACCGATATACGGTGACCGGTATCTTCCCCGGAAATTTAAAATAGGAGTGGCCGTGCCCCCCGACAACGATATTGATGTTTTCTCGCAGGATCTCGGTTTTATTGCGATAGAAGAAGAAGGGAAGCTGATTGGCTATAACGTGACTGCGGGGGGCGGGTTGGGATCGACCTTCGGCATACCGGAAACTTATCCCCGCCTGGGAGATGTGATCGGATTCTGCACACCCGGGCAGGTGATCGATGTTGCTGAAAAAGTGGTGCTTTTGCAAAGGGATTACGGAAACCGGCAAGACCGGAAACTGGCCCGGCTGAAATACACCATCGACCGTCTTGGACCGGAGTGGTTCAAAGCTGAATTACACCGTTATCTCGGATATGAATTGCAGGCCACCCGTCCTTTTCATTTCATCCGTAATGGCGACCGGTACGGATGGGTGAAAGGCACCGGCGGAAAATGGAGCCTGACGCTGTTCGTGGAAGGTGGACGAGTGAAGGACACCGGTGAACTGAAGCTGAAAACTGCCCTGAGAGAAGTGGCCAAAAAAGTCGAAGCACGTTTTATCCTGACGGGAAATCAGAATCTGATCATTGCGGATACAGATGAAAAAGATCAGGTAAACGCCATTCTTTCAGCCCACGGGGTCTGGCCTGTCGGACTCTCGGGCCTGAGGCAGAACTCCATTGCCTGCGTGGCATTGAATACCTGCGGGCTGGCTTTCGCCGAAGCTGAACGTTACCTGCCCACGCTGATCACGAAAATAGAAACGATTCTTTCAGAATATAACTTATTGAAAGAGGAGTTTGTGATCCGGATGACAGGCTGTCCGAACGGTTGCGGCAGGCCCTCTCTGGCTGAAATCGCCCTGATCGGGAAGTCGCCCGGACACTATAATCTTTACCTGGGAGGGAATTTTAACGGCACGCGGTTGAATACGCTTTATCGCGAAACCCTTTCTGAGGAGGAGATTCTGAATGAACTCCGTCCCGTCATCGCCGATTACGCGGCCACCAGGGAGGAAGGAGAGCATTTCGGCGATTTTGTGATTCGAAAAAAGTATGTACAGGAAACAACAACAGGAAAACAATTTAAACATTAAGGAAAATGGAACTACCGTCTGTATTTATCGGGGGAAAGCTTTCGGCTGCCACCCGGAGATGGCTGAAAAAACAGCCCATCCGTTTTATCGAGCATCCGTTTATCCGGATCCAGTTCAGAAAACCGGATGTCAAATTTTTGGAATTGATCCGGGATGAGCCGGTAAGCCTTGTGGTGACCAGCACGTACGCTGCGCATTGGCTTGTCCGCTTCCGGAAACATTTTGGCTCTGCCGAACGGCACGAGATCTTCTGCCTGTCGGCCAGTCAGGCCGATATCCTTAAAAAAACAGGTATGACCGTCTGGCGGTCGGGAGAGGCCAATACCCTGGCCCTGGCAGAATTGGTTGCCTCGCATCACGACAGTCAGCGGGTCGTTTACCTGAGAGGAGATAAGTCGCTGAACGACCTGTACGAACGGTTATTTGCCTACGGCATTCATTCGTACGAAATGGAGGTGTATAAGAATACACCCATCGAAAAATGGATCAATGAGGCTTTCGATGCCTATCTGTTCTTTAGTCCTGCTGCCATTGAGAATTACAAGGCCTCAGGCAATTTCCCATCGCCAAAGGGACAGATCATCACCGCAGGCGAGAACACGGCCTGGACGGCATGGAAGATGTTTCCCAATGCGGTGAACGTTTCTCCGGAACAGGAGGAGCTGTCGTTTGTTAAGTATTCGGTTGACCGGATCATCAAGAAGCTGGATGAGCCGGAGGTGAAGCAGAAAATTCTCTGCTAGGAATGTCAACCGGAAATAGATCTTTGTTCCTTTGAAGGAGATATCGACCATATCGGTATTGGGCTGCGGATGGCTGGGCTTACCGCTGGCAGGAGAGCTGCTTGACAAGGGCTATCTTGTGAAGGGATCGGTTACTGCCACGGAGAAGATCCAGCCATTGAGAGAAAGGGGCGTGGAGGCGTCCGTGCTGGTCCTGAATGAGACCTTTGCCCAGGTTGAAGACCCTGGCTTTTTTGATACGGACCTGGTTGTTGTATCGGTTCCGCCGCGGCGTACCAATGATGTGGAAAGCGTCTTTCCGGGACAAATGAAGAAACTCATCGGCCTCCTTGAACAATATGAGGTAGCGCGGGTGATCTTCATTTCCTCAACCTCCGTATATCCGGATGATAACGGGGTTGTCAGGGAGGAGGACGCCCGGAATCCTGAAAAAACTTCGGGCAGGGCATTGCTGGCAGCAGAACGGATGTTTTTTGAAAGTAATCGCTTTCGAACAACGGTAGTGCGATTCGGAGGACTGATCGGTGCCGATCGGAACCCTATGCGGTTTTTGTCATCCCGCCGGGAAATCCCGGATGGCTCGCGTCCGGTAAATCTGATTCACCGGGACGACTGTATCCGGCTCCTTACTGAAATTGTCCGGCAGGAAGCGTGGGGAGAAGTCTTCAACGCCTGTTGTCCGGTTCATCCGTCCCGAAGGGAGTTTTACAGGAAGGCTTCAGAGGTTTCCGGACTTCCGTTGCCGGAATTCAGCGCGGATCCCTGTCCGGTGTATAAAACTGTCGACAGCAGTAAACTGATTTCGCGGCTCCGGTATGCATTCATTTATTCAAATCCTTTGGAATGGCTCGATGAGCTAAGTAAAGCTCCGGATTCCCGACGCATTTAATTCTTCAATCATCCCGATGTCACACCTTATATCCATTACAGGCGCGGGGCCCGGCGACCCCGATTTGCTTACCGTCAAAGCGCTTCGCCGGATCCGGCAGGCAGATGTCATCCTCTACGACGCCCTGCACGGTGAAGAAATCCTGAACCTGGCCCCTGCGGATTCACTGAAGATCTACGCCGGGAAGCACTATCAGGACGGGCAGTATCAGTCTCAGCGTCAGGAGATCATCAACAGCCAGCTCAAACAATATGCACTTCAGGGTAAACAGGTTGTCAGGCTGAAGGCGGGCGATCCGTTTATATTCGGCAGGGGTGCTGAGGAACTTGAGTTTTGTCTGGCCGAGCAACTGAATGTCGAAGTCATTCCCGGAATTTCGGCCGGTCCCGCGGCTGCGGCGGATTTTCACATTCCCTTAACGATCAGGGGAAAAAACAGTATGGCCTTGCTGTACACCGGACATAAACGGAATGACGGGTTCGATCATCTGGAGACCGTGGCTTCGGTCCTGAAAACCAGCGCGCCGGTGATGATCTACATGGGACTGAAAAACCTGGTGCCGCTGTGCCTGGAATTATTAAATCAGGACATTCCCGGGACACTTCCGGTACAGATCGTTAGTTGCGTCGGCCATCCCAACCGGCAAATTTTTTCCACAACACTGGCCTCAGTTCCGGG
>JBFXKJ010000347.1:0-3867 GCA_050173895.1 Mangrovibacterium sp. | reverse complement strand
TCAATTCTCCAGACCCATCCGGACCTGATCGGACAATTCTCCAATGCCCAGTTGAACTGTGACGCATAATTTTTCCACGGATTCCGGTAAACCTTTGCACCGAGTGCTGCTGCTATTTCGGCAGTCGCGTCGGTGCTGTATGAGTCGATCACAAAAATCTCATCAGCAATTCCCTCCAATGACCGGATACAGCGTTCGATATGTTTTTCTTCATTAAAAGTGAGGATAATTGCTGAAATCAAACATTCCATTTGTTGTCCTTTATTGTTCTGTTTTTTATAAACCTGGCCGGGTTGCCTCCAACGACGGTCCAGGGTTCCACCTTTCCAAAAACTGCAGCGCGGGCGCCGATTACTGCGCCTTGCCCGATGTGAACACCTGGGCCAATAAAAGCATCGGCTGCCACCCATGCCTGGTCTTCGATGGTGATGGGCGCGACGATCAGCGTGTTCAGCGGGTCGCTGATGTCGTGAGATGAAGCACACAAATAGCTCTTTTGCGAAACCGTGGTATGAGCCCGAATGGTGATCTTTCCCTGATTATAGCAATCGACCCCCGGTCCGAGACAGGCATAAGCGCCCATTTCCAGGTTCCAGGGTGCCCAGATCCTGGCTGTGGCGTACACTACTGACGACCATTCCAGCCGCGCCCCGAAGCATTTCAATACAAACACCCGCCAGGGATTGAAGAAGTTGGGGGAAAAAGGTCTGAACAATAAAAGCCTGCTCATATTCCACAATACACGGGCGAGCTTATTCCGCAGAGAAAAATGATTCCTGTATTTTGACAGGTCAATAACCAACTCAGTCATAACAAAAGCCGTTAATTTTTCTGCAAAAGCGAGTGGTACAAACTAATCATCTTTGTACCCATCTGATCGGCAGTATATTTTTTTTGGATCAAACGGTGTCCGTTGCGCCCCATGGTTTCCAGTTCGGCTTCAGTCTTCACAATAAACCCCGCCAAAGCTTCCGTGAGCGGGCCGGCACCGGGTTCAATCCACCATCCGCACTCCCAGCTTATCAGGTCGTGCCAGGGCGCGCCGGTCGTTGTGATGACCGGCGTTCCGCAGGCAAGGGCCTCGGCAATCACAATCCCGAAGTTCTCCGAGTGGGTGGGCAGTACAAATACGTCGGCCTGCCGGTATAACTCCCACTTGGTTTTGCCATAGATGCCTCCGCAGAAAACCAGTTGATGGCCAATTTCTTGATCGGCTGCCCTCTTTTTGAGGCTTTCAATATACTCCGGTTCCCCTTCTCCGGCGATGATCACCTTGTACGATTTAAGCTCTTCCCGCAGATTCGCCATGGCATCGATGAGCGTTTCAATCCCTTTCTTGGGGTTGACCCGGGAAAGGAACAAAAGCGTGCCGGTTCTTTTCCAGCTTTTCTTCAGCTCAATCTGATCGGTTTTAATCCCGTTCTCAATGATGGCCATATCGGTTTGAAAACCTAATTTGCGGATGTTGTCAAATTCACTGGCCGCCGTGGCATGCAGGCAGGTGGCCCTGGAAATAGACTGGCGCTGGTAAAGCGACAAGGCAAGGTTCTTTTTATGAGGGTTTCTTTTCAGGATCCAGGGTTCCAGCATTCCATGCGGACTGATCACCACCGGGATCTTTTTCTTTTGTCCCACATTCTGGATAATGGCGTTGGGCAATTCCCAAATTCCGTTCACGTGAATGAGGTCCGGCTTCATTTCGTCAAGCAGTTCACTGATCTTTTGGCGAAAGCCCATGAGTTTCAGGATCGACAGGTCGAGGCTGATAATTCTGACTCCGTTGATCTTTACCGGGTTCGGCGTCTTGCCGGTCACAATGGTCAGATCCACTTCATTTGAAATCCGTTCGGAGAGAAGCTTCATGTACGTGGAGGTCCCTCCCGAACGGTGATCGATCGAGGTGATGAAATGTAAAACCTTAATTTTCTTCATTAAACAGGATTTTGACAGTTAACGGGGTCGTTCCGTTCTGGTCAGAAAAGCCATTGCCGGATCGAGCTTTTTAATAAATCGGGCCACTACACCGCCGTAAAGGCTGAAGGGTTCCGTAAATGCTTTGTTGAGCACGGAGCCGGCGCCCAGAACGGATGAATCGGGAAGCACAGTTCCCGGAAGCAGAATGGACCGGGTACCTACAAAGCACCTCGATCCGATCGTGATCGGCGCACAATCCTGCGAATTATTCCTCAGCGAGGTGGAATGCGTTAAGATTTGCGTTCCGTAACCAGCGATGGAGGTAAGCTCGCCAATGGTGACTGTGTCGGTGCAGTCGATCAGGTGATTCTTTGTGATGGCAGAGTCCTTCCCCATGATCAGGTACGGTTTCCTGTCCCGCACATGTTGAAAGTTGTTTGTCAACCGCAGGGGATAACCTGTGATCCAGTTCCAGCGGTCGATGGTAGTTTTCTCAGCCATGATAATTTTCTCGAGGTTGACAGCCACATTCAAGTGGCCCACTCGTGCTTCCGGCCCCATTTCGAGCTGGACCGGGAAGAAAAAAGATAATCCGATCCTTGCGGACGGATGAATTCGGTAGTTGAAGAACAGGGAAAGCAACCGGCGCTTCAAAAACCAGGGTAAAGGGATAAGCAGTAGTTTCAACAGAAGCTTCATTGTTTTTGGATTAGGTAATTTACCTTTCCCTGATAGAGCTTGTTTTTGTACCTTTTTAAATAAATTTTGATATTCCAGAGCCTGAACAGCAGCACATCAAGCATCACAAGAAAAGGATTGGCAATCTCATTTGTCAGTACCAGTTGTTCATGTTCTTCCCGCTGGAGTTTTTTGTTAGCCGAAAGTTGCCCGGCCTGCATGGTATAGGCCGCACAAATCCGGTTCACATATTTGAACCGGGCATTTGACTGAACAGCCTCCAGCCAAAACTTCGTGTCGGAAATGAGTTTGAAATTCTCATCAAATCCGCCGAGTTTCAGGAAAAGTTCGCTTTTGGTAAGGGTTGCCTGTTGGGTGAACAGGATCACCTCCCGGTAGAGGAGGTTTCCGAAGTCCTTATACCGTGGCGACGAGGCCTGTTCGCCTGTGACATTTCCGTTCACATCGACGAAATTAACACGTCCGTATACCACATCGGCATCGTAGCGGTCCATGGCCTGGAAGAGGTGTTGGAACCCGGGGTACCAATAGTCGTCATCGTTAATATACGTCAGGTATTTGAAGTCTTTCGCAAAGGCCTTCAGCCCAAAATTCAGCGCCGAATAGATCCCTTTGCTGGAAGACGGTTCCTGAAGCACGGTCAGATGCGGATACCGCTCCCGGATGACGGGACAAACGCCGGCCGGGGCTACTACAACATGTTTTATGCGGTTTCCGCCGATTTTCTTTACCGATTCAATGGTTCGCGATAACGAATCCCTGTTTCCCAATGTGGCTGTTACCACCAACGTATCAGGAAAAGTATGTTTCATATTCAATTTCTCTGTTTTAGGTCATTTGTTAACGATTTGTGGTGAGCAGATTTCCTGTCGAGGATCTCTGTATATAATTGATGGTATTGCCCGGCGATCAAGGGCGTATCAAATAGTTGTACGGCTTTTTTTCTGCCAGCCTCCGACAGGCTTCCGTCGCTGTTTGCCTGGGTAACCCATTCGATCCCCTTGCTCAGGTCGCCGGAATCATAAGCAGAGGCCCGATACCCGTTCTGTAAATGGTCGACGATATCGCGTGGCCCGGTGGCGTCAAAACAAACAACAGGGGTCCCGCAGGCCATCGACTCGACCAGCGTCTTTCCGAAGGCGTCCATCAGGCTGGGCGCGACAAACACATCGGCCGCAGAATAGAGCAGCCGCAGGGTAATGGTATCGTGAACAAATCCAAAGCTTTTATGGTCAAAGCCGGTTTTAGAGGCTG
>JBFXKJ010000346.1:0-3900 GCA_050173895.1 Mangrovibacterium sp. | reverse complement strand
GCCAACGATCCATACGATAGGCTTGTTTATGCATTCCAGTGCATACCATGTGGAGTTGATGTTCGTGGCTTTGGAGTCATTCACAAATTCAATCCCACGCACTTTCAGAAAATACTCGAGGCGGTGCTCCACACCTTTGAAGTCGGAAAGACTTTCCCGTATCTTCTCGTTGCTGATGTTCAGCGCTGTTCCGGCCAGGCTGGCTGCCATCGAGTTATAGGTGTTGTGTTTCCCCTGCAATGAAAAATCAAAAATTGACATGGCAAATGTGTTTTGTTTCCAGTTAATGATTACGTTATTTTCCATGACTCCTGCACCGTTGGCAGGTGCCTCTCCCCACCCGAACGGCAATTTTACCGACCGGATCTCCCGTTTTGCCAGCTCCCGCTGAATAACCGGATCATCGGCGCCGTAAATAAAAAAGTCGCCGGCGGTCTGGTTTTGCGTGATCCTGAACTTCGAGTCAATGTAATTCTGCATGTTATAGTCGTACCGGTCGAGATGATCGGGTGTAATATTGAGCAGAATGGCAATATCGGCTTTAAAATCGTACATCCCGTCGAGTTGAAAGCTGCTCAGCTCGATGACATAATAATTGAAGTCTTTTTCTGCTACCTGCCAGGCAAAGCTTTGTCCCACGTTCCCGGCCAGACCGACATGCAGGCCGGCCTTTTGGAGCATGTGGTAAATGAGCATGGTGGTGGTGGTTTTCCCGTTGCTTCCCGTGATACAAACTGTTTTCGCCGTATTGTAACGGCCCGCAAATTCAATCTCCGAGATCACCGGGATTTGCTTTTCCCGGATCTTTTTTATCACAGGCGCTTTTTCGGGGATCCCCGGACTTTTAATGACCAGGTCTGCGCATAGGATCTGTTCTTCTGAATGTTTTTCTTCCTCGAAAGGAATGCCATATTGCATCAGCGCCTCCCGATAGGAATCCTTCAGTTTTCCCCTATCGGAAACAAAGACGCTGAATCCTTTCTTTTGTGCTAAGACAGCGGATCCAATCCCGCTTTCACCTCCACCTAATATGACTATTCGCTCCGGCATTTTCTACCGCATTTTTAAGGTTGCAATTGTAAAGACCGCCAGGATAATCCCGACGATCATAAACCGTGTGACAATTTTCGGTTCGGGAATTCCCCTTTTCTGAAAATGATGATGAATGGGGCTCATCAGGAATATCCGCTGACCTTCCCCGTATTTTTTCTTTGTATATTTAAAATAGCTCACCTGGATCACCACTGAAAGGTTCTCGATCACGAAAATCCCGCAAAGCAAGGGGATCAGGATCTCCTTTTTGATGATCACTGCAAAGACAGCGAGGATTCCGCCCAAAGCCAGGCTGCCGGTGTCGCCCATGAACACCTGGGCCGGATAGGAATTAAACCACAGGAATCCGACGGTGGCCCCGATAAAAGCCGAAATGAACACGCTCAGCTCACCGATGTTGGGAATGTACATGATATTGAGGTAATCGGAATAAATGATATTCCCGCTCACGTATGCCAGGATGCCGAGTGTGGCCCCGCTTATGGCGGAGGTTCCTGCCGCCAGACCGTCAATCCCGTCGGTCAGGTTGGCTGCGTTCGACACCGCGACAATGATCAGGACAATGGCTGCCGCATAGACCAGCCAGCGGAGGAATTCCCAGCGATATCCAAGAGAACCGACCAGCCAGGCATAGTCAAATTCGTGATTTTTAATAAACGGAAGGGTCGTTGTGGTCGATTTAATTTCCCGGGTTACGAACCGCACTTCCTGTTTTCCCGTCTGACTGTCGGCTACAATCTCCCGCATGAACTCGCCATTGGCATTGCGGACTTTTTCACGGACGACGACATCATCAGAAAGGTAAAGGGTGGTCACCACAATGATTCCCAGGCTCACCTGTCCCAGGATCTTAAACCGGCCGGCGAGGCCTTTTTTATCTTTCAGGAAGACTTTAATGTAATCGTCGATGAAGCCGATCGCTCCCAGCCAGGCGGTGGTGATGAGCATCAAAATGATGTAGATGTTGCGAAGATTGGCAAAAAGCAGGGTCGGGACCACGATCGACAAAAGAATGATCAATCCGCCCATGGTCGGCGTGCCTTTTTTCTGCATCTGTCCTTCCAGTCCGAGGTCCCTGATTTCCTCACCGATCTGTTTTTTCCGCAGCAGGTCGATCAGCTTTCTCCCAAATCCCATGGTGATGAACAGCGAAGTAATAATGGCGGCCGCCGAGCGGAACGAAATATACTGCAACATTCCCCACCCGGGAATATCAGCGTCCTTAAACCATTCATAAAAAAGACTAAGCATCGGAATTCGTTTTAAATCACATTAAAAAATTCACGGATCACCTCGCGATCGTCAAAATGATATTTGACCCCGTTTATTTCCTGATAATCCTCATGACCTTTCCCGGCCACCAGGATGATATCGCCGGCTTGTGCCAGCATGCAGGCAGTCCGGATCGCTTCCTTCCGGTTCACGATCGACAGCACCTTATTTTTTTGATGCGGCTGCACGCCTGCTTCCATATCCCCGATAATTGCTTCAGGCACTTCGGTCCGGGGATTATCCGAAGTAAGAATGACGCGGTCGCTCTGCAGGACAGCCTCCTGTGCCATCTCCGGTCTTTTTGTTTTGTCGCGGTCGCCGCCGGCGCCCACGACGGTAATGAGCTGTTCATTGCCGGAGCGGATCTCATTGATACCGTTCAGGACATTCTTAAGGGCGTCAGGAGTATGTGCATAATCAACAATGGCAAATTTTCCCTCGGGTGAGCGGACAATTTCAAAGCGTCCCTCAACGGGGCGGAGGTTACTGAGCACCTGCAGCACGTCTGAGGGAGATTGCCCGAGCAGGACGGCAGCGCCATAAACAGCGGTTAGGTTGTAGGCGTTGAACACGCCTGCAAAGTGAGTCCAGACATCCTGACCGTCCATGTTCAGCAGCATCCCGTCCATATGCTTTTCCAGAACCTTACATTTAAAGTCTGCCAGGCTTTTCAGTGCGTAGGTTTTTTTGGCGGCCCGGGTATTCTGGAGCATCACCTGCCCGTTTTTCTCATCGCCGTTGGTAAGCGCGAAAGCCGAAGAGGGCAACCCGTCAAAAAACTTCTTTTTTGCCTGCAAATAGGCCTGGAACGTTTTATGGTAATCCAGGTGATCGTGTGTCAGGTTGGTAAAGATCGCACCATCAAAGTTTATCCCTGCGATCCGGTCCTGATCAATGGCATGTGAACTGGCTTCCATAAAGCAGTATTCGCATCCTGCTTCGACCATTCGGGCCATCAGTTCCTGAATCGCGAGGGCATCGGGTGTGGTATGGGTTGCCGGGAACTGCTCCTCCCCCACGTAGTACCGGATGGTCGAGATCAGTCCCGCTTTATAACCCATTTGGGAAAACAGCCGGTAGAGCAGTGTGGCGATGGTCGTCTTTCCGTTTGTTCCGGTCACACCGACTACCCGCAGGTTGCGGGAGGGATCACCATACCAGGCTGCGGCCAGCTTTCCCAGCACAGCGGAAGAGTCTGGGACCCTGATCGAAACGGCCTTTCCTGTGTCCACATCGGCGCGTTCGGCGATGATCACTTTCGCCCCGTTCTCCAGGGCTTTGGGGATAAACTGATGACCATCTACATGCGTCCCGCCCATGGCGATAAACACATCGCCCGGCTGAACCTTTCTGGAGTCAAAGTGCAACTGCCGGATTTCGGTCTGCAGGTCGCCCGCCACCAGTTCAAAGTCGACCCCTGTGAGTATGTCGTTCAGTATCTTCATCTTCTGTCTGTCATTGATCCGAAGTCATTCTGTTCCATCATGGCAAAGCACGACCTTCATGTCGTTCGCTGTGTTTTTCTTGCCGTCGTTTTGGAAGCAGGTTTTGTCACCTTCTTCGTCACTCTTGTTG
>JBFXKJ010000345.1:0-3906 GCA_050173895.1 Mangrovibacterium sp. | reverse complement strand
TACTTTTGGCAAACGTGATCCGCTGATCGGCTTCGAACTGACCATTCAGTGGAACGGGCAACCGGCAATCGGGGCCTATGACCAAAGCCTCAATTATAAGGCTGAGGACCGGGAAAAAGCATTTTACGACGATAGTTACAAGCTGCACCTGCAGTTCCCGCTAAAAGCGATGGGAGAGAGGTTGTTCAAGAACGCCCCTTTCGACGTTTGTGAAAGTGGCCTGAAGGATACGCGCTATTCCAGTTGGGACAGCCTCCGGCACAATGTGATCCTGAACTGGGTGGATGTTGCCAATGGAACAAACGACTATGGCGTCGCCTTATTTTCCGACCATACCACAAGCTATCTTCATACCGGCGGCCTGCTGCTCGGACTTACTGTTCAGTACGCCGGGAAAGGATTGTGGGGACGGCATTACGGGACCGACGGACCAACCCATCTCCGGTACGCTCTGCTTCCCCATGCCGGGAACTGGGAGCAGGCAGAAGTGGAAAATGCCTGCAACGACTGGAACGAGCCGCTGATTGCACGATATGTGACACCTGGCGACGAACCGTCAGAACGTTCATTGCTCCAGGTCAGTGATAAAAACCTGCATGTTTCGGCTGTGTTCATGGAAGGTGAAGATTTGCTGGTCCGGCTTTACAACACCTCGTCGGCGGCCCTGCAGCCGGATATCCGGTGGAATTGTTCCGCAGAAAGCACGAATCAGGTCGATCTGAACGGAAATCTGAGCCCGTCGGGCGGCAGCCGGCCGATCCCGCAATTTGGCTTTCAAACGTTAAAACTTACAAAACCAAAACTGAAATAAGATGGTCAGACCAATCATGATCACGGGGCTATGTGTCCTCCTGCTTGCCGGATGTCAGAAACAGGCCGGACAGACCTCTGCCGTTGCAGACCCTGCCGGCCTGGTAAATCCGTTTATCGGCGCCAGTACCAGTACCGATGCTGCGGGCGTTTACCATGGCCTGGGAAAAACATTTCCCGGAGCGGCCACCCCTTTTGGCATGGTGCAGGTCAGTCCGAATACCATCACCGGAGGCGACAACGCCCCGGGTTACAGTTATGAGCATACCAGTATTGAAGGATTCGCCCTGACCCAGATGAGCGGCACGGGCTGGAATGGAGACCTGGGTAACTTTTTGGTGATGCCGGCCACCGGCCAACTGAAAACGTCGGCCGGAACAGCCGGCAATCCCGATGCGGGATACCGCTCCCGCTATTCCAAAGAAAGCGAGACCGCATCGGCAGGTTACTATTCGGTCGTTTTAAGCGATTACGGGATCAGGGCCGAGATGACCGCCACCACCCGTTGCGGAATGTACCGGTTTACGTTTCCCCAAAACCAGCAGTCGCGTATTCAGGTCGACCTGGCCAGGCGTGTCGGAGGAACATCCACCCTGCAGGAAGTAAAGGTGATCGGCGAAAACACCATTGCCGGATGGATGCAATGCCCGCCCGAAGGCGGAGGCTGGGGAAACGGATTGGGAAAAGCCGATTATACGGTGTACTTCTACGCGCAGTTCAGTAAACCCTTCAAGGACTTCGGCATCTGGAGTGCGCCAATTCCCGGCGACTGGACCCGCAAACTGGAAGATGTAACCAGCGAACGCTATCAGAATGTCGTGGCCCGTTCGGATGTTTACCTGCAATTGCGTGAAAAAAAGGATAAGCATCTGGGGTTTTTCGCCAATTTTCAGACAAAAGAGAAGGAACAGGTGATGATCAAGACCGGTATTTCCTATGTGAGCGTGGAAGGTGCAAAGCAAAACCTGGAACAGGAAATCGCCGGCTGGGATTTTGATCAGATCAGGGAACAGGCGCACGATTCCTGGAACCAGGCGTTGGGGAAGATCGCTGTAAAAGGCGGTACACCCGACGAAAGAGCCGTCTTTTATACGGCGCTTTACCATACCATGATTGATCCGCGAACTTTTGAGGATGTTGGCAAGCAGTATACCGGAGGCGACAAGACTGTTCATCAGTCGGCAGGTTTCACCAAAAGGACCATTTTCAGCGGCTGGGATGTTTTTCGCAGTCAGTTTCCCCTGCAAACGCTGATCAACCCCACTGTTGTAAACGATATGCTCAATTCCCTGATCACCTTGGCCGAGGAGAGCGGCAAAGGTTATTTTGAACGCTGGGAACTGCTCAACGCCTACAGCGGGTGTATGATCGGCAATCCTGCAATTTCGGTGCTGGCCGATGCTTATGCCAAGGGGATCAGTAAATATGATATGGATCGGGCATACCGGATTGCTTTGGCTACCTGCCGGCTAAGCGGCAATGAGAAGCTCGGCTTCACGGTTCGCAGCAATGAGCCTGAATCGGGATATGCCGGATTTGCCACGGGCGATTTTTCCATTTCAAACACGCTCGAACTGAGCTATACCGAATGGTGCATGGCCCAGTTGGCCAAGGCGGCAGGCAATAGCAGCGATTATGAAAAATATTCAAAGCTTGCACAGAGCTACCGGAATGTCTTTGATCCGGAAGTCGGCTGGTTTCGGGCCCGCAATGAGGATGGAAGCTGGAAAGCCTGGCCGGCAAAGGGCCGGTTGGAGGAATGGCACGGGACGGTGGAATGCAATCCCTATCAGCAAGGGTGGTTCGTGCCGCACGATGTTGAAGGGATGATCGGATTGATGGGTGGCCGGGATACGGTTCTTGCCGATTTGACTGCATTTTTTGAAAAAGTGCCGGAGAATATGATGTGGAATGATTATTACAATCATGCCAACGAGCCGGTGCATCACGTCCCCTTTCTGTTTAACCGCCTGGGTGCGCCCTGGCTGACCCAGAAATGGACCCGCGAAATATGCCGCAGGGCGTATAAAAACAAGGTGGAAGGTCTGGTGGGGAACGAAGATGTGGGCCAAATGTCGGCCTGGTATGTGTTGGCTGCTGTCGGGCTGCACCAGTTGTGCCCGGGCGACCTGCGCTTTGAAATTACCAGTCCCGTTTTTGACGAGATCACTATCCGGCTCGATCCGGTCTATGCGTCAGGAAAGACATTCACCATTACGGCGCATCAGAACAGCCCGGAAAATGTATACATTCAGAAAGCGCGGCTGAACGGCAAGCCGCTTGACCGCTGTTTTCTGGACTACAGCGAAATCGCAGCAGGGGGAACACTCGAACTGGAAATGGGTCCCAGTCCAAATACCGGTTGGAGTATAGTGGAATCAGGCTTTTAAAGGCATCGGGGCGGGGGCATAAGAACCTCTGATCTATTGATTTGTGAGCAAAGTTTCAGTATTTTTGTAGTTAAATGAAAAACCAAAATCAAACGAAGAACCTTTCTGGTTTTTATTCTTGCTGTCTTTCATTTTTGCATGGGCTACGGACAGAATCAGTCCGATACACTTACTTACCGGATTGAAACCACAGATGGAAGTGCCTTTGTTGGTCATATCATTGCCGAAGATTCGCAGACCCTCACCCTGAAAACGACAGCTTTTGGCGAAATTAAAATTCCACAGAGCAATATCGGATCCAGGATTGTAGCTGAAGAGAGCCGGAAAACGGACAAGGAGGTTTGGTCACCCAATATGCAGTCATCCTTTTATTCTCAAACTACATCTTAGGGGTTTCTCTTTCATTTACTTTGTTCAATCGATCGGCTAAATCCCAAGTTTTAGGGATTGTTCAGACCTGTTCGAAATAATAGTTTAGCGGCGGGTTTAAACGAATTAAAAGAGGATATGAAACGAGCATGTTGCTTCGCAACGCCCGAGTACACCAACATCACCATGCGCGGGTCTCAGATCCAGGCATTTCGGTGCAGCATTGCTCCGGTGGTCTCCTACCGGCTAGACCAGCGCAGCCGACTAATACTGAAATACACCTGGCAACGTTCAAATAAGGCAGATGTTGGCTCGTTTTATGTGTTCTCTGCCGAAG
>JBFXKJ010000344.1:0-3916 GCA_050173895.1 Mangrovibacterium sp. | reverse complement strand
GCAATGCAAAGAAATCGCTCCCCTTGCTGACCATGAATGTAAAACCCAACAGGCATGAGAGCTGGATCCGGGAATTCCGGGAATGCGATAAAATTGAAAATGAAAAGGTCATTTCAAAGGACCTGAGTCCTCAAAAACCCGGACT
Organism: Mangrovibacterium sp.; assembly: GCA_050173895.1. Classification (GTDB taxonomy): domain Bacteria; phylum Bacteroidota; class Bacteroidia; order Bacteroidales; family Prolixibacteraceae; genus JBCFBK01. The sequence goes on along the minus strand of JBFXKJ010000344.1, from coordinate 3,771 downwards.
GACCATGGGCGAAGTGGTTAAAATGGTCTCGGAGAAGACCAGTCATGGTGCGGTTCTGGTCACCGACGTTGGACAACATCAGATGGTGGCTTCCCGTTACTTTAAATTTAACCGTTCAAAAAGTAACGTCACTTCCGGCGGGCTCGGCACCATGGGCTATGCCATTCCCGCATCACTGGGGGCGCAACTGGGCGCTCCTGACCGTACAGTGGTAACTTTTGTCGGGGACGGCGGCTTTCAGATGACCTTACAGGAACTCGGGACCATCGTTCAAAACAAGCTTCCAGTCAAAATTATCCTGCTGAATAATAATTTTCTGGGAATGGTACGCCAGTGGCAGCAACTCTTCTTTGAAAAACGCTATTCTTTCACCGAACTTCAGAACCCTGATTTTATCATGATCACCAACGGGTTCGGTATGGCTGCCCACAAGGTAACCAAAAGAGAAGACCTGGAAGCGGGAGTCCAACGAATGCTGGATCACGACGGCCCCTATTTACTCGAGGTCGTTGTTGAGAAGGAAGACAATGTGTTCCCGATGGTTCCCGCCGGCGCTTCTATTTCAGACATCTTACTCGAAGAATAAATGATCGGGATAAATAATTTTTAAAATTGAAGGAAATGAACCAGGAATTTATTATCACCATATTTTCAGAGAACAACATCGGATTGCTCAACCGCATCACGATTAATTTTACGCGCCGGAAAATCAACATTGAGAGCCTGACCGTATCACAGTCAGCTATCAGCGGAATATCCAAATTTATCATTGTGGTCAACACCAGTAAGGAAAAAGTACAGCGACTGGTCAGCCAACTCGAGAAGATCGTCGACGTGCTGAAGGCCTTTTACCACACCAATTCGGAAATGATCTACCAGGAAATCGCGCTGTATAAGGTTTCGACCGAACACCTGTTCGACAGCGACGAGGTCGAGAAGATCATCAGGGACTTCGGAGCAAGGATCCTGGAGATTACCCGCGAGTATATCGTCGTGGAAAAGACCGGTCACAAGGAAGAGACCCAGGAATTATTTGAAAAGCTCAATCAGTTCGGCGTTCCCCAGTTTGTTCGTTCCGGCCGGATTGCCATTACACGCGATCCGGTTGAAAGGCTTTCGGAGTTCCTGAAAGAAAGGGATGCCCTGCTCAGCCAGATCGATTAACGGAAAACAACGAAACAGCAGTTACAAGTAATAAACAATCAAGTTATTAATAATCCAATTCAAAATGGCAAACTACTTTAACACACTCCCGCTGCGTTTGCAGTTGGAACAACTGGGAACCTGCAGATTTATGGATAAATCGGAATTTGCAGACGGGGTGAAAAAACTGGAAGGGAAAAAAATCGTAATTGTCGGATGTGGAGCCCAGGGATTAAACCAGGGGCTTAACCTGCGCGACTCCGGCCTGGATGTTTCCTACACCCTGCGTGAATCGGCCATCAGGGAGCAACGTCAATCCTATAAAAATGCAACAGGAAATGGGTTTAAAGTGGGAACCTACGAGGAAATGATCCCGACAGCCGACCTGGTGATCAATCTGACCCCCGACAAGCAGCATTCGGGAGTGGTTGCAGCCATTATGCCGTTGATGAAGAAGGGCGCAACCCTCTCCTACTCCCATGGATTTAACATTGTGGAGGAAGGCATGCAGATCCGCAAAGACCTGACGGTGGTCATGGTTGCTCCCAAATCTCCGGGCACAGAGGTTCGGGAAGAATACAAACGCGGATTTGGTGTTCCTACGCTGATTGCCGTTCATCCTGAAAATGACCCCAGCGGAGACGGGCTGGATATAGCCAAAGCCTATGCGGCAGGTACAGGCGCTGATCGGGCAGGTGTGCTTCATTCGTCGTTTGTTGCTGAAGTGAAATCAGACCTGATGGGTGAACAGACCATCCTCTGCGGTCTGCTGCAAACCGGATCGATCCTTTCGTTCGACAAAATGATCGAAAAAGATATCGAGCCGGGCTATGCCTCCAAGCTCATCCAGTACGGCTGGGAAGTGATCACCGAAGCATTGAAACACGGCGGCATCACCAATATGATGGACCGGCTTTCCAACCCGGCCAAGATTAAAGCCTTCGAACTGGCAGAGGAAACGAAAACCATTATGCGTCCGTTGTTCCGGAAGCACATGGACGATATTATGAGCGGTGAATTCTCCTCAACCATGATGAAAGACTGGGCAAACGACGATAAAAATCTGCTTAGCTGGCGCGCACAGACAGCCGAAACGGCTTTTGAAAAAACGCCCTCAACCGATGAGGCGATTGCCGAACAAGAGTATTTCGATAATGGCGTCCTGCTGATCGCCTTTGTCAAGGCCGGTGTAGAACTGGCTTTTGAAACAATGACTGAAGCAGGAATCAAACCCGAATCGGCCTATTATGAATCGCTCCACGAAGTGCCGCTGATCGCCAACACGATCGCCCGCAAAAAGCTCTATGAAATGAACCGGATTATCTCCGACACGGCCGAGTATGGATGCTATCTGTTCGATCATGCCTGCAAACCGCTGCTCGCTGATTTCATGACGAAGATCGAGGCGGATGTGATCGGTGAAACCTATGGCGAAGGATACGACAACAGCGTGGACAATGTTCAGCTGATTGCTGTGAACAAGGCGCTCCGCACCCACCCTGTGGAGATCGTCGGTGAAAAACTTCGTTCATCGATGACCGCGATGAAAAAACTGGTCTAGTCTCCCTCTATAAATCTGCAAAAAGCCTGATCCTGAGGATTAGGCTTTTTGCGTTCAAAGCTCCCGCATCAGGGAGCGTTATAAAAAAAGCAGACCTGATGACTTCGCGACCGGCATATAGCAGCCAATCCGTTTTTTTTGTACATTCATCTGCTGTTTTTTCAGTTTGCTGTCTTATTTTTAGGTGATTGGAAAAAAAAGGTATTAACAAAACAGATCGCATATGGTTGAGTGGTTTACGAATTTGAATCCGGTCGTGCAAGCTTTACTGGCAACTTTATTCACCTGGGCAATCACCGCACTGGGCGCAGCAATGGTTTTCCTGTTTAAGACCATTAAACGGAGGGTATTGGATGCCATGTTGGGATTCGCGGCAGGTGTAATGATCGCCGCCAGCTTCTGGTCCCTTTTAAGTCCGGCTATTGAGATGGTCAGAGCTTCGGGTGGGATTGTCTGGCTCCCGCCGCTGATCGGCTTTCTTGCCGGCGGCATTTTCCTGTGGGTGGTCGATCAGCTGCTTCCTCACCTTCACCTGGGATTCCCCAGCGAAGAAGCAGAAGGCGTGCCCACTTCCTGGCGAAGAAGTGTGCTGCTTGTGCTGGCCATCACGCTCCACAATATCCCCGAGGGCCTGGCGGTAGGTGTAGCCTTCGGAGCCGTGGCCGCCGATCTTCCTGCAGCGTCGCTGGCCGGAGCGGTAGCCCTTGCCATCGGCATCGGAATCCAGAACTTCCCGGAAGGAGCGGCCGTATCGATCCCCCTGCGCCGGGAAGGTATGAACCGGAGAAAAAGCTTTTTTTACGGACAAGCCTCCGGGATTGTCGAACCAATTGCGGGCGTTATCGGAGCCGCCGCAGTGATCCTGATGGAACCAATCCTTCCTTATGCACTGTCGTTCGCTGCCGGCGCTATGATCTATGTGGTGGTGGAAGAGCTGATCCCTGAATCCCAGCTCGATAAGCATACCGACGTGGCAACCCTGGGCACGATGCTTGGTTTTGCCGTCATGATGATGCTTGACGTCGCACTTGGATAGTGCCGGCGAATTCCGACCCGCATGATGCGCC
>JBFXKJ010000343.1:0-3922 GCA_050173895.1 Mangrovibacterium sp. | reverse complement strand
GGTAAACATATCTCCGGCAGGAGATGAAACGCCCTTGTTAAAGAATTCGGTTTTTTCTATAATTCTGTCGTACCAGAAATTGGATTCAGAGATACCGGAAAGATTATATGTCTTCCCGTTATATGGTTTCCCGGTTTTGGCAAAGAGGAATGCGATACGTGTCAACTCCGATTTTCGGGGTTCTTCATAAAAAAGCTCCCGTGCTCTTTCATCCAATATTGTTCCGATGCCGAAATCTGCAAGATTGGTATAAGTCGCTGCCCCGGACCGCTGTCTAACCATATTCACGTCTTTCATGGCATTCACCATGTCTTCTTTCCAAAAATAGGCTTCTGCTCGCAGCAAATAGGTTTCAGCTAACCGAAAGATGTACCAATCGGTATTTCCGCCGCGCGGCTGAGTACGGTAGGGGTCAGGAATGAAAAACTTGTAATGAGGCCAGCCACCGGACCAACTCCGGAGCGTATCGCCAACCAGGATGCTTCCATTCTCTTTTCTGAATTGAATGTGTTTTCCGTAATACGGGTCTCCCTGCGTTTTCAACGTCGGGTTGTTGTAGACCAAATCTTCCATTTTAACCCAATTCCCTGGAGCATGACGCAAATCGTCCGGATCATGCCAGATCATCCGGGTGCTGTAATTGGTTCCTCTTCCTTTGCAAACGCCACGGCCATATGTTTCAACCTGCGGGATTTCACATCCGACAGCATCCGATGTGCCGCGTTTCCCTGTCGGCGTAAGAATGGTTGCTCCTCCCCAGAACGTACCAAAGATGTACATGAATGTAGACCCGTTGCTGATATTACCCGCCATACCATATCGATCGATTACCGAAAAGATCTCTTCTTTGTTTTCGGGAACTGTCTTGTTGAGAGGCCTGTGTAAATCCCATATAACGTTTTTGGTCGGATCGGCCTTATCTGATCCAAAGCGACTGGTCATCAGCGAATAACCACCGTTGATCACAGCGTTCGCTGAAGTAATAGCCTTGTCAAATTCGCCGAGCGCAAGATAGATCTTGGTCAACAAATGGTTACAGGCTGCTTTGGAAATCATGCCTTTATTTACGCTTGCAGGAACCCATTGAACAGCAAACTCCATATCCTCCTTTAATTTTACAAGAATGACTTCTCGTTGTGTAGAATAAAAATCAAGCTTGGGCTCTGCGATTTGCTCATTGATAAACGGTACATCTCCGAATTCATTAACAAGAAGATAATACCAGAAAGCACGGTGAAAATAAGCGGTTCCCAATACTGCGTTCTTCTCCTGTTCGCTTTTATACTGAGGCTGGTCGATGTTGGAGATCACAATTGATGCACTTTTAATTGCCAGATAGGCATATGTCCAGCAATGTCCGACCCGGTTATAACTTGCATCGGTAAGCACTCCGTCGGGAATGATCAACCGGTTCATATCACGGGCTGGGAACGTTTTGTCGGAAGTTCCGTCAACCATTACTTCAGAAAATAAATTCTCAGTAAACATTGGAGGAGCAAACGTTCCGTCCATATAATGGTCGCGTATCTTGATCGTACTGTAGGCGAGCGTAGCATACATGGCATCCGCATTTACCAGTCCTGCCTCCGTTGTAATAAAGGAAAGCGGCTCGGGTGATAAAAAAGCTTCCGAACATCCAACCATCATCATTGCCGGAAAGATTATAGATGCGATTCTATATTTTAAAATTTTTCCTGTCGTTTTCATCGGTTTATTTTTAATTTTTTAATGCTACAATGTCAGGTGAACACCCAATGTGACAAAAGAAGGAGTCGGCCCGGTATATTCAGGGTCCCAAAACATAAATTCTTTGGTCCATACGGCTACATTTCTCGCAGTCAATAATATTTTCAGGTTTTCAATCTTGTAGTTTTGTAGAAGAGTTCTGGGGAAATTATAACTGAGTGAAATGTTGTCGAGCCGGATAAATGACTTTTCCCACCAAACGTTATAGGAAACACCTGCCATGTTCGAATTTAACCTGGCAAAATTGTTTTCCGGGTTTTCAGGGGTCCAGTAAGGAATTTTGAAGGAATTGAAACGATCCAGAGTCATTGTCGGATTATGTTTCGCTTCATCGAATACAGATTTATATCCCCAATAGGAGTATAGTGAAAATGAAAAATCGATGTTTCTCAGAATATTAAAATCGTTCCGGATCGACCATCTGAAACGTGGTTTTTTATATCCGATGAATTCCTTGTCGTCATTGGTGAATGTGTAATTGCTGTCGACATCTTTCAATTTAAAATCTCCTGGCGCCAACTTATATTTTGCAGCTTCTGCTTCTTCACCGGTCTGCCATACACCGATGGTGTTATAATCCCATATCTCGTCAATGGCGTGGCCGATGAACCACTTGTTACCAATATCGTCAGCCTCTTTTTGGCCGATCACATTTCCCTGATCATCCAAAACATCAGTCATGTTCCCGTACAATGATTTGATTTCATTCCGGTTCATCGAAAAATTGAACGACGTTTTCCAGGTGAACACCTTAGATTTGATATTGGTGGAGTTAACTGTCAGTTCCAGTCCTTTATTGTTGATCTTTCCAAGATTGCTTGCCACCGAGGAATAGCCGGTAACCGAAGGCAGCGAGCGGTCCACCAAGAGGTCCTCAGTATTCATTGAATAGAGCTCAACAGTTGTGTTCAGCTCATTTTCAAAAAAGGATAAATCCAAGCCGACATTGAATGAATTTGTTTTCTCCCACTTTAAAAGATTGTTCCCCATGCGGGATGCATTCAGGTAAGAATTCTGATAGACAGTCCCTGTTGACGAATTTACATAAGTTATCATGCCGTTGGACATGGATGAAAGGGCATCATATATCCCGATCGACCTGTTTCCGTTAGCTCCCCACGATAACCTGAGCTTTCCGTAGCTCAAAAGCGGAGATTTTAAAAATGATTCCTCCGTAAAAACCCATCCAAGTGCAGCAGAGGGAAATGTAGCACGGGGATTTTTTATTCCAAAGGCCGAATATCCATCACGGCGAACCGTACCGGTCAGCAAGTATTTTGATTTGTATGAGTAAAATATTCGCCCCATGTAGGCATCTCCTGTACTGTAGGTGTCATTGCTTGAAATGATCGGCGCAGTTCCTGAACCGATATCATGATACTCAAGCACGTCACTTGGAACAAAGCCTTCATTGCTCATATTTTGTCTCCAGGCCTGAGCTTTCTCGGAATTTGCCAGCAACGTTACATCGATCTGATGTATTTTATTGAACGTTTTTTTCCATTTCAGAATATTATCGATCTGCCAGGAAAAACTGTTTTCCGTATTCCTTATTGCCTTTCCCCCGATGAGTGACCACTCTGGGTGATTGGACGATTGATGTTGAAAAAACTCATTATTTGTAATCCGGGGAGAATAATTTAGTTCATAGGTAATATTGAATGGCAGTGTAATCTTGGCATAAAGAACATTGTCAAGCGATTTGTAAGCATATTTTCGATCGGTATAGTAGCTGTCGATCAATGGATGGCGGGCAGCGACCATATCGTCAGTAGGGGCGAGTTTATAAGTTCCATCCTCGTTGGTCGGTTGTCCCCAGGGAGAAATATTGTCAAACATTGCCCAGGATACCGGGACACCGCTTTCATCGCGGTAGGAAAAAAGCGTATTCAGCCCCACCGAAAGAAAATTAGTTACTTTTGCTTCCAGTCTTAAACGGCTTCTGTAAACCGAATAATCATCGTTCACAATTACGCCTTCGTTGTTCGTGTAACCCAACGACCAGTAATAAGTCAGTAGATCTGTTTTTCCCGAAAGATTCACATTGTAATCCTGTTCCAGACCAGTCCGGAAGACCATATCTTTCCAATTTGTGCTCTGCCCTTTTTTATAATTTGCAATTTCAACGTCTGAAAGATTTAACCGTCTCAGCCAAACCTCTGTTTCATCTCCTTGG
>JBFXKJ010000342.1:0-3925 GCA_050173895.1 Mangrovibacterium sp. | reverse complement strand
ATTTGATTGTTCGGCTAAGAGATGGTCGTTGGGCAGCAATAGAAGTAAAGTTAGGAAACAAACAGATTGAGGAAGCTGCTAAAAATCTGTTGGCGCTAAAAGCAAAAATTGATGAAGATAAAATGGGTCAGGCCTCGTTTTTAATGGTCATAACCGGAGGTCAATATGCGTATCATCGTAATGATGGTGTTTTGGTAGTTCCAATCGGATGTCTTAAGAATTAGGCTACGTATGGTTTTCTCAATAATCCGCTATGAGACCCTTCCGCTAACAGAGTTTGAGGACTACTTCAGACTCATGACCGACTTTTTCGCCGAAATTCCATAAAGACAGGTTGTTCGCTATCCGGCCACATCAACCGCGATAATCTGCAACCCATTATAGATGCCGCCGTCGACCCTGAAAAACTGGTGGAGTGCTTTTCGTGAAAACGCCACACCGAATGTCAGGAAGGGAGGCAAATTATCTGCCCTGCTTTAGTCAGCTTCATACGCAGTTCGATGGCCTTCCCCTGCTGCAGTCCAGGCATGATCTGACCGGTATGGGTACGAACAGTCTGATGCTTCCCGAATCTGAGATCAACGGCTGTAAGTGCAGCATGGAGACTGAAATGAGTAGCTAGATTGGATGTTGCTTCGCCGGGCTTCAAATAGCTCACCTGTATGAGAGGATGAGTTAGAATGAGTCTTTATTCCCCATAGGAATCAACAGAAGCTGTGTCTTTTTATGATCTGCATATATCCCCAAAAATCACTAATTTGGCCCCAAAAATGAGCAGATGGAAATGGCTGAAGAAATTCACACATGGCTCTTATCTGACGGTACCCTCGATGTCAGCAGGCTTTTTATGCATTTCAGTAAGCCGCTGTTTTACTATGCGTTTAAGTTTGTAGACGAGGAGGCCGCGAAAGACGCTGTTCAGGATGTGTTTCTGAAACTCTCAGCCGATCAGCACCTGGTTGTCTCCGGTTCGCTCAACGGGCTCCTTTTTACGATGATCCGCAACAAATGCCTGCAACAGATCGAAAAGCAGAAGGTACGTGCCAGTTACCAGGAAGCATCTGCACTGAGGCTAAAGGAAAATGAAATCCTGTTTTATTCAACCGAGGCCAGGAGCCTCATCGAACAGGAACTAAGTGAGCAACTGGAAAAAGCCATTGCTGCGCTGCCTGATAAATGCCGGGAAGTCTTTATTTTGAGCCGCTACCACGAAAAAATGAATAAGGAAATCGCCGAAGAACTCGGCATCAGCATCAAAACAGTCGAAAAACACGTTTCAACTGCCCTCAAGCTTATCCGCATTGCATTAAAAGATTATCTTCCTCTGTTTGCACTTTTACATCGCATCTTTCAAAACAACGGCCATTCCGGATAGCCCAAAAACATCGTTTGATCCGGAGAGCATCAGGCTCATACAGTATTGCTTTAGAAGCTCGCTCAAGCTACGTGATTCTTTATTTCTATTCCATATTTTAAAATCTCATTTACAACAGGATTCTCTCTGTTGAAATCTTTAGTCATAAAGGGGTGTGGCTCAATTCTCAGATCAACCTTTCTTCGTAATTTCATCATCTCGATCTGAGTATCGATTATATCCGGAACATGATTAATAACAATAGCAACATCGATGTCACTGTCGTCATGATTCGTTCCCTTAGCGAATGACCCGAATAAGTATGCCTGCAACACCGTATACTTTTGACTAATTGTGTCAACATACAGGTTCGCTATTTTCAGAGCTTCTCTTTTATCCATGCTTGCAGCATTTTGATTTTGTCAATCCACTCAGTTGTAAATTCATAAGTACATTTCTTGTAAAATGCCTCTTTATAGCTGTCGTAACGAGCATTTAAGTTAAAAGTTGAAATCGTATCTAACCAGTCCAGGTGCTCTTCGGAAAACCGCAAACCTGCCAGCTCTGCCAATTTTGTCAAATCATGTGTGAAGAGTGCATGTTTTCTGGTTTCCTTGACGACACATGCTTTAAGAAGTCTCTCAATTACAATATGTCCAATGAATAATGACCAATGATAATCTTTTGAGTGATATAAATGATCCATTGTGACAGCATCTTTATCAGATGTATTAATCCAATGGTTATATGTCTTATCATCGTCAATATCTTCGTTCATTCGGAAATTTTCAATCAAATTTACTAAAAATTATCCACACCTTCAATGAATGAAGCGGACATAACTGGAACAATACCTATCACCGATTCTGGCGATGTTTCTTATTATATTACAAGAGTAAGTCTTTTAATAATTACAATTGGAGGCTGATCCCCTCTTTTAGTAACAGACCGGGCGCGGGGATTTTCATTTTTTTTCATTCCGGGGTAGGGTCGGAGCGATCTCGCCGATCTATTGAATACAAAAGATGCAGAATGGAAGATATCGAGAAAATCCGGCTGAAGTTTACGGAGGGAAAAGCGTCCGGCGAAGAGTTGAGAATTCTGGAGCAGTGGCTGGCCAGTCATCCGGAAGAAAAAAAGGCATTGTTTTATGAAAAGGACATCATTGACACCTACGCCTTTGTCTCCGACTCGAAAAACTATTCTCCCGGGCAGGAACTTGTCCGGTTTAACTCCCGGCTGAAAAATACAAAACAAAAATCCATCAGGATCACTCCCTTCATGCAGATTGCGGCCGCGGTCGTCCTGGCTTTTCTCTTAGGAGGCGTTGTCCATTTCCTCTTCTCCCGTGCGTCTTTTGAAAAGCAGGGTGAACAGGCCGAAAACAGGGTCATCTCCGTGCCCAACGGGCAACTAAGCCAGCTTTTCCTGGCCGATGGCACCCGGATCTGGATCAACTCCGGATCGACCGTATGGGCTCCGCCCGTATTTAATGGTGATTTTCGCATCGTGAAGCTCAGCGGTGAAGCTTTCTTCGAAGTGGCGAAGGATGCCACCCATCCGTTCCGCGTCGAAGTAGAAGGACAAACCATCGAGGTGCTCGGAACTTCCTTCAATGTACGGGCCTACCCCGACGGGCGCCAGGTGCAGACCACGCTGAAAGAGGGTTCGGTAAAGCTGCATACCCCGAAAGGCTTTATGACGCTTCAACCCGGGCAGCAGGCCGAACTCGACCGCGCAACAGGCGATATAAAACTGGCTCAGGTTAACCCTTCCAACTATGATGCCTGGAAGGAAGGACGCTACGAATTCAGAAATGAAAACCTGGTCGAAGTATTAAAGATGGTGGAGCGTTGGTATGACGTGGAACTGGTCTATAATGAAGATGAATTTAAATCGATGAAGTTTTCGGGAGTGATCAGACGAAATAAACCAGTCGATCATTTCCTGACTATGCTGGGCCTTTCAATTCCCATCCGGTATGAAATCATCGCGCAGGATAAAATCAAACTGAATGTACGATAACAATTCACTCAAATCAGAATGCCTATGAAGCAATAAAAGAGACCGTTTCGGAACAACGAATGCAAATCAAACTTGTGAGTTTGGCGGAGCAGAAGGGTGTTTCGGTTGAGCAAGCTCTGTATGCCTGAGTTTGTATCGCATAAGAAATACCTGCCGAACACGAAACGACTATTATAAAGAACGGAGAATGTACCACCATTCCCCGTTCAGGTTCAAGTCATTTTTCAACAACTTAAACATTAGCACTTCAAATTTATGGAAAAAAAACTAACGGGAGTCATTCCCCGGCAAAGGGATTTGACTCAAAAAATTTGGTTCATTATGCGCTTAACGGTGTTTTTATTACTGGTATTGATACTCCCCGTATCGGCATCTGTCTACTCGCAGCAGGCAAAAATCAATCTGAAACTTGATAATGCAAGCCTGGAAGAAGTTTTCAGAGCGATCCGGGAGCAATCTGATTTCGACTTTTTCTATAAAACTGATCAGATCCCGGCTAACAAGAAGGTCTCGGTCGACTACAGGAACGCCCAGGTGGAAGCAGTA
>JBFXKJ010000341.1:0-3939 GCA_050173895.1 Mangrovibacterium sp. | reverse complement strand
ACGTCGGTGACCAGAACCGCACCATGGCTGGTCTTCTCCGAGACTATTTTAACCACTTCGCCCATGGTCAGTCCGGGTTTTTGAGGATTCAGGTCCTTTGAAATGACCTTTTCATTTTCAATTTTATCGCATTCCCGGAATTCCCGGATCCAGCTCTCATGCCTGTTGGGTTTTACATTCATGGTCAGCAAGGGGAGCGATTTCTTTGCATTGCCCAGGACTGCGACGTCGGCCTTAATGATTTTATTCACTTCGGCCGCATCGATCTCCAGGTGGATGATCCGTGCGTGATTGGCATAAGTACTGACCTTTCCTGTTACGCGGTCGTCAAAACGCATTCCAACAGCAATGATCAGATCGGCTTCGTTCGTTTTGATATTCGGCCCGTAGTTGCCGTGCATGCCCAGCATCCCCACGTTAAGCGGGTGATCGGAAGGCAGGGCGGAAAGACCCAGAAGGGTCCAGGCAGCAGGGATGCCGGTTTTTTCGAGGAAGGCTTTTAATTCTTCTTCAGCCTGGGCGATGATCACCCCCTGACCGAAAAGCACAATGGGCTTTTTCGCTTCATCGATCAGTTTTGCCGCGGCTTCGATCTGGAACGGGTCGACCGGATGCTCGGGGATGTAAGAGCGGATTTTGACACACTTTTTATAGTGGAACGAATCGATTTTTTGAACCTGGGCGTCTTTGGCGATATCGAGCAGAACTGGTCCCGGCCGGCCCGACTGGGCAATGTAAAAGGCCTTGGCGATCGCTTCCGGAATTTCATCCGCTGAGGTGATCTGGTAGTTCCACTTGGTGACCGGCATAGAAATGCCTATGACATCCGATTCCTGAAAGGCGTCGGTTCCCAGCAGCGGAGAAGCAACCTGCCCGGTGATACACACCAGGGGAACCGAGTCGATCATCGCATCGGCAATGCCGGTGATCAGGTTGGTTGCACCCGGTCCGGAGGTGGCAAAACACACGCCGGCTTTTCCTGTCACTTTGGCGTAGCCTTCTGCGGCGTGAACGGCGCCTTGTTCGTGACGGGTGAGAATGTGAGTGACATGTTTGTCAAAATCGTAAAGGGCATCATAAATCGGCATGATGGCACCTCCCGGATATCCAAAAATCGTATCAACTCCCTCTTCCAGCAGGGAGAGGATAACCGCCTGCGATCCGGTGATAGACTTCGTTACCATATAAATGAATTTTAATAGTTTTTAAAATTAATCAATTAAGCGAACGGCACCTTTGTCGGCCGACGATACCATACCCGCATATGCTTTTAACGCTTTACTTATTTTTCGCGGCCGCTGTTCGTCCGGTGTCCATGCATTGCTCCCCCGGGCTTCCTGCTCTGCTCTCCGTCGGCCAAGCTCTTCTTCGCTGATCAACGCGTTGATCTTTCTTTCCGGGATATCAATTTCGATCGGGTCACCGTCTTTCAGCAAAGCGATAGCGCCGCCGGCCGCGGCTTCGGGAGAGATATGCCCGATCGACAGTCCGGAGGTACCGCCCGAGAAACGGCCATCGGTGATCAGGGCGCAAAGTTTATCGAGTTTTAATGATTTCAGGTAGGAGGTGGGGTAGAGCATTTCCTGCATGCCTGGCCCTCCTTTTGGCCCTTCATACCGGATCACGACTACATCACCGGGCTGGACAGCGTCGCCTAAAATGCCGTTCACCGCCGTTTCCTGCGATTCAAACACCCGGGCCCTCCCTTTGAATTTATAGACTGAAGGATCAACGCCTGCCGTTTTTACAATGCACCCATCCTGCGCAATGTTCCCGTAAAGCACAGCCAATCCCCCGTCTTTGCTGTAGGCATGCTGCAGATCATGGATACATCCGCCCGCGCGATCCATATCAAAATTGTGGTAGTAGCTTTCCTGCGAGCCCATCACGCTGTTGCGGTAGCCGCCCGGCGCCGATCTGTATAAATGGATGTCTTCGTCCTCTGCCAGAGGGCTCATAATATCATACTTATTGATCGCTTCTCCCAGACTGAGGCCGTCGACACGTGATACAGAAGTGTCAAGCAGGCCGCCCCTGTTCAGTTCGGCCAGGATTCCCAGGATGCCTCCGGCCCGGTTTACGTCCTGTACATGATAGGTGCCGTTGGGTGCAATCTTGCACAGGTTGGGTGTAATCCTGGAAAGTTCATTGATGTCGCTCATGGTAAAATTGACACCGGCTTCGTGTGCAATGGCCAGTATATGTAAAACCGTATTCGTCGAACCGCCCATGGCGATATCCAGCTTCATGGCATTTTGAAATGCGGCTTTTGTGGCAATGTTTCTCGGAAGCGCCTGTTCATTCCCGTCCCTGTAATAGGAATAGGTGAGCCGGACGATCTGTGAAGCTGCCTTTTCAAAGAGGTGCTTCCGGCTGGTATGTGTTGAAACAACGGTTCCATTGCCGGGGAGGGCAAGGCCCAACGCCTCAGCCAGGCAATTCATGGAATTGGCCGTGAACATACCCGAGCAGCTTCCGCAGGTGGGGCACGCATTCTGCTCAACCTTTAAAAGTGTGGCGTCATCAACATCCGTGTCCACACTTAATACCATCGCGTCAACCAGGTCATATTTCTTTCCGTCCACCACCCCGGCTTCCATGGGGCCTCCGGAAACAAAAATGACCGGAATATTCAACCGCATGGCTGCCATCATCATCCCCGGGGTAATCTTGTCACAGTTCGATATGCAAACCATCGCATCAGCCATGTGGGCATTGCACATGTACTCCACACTGTCGGCAATAATATCGCGCGAGGGCAGGGAATACAGCATCCCGTCGTGCCCCATGGCAATCCCGTCGTCGACCGCAATCGTGTTGAATTCGGCTGCAAAACAACCTTGTTTTTCAATTTCTTTTTTGATCAGCTGCCCCACTTCGTGCAGATGGACATGACCCGGTACAAACTGGGTAAATGAATTGACAATGGCAATGAGCGGTTTTCCAAATTGTTCCTCTTTCATCCCATTGGCTCTCCACAGGCTCCGGGCACCGGCCATCCTCCGGCCCCTGGTCGTCGTTGCAGATCGTAATTCGTGTTGCATATCTCTTTTTAGTTTTTGTGTCTAAAAAAAAACCCTTCCCGGTTAGGAGAAAGGCTTTTAGATCCTATTTGTTCAACAATCATCAGCCTTTCCGGGAAAAACCAGGAAGGACCACCACCAGAATAAGGACAGCATGATATGTTGAGTAATGTCTCATCGTTCCGTTTTTAAAATAAAAAAAGCCATTCTCTTTAAGTGAGAATGGCTACCTGATATACCAACGTGCAACATCCTCACTTCGTCTCTGAAATGACAACGACTAGGAGAATAACCACGTTTAGTATGATAGCCAAATTTTTCATCTGTTTATTTTTCAATTCAACCGAGTATAATTCTCGTACTGAGTTTATCCTCATATAGCTAGAACATCAACGTATGGAACTCGCCAGGATAATCATGCGTCTGTGTGAGAGGTATAGCTCTCATGGCTCGTTTCATTTTTCCTGTGCTATGTGGGACAAAAATATAAATTAATTTTTAAAAGCAAAATTAATTTGTAAGTAAAAATCTCATTTTGTAATAAAATTTACAGAGAAGATCGATGTTTCGCAATAGATTTAAATTAAAAGCTCTTGTATTTCAATAAGTAACCCTCTTCTCTGGGTGGACGGGAAGAGCTATCCGGACAACATTCGGTTGCTGGTGATGCATGTACAGAGTGAAGGCGAAATAAAAACTATTTTGGCATTTTCCCGTTTAAAAGGTAACAATTCACCTTAACCGATAAGATAATATGGGAAAATTAACTAAATCCGGGACCTTTGGATTTGTCGACGATCTGTGGTTATTGTTGTTACGTCTCGGTGTCGGACTGAGTATGCTGACTCACGGAATACCAAAGCTTCAAATGCTGCTTGCCGGCGGAGAAATCGCTTTTCCTGATCCCCTGGGAATT
>JBFXKJ010000340.1:0-3954 GCA_050173895.1 Mangrovibacterium sp. | reverse complement strand
TTCATCTGAGCAGCAAAAAAGAGGAAGCGCTTTATTTTACGGATATGAACAGTTTAAGAATGGCGCTTCTTCGTGTATGGCCTGCCACTTCATTAATGACGAAAGCATTCTTGGCGGCGGCAAACTGAGTTTTGATTTAACCGGGGCATATGGGCGTTTGGGAGAGGCAGGGATTCAGGCTATTCTCACTAATCCGCCTTTTCCTGCAATGAACCGGGCACTTCTCAATAAAAATCTGACCGCTGATGAAAAGGAAGCCATCACGGCCATGCTTCAGTTTGTGAATGACCAGTACGCAGGAAGAGCGCAGCCTCTCAAAGGCGGAGTGATCTTTCTTGTGTTAGGTCTGGTGTTTGCCTTGTTTCTGCTCGTGCATCTTTACGTATTCTACGATTATCGGAAGCTCCCGTCGTAAAGATCGGATAAATTAAAGTTCCTTAAAACATAAACCAAATTTTATGAGTTGGATTAAAGATATGATTTCTCCCAAAGCCAGACAGTGGGAAGAATTTTACCGCAACCGCTGGCAACACGACAAAACCGTGCGCAGCACCCATGGGGTGAACTGTACCGGTGGTTGCAGCTGGAATATCCACGTGAAAGACGGAATTGTAGTTTGGGAAACGCAGGCGCTCGACTATCCTCTGCTGGAAAGCAGCCTGCCTCATTATGAGCCGCGGGGCTGCCAGCGTGGGATCTCCTTCTCATGGTATTTATACAGTCCGGTACGTGTAAAATACCCCATGGTTCGCGGTGCTTTAATCGACTTATTCAGGGCCGAAAAAGAGAAGACCGGCGACGCCCTGCTGGCCTGGCAAGCCATTCAGCAGGACCCGGAAAAGCGCAAACGTTACCAGAAAGCCCGTGGAAAAGGCGGACTGCGCCGGCTGTCATGGGACGAAGCCCTGGAGATCATCGGTGCTGCCAATATTTATACGGCTAAAAAATATGGTCCCGACCGGGTAGTTGGTTTTTCACCCATTCCGGCGATGTCGATGATGAGCTTTGCTGCCGGCTCCCGGTTTCTGCAACTATTTGGAGGGGTGAACCTGAGTTTTTACGATTGGTATTGCGATTTGCCTAATTCATTTCCCGAAATATGGGGCGAACAAACCGACGTGGGTGAAAGCGCCGACTGGTACAATGCCAAATTTGTAGCGGTTATGGGTGCCAATCTGGGAATGACCAGAACGCCCGATGTGCATTTCTTTTCCGAATCACGGCATAACGGAACGAAAACCGTTGTCTTTTCACCCGATTTCAGCATGGTAGCCAAGTATGCCGACCAGTGGGTGCCGGTTCATGCCGGACAGGATGGCGCTTTCTGGATGGCGGTGACCCACGTAATCCTGAAAGAAGCCCATGCAGAACAGCAGGTTCCGTACTTTATTGATTATACAAAGAAATATACCGATTCGCCTTTCCTGGTGCAGATCAACAAAGAAGGTGGCAACTATGTGCCGGGAAGACTGCTGAGAGCGAATCTTTTGAAAAAGTACCAATCCATTGAAAACAGCGACTGGAAGTTCCTGAATATCGATGAAAACAGCGGCGAATTCATTTGTCCCAGGGGAAGCTCCGGACACCGCTGGCAGGAGCAAAAAGGGAACTGGAACCTGCAGTACAAAGATGGTGAAACCGGTGAAGAGTACAGCCCGCTGCTTAGTCTTCTCGGTAAACACGACGCAGTTTTACAGGTTGAATTCACCCGCTTCGATCAAAAACAAAGCCTGAAACGAGGAGTTCCGGTGCGTTACCTTCAAACTGAAAAAGGGGAAATAACATATACAACCGTGTACGATTTAATCATGGCGCAATACGGCATTGGGCGGGGACTGGAAGGCGATTTTCCGGGCGGATATTATGATGCAGGTGCGGTTTACACACCGGCCTGGCAGGAAATTTACACCGGGATCAGCGCCGACACCGTTATCCGGTTCGCTCGCGAATGGTACAATACAGCCAAAGCTACGAACGGTAAGTGCATGGTAATTATCGGTGCCGGAGTTAACCACTGGTACCACAGCAACCTGATTTACCGGGCAGCCACCATGTCGCTTATGCTTACGGGCTGTATCGGTGTAAACGGAGGTGGCATGAACCATTACGTGGGACAGGAAAAACTGGCTCCTCAGGATTCCTGGGGAACCATCATGTCGGGGAAGGACTGGAAAATTCCGGCCCGGTTCCAACAGACTCCCATCTGGCATTACATTCATTCCGACCAGTGGCGCTACGATGGTAACCAGGCCGACTACAATGCGGTCCCCAAAAACGACTTTTCCTCCCGGCATTCTGCCGACCTGATTGCCAGGTCAGTGCGGAACGGCTGGATGCCCTTCTTTCCGCAATACAACAGGAATACCTTCGAAATTGCCCGGGAGGCCCGGGAGGCCGGAGCAAACGACACCAAACAGGTTCAGGACTATATCATAGAAAAATTAAAATCAGGGGAACTGAAATATTCGGTGAACCAGCCTGATGAGGAGGAAAATTTCCCGAGAGTCTGGTATATATGGCGTGGAAACGCATTAATGGCGAGCGCCAAAGGGCATGAGTATTTTCTGAAACATTACTTAGGTACCCACCACAATGAGATCTCCGATGAGGTGGCCAAAGAATTTGTGAAGGAAATTGAATGGAAAGAAGACGCGCCGCAGGGGAAAATGGACCTGGTGGTGGACCTTAATTTCAGGATGGACACTTCGGCCTTATATTCCGACATCGTCCTTCCGGCTGCTTCCTGGTATGAAAAAGCCGATTTGAACAGCACCGACATGCATTCGTTCATCCACCCGCTGTCGGCCGCCATTCCGCCGGTTTGGGAATCGAAAACCGACTGGGAGATTTTCCGTGAAATTGCCCGTGTGACCAGCCAGGTGGCCAAAGTGCACTTGCCTGAGGTACAGCCTGATATTGTAAATGTTCCCATCGCACATGACTCAAAAGGCGAAATTTCCCAAACCGAGATCAAAGACTGGTTTACCGGGGAGTGCGAACCTGTTCCGGGAAAAACCATGCACAATATAGTTCCGGTTGACCGGGATTACACGCAGCTGTACGACCGTTTTATCAGTCTGGGCGACAACGTAAAAAGCGGAGTGGGAGCACACGGTACTTCTTTCCAGGTTGATGACTACTACGAAAAGTTACTGAATAGTGAGAAACGGGTTACTACCATTAAAGGAAAAACCTATCCGTCCATCAGGGAAGATGTGGAAGCCATCGATGCAGTGCTCCTGCTTTCATCCTTAACCAATGGAAGGCTGAGCGAACGGGCTTATCAGAATGCTGAGAAAAATACGGGACTTGATTTAAGTCAGCTTCGGCCCACGAACAACGATACCTCTTATACCTATAAGGATCTGCAGGCACAACCAAACCGCCTGCTCAATTCACCTGTCTGGTCGGGATTGACAGAAAACGGCAGGGCTTATTCAGCTTTTACTTATAACGTTGAATACCTGGTTCCCTGGCGAACCCTTACCGGACGACAGCATTTTTACCTCGATCATCAGGGATATATTCTGTTTGGTGAGAACCTGCCCACCTATAAGCCGTCGCCAAAGCCTGAGCTTTACGGCGAACTGCGCAAAACGGTAAATGACGGTTCGGCTAAACTACTAAATGTGCTGACGCCCCATGGTAAATGGCACATTCATTCAACTTATGGCGATACGTTGCGGATGCTTACGCTCTCCCGCGGAATGGAACCTTGCTGGCTCAATGAAGAAGATGCCGCTGAGATGGGTGTCAAAGACAACGACTGGGTGGAAGTGTTGAACGACAACGGTGTCTACTGTACACGAGCCTGCGTAAGCCTGCGTATTCCAAAAGGAATTTGCATTGTTTACCACTCACCGGAACGAACCTATTCTGTTCCCAAATCGCCAAGTCGCGGAAACCGCAGGGCCGGCGGGCACAACAGCCTCACCCGTGTGCACCTGAAACCCA
>JBFXKJ010000339.1:0-3971 GCA_050173895.1 Mangrovibacterium sp. | reverse complement strand
GTACCAGTGCAGGTTCATCCGGTTATGGATGGTGTTAATGGTCAGGATGTTTTTCTCTGTTCCCGGTGGTATTTGCTCCGGTTGATAAAGCATGAACAACTCTTTTACATAACCCGTTAAGCTCAGTTGTTTGTTTTGCCCGTGGCTGGTTTGCGTGAAAAGGAAAAGGATCGCCACCACGGTCATGATTGCCTTTGTATTGGTGCGGAACCGGCCTGCACTGGCAATGCGCGGCCGGGCGCTCCACTGCCGGCGCCCGGTTTTTGCGGGCGACCGCGGCCTCTTGTCGCTGCGAATGACCGTCTCTTCCTTATGGCCGGATTGTTGGGGCGGCGATAAAGCGTATCTTCTAGCTTTTCCTGACATCGCTGATGATTTTGCCATCTTCAAGCGTGATGACGCGCCTGGCTTTATGTACCACGCGTTGATCGTGTGTACTGAACACAAAGGTGATTTGTTCCTCCCTGTTCAGTTCTTCCATGATGTTGAGCAGGTTCTCTGTTGATACCGAATCGAGGTTGGCGGTGGGTTCATCGGCCAGAACAAACTGAGGTTTTGAAGCCAGCGCCCTGGCTACCGCCACCCGTTGCTGCTGCCCTCCCGATAGTCTGGAGGGACGGCTGTTAATGCGCTCGCCGAGTCCGACACGGGTAAGCAGTTCCGTTGCTCTTGCTTCCCTTTCTTTGCGGCCAACGCCCTGCAGTTGCATAATAAATTCCACGTTTTCCCGGGCGGTGAGCACCGGGATCAGGTTGTAGGCCTGAAAGACAAAACCGATGTTATGAAGCCGAAAGCTGATCAATTGTGACGATGACAGGCGGCTGATCCCGGTTCCGCCAATTGTCACCTGTCCCTCTGTGGGCGAGTCAAGCCCGCCGAGCATATTCAAAAAGGTCGTTTTTCCCGAACCCGACGGACCCACAATGGCCGTAAATTCGCCTTCTGCGATGGTCAGGTCAATCCCGTTCAGAGCGGTTACTTTTACTTCCGACTCGTTGTACACCTTTTTCAGATCTTTAACTTCAATGACATTCATAATTTTGTAGAATTAAGACATAAGAACCAAGAACCAAGAACCAAGAATTAAGACACAAGACATAAGAACCAGGAACCAGGACATAAGAACCAAGAATCAAGAATTAAGAATCAAGAACCAAGAATTAAGAATCAAGAATTAAGACACAAGACATAAGAACCAGGAATCAAGACAGGACCCAGGCTTCTACATGTCGATCCGGATCGCTTCGGCCGGCCTGAGCCGGAGTGCCTTCAGCGCCGGATAGACGGAGGCCGCCACGCCGGTTCCGATCACCATCAGTGCGATCCGCAATGACACGGAAAGGGATAACCGGGTATAAACCAGGGTATCGTAACCCATCGACTTATAAGCGGCAGACCAGGCTCCCAGATCGATCCCGGCATGCCCGAACCAGCCGATCAGTGCCCAGCCCAGCAGGATTCCGCAAAGCCCACCTGTGAGTGAAAGCAAAACGGTCTCAGCAAGGATCATCATAAAGACCCTTGCTTTGTTCATGCCAATAGCCATCAGCATTCCAAGCTCTTTGGTCCGTTCCAGCACCGCCATCAGCATGGTGTTAATAATACCGAAAAGCAGCGCTAAGAGGATAATTAGCATGATGATGAACATGCTAATGTCGAAGCTGCTTTCCACCAGGCTCACCTCGGGCATGGTTTCTCTCCATGTTTTTACGTCCAGATCCGGCAGTTTGCCTTTGAGAATAGCGGCGGCTGCGTCAAGACTGCTGTTCCGGTACAGCAGTACCGCAATCTCATGGCACTCGCCTGCATGCATCCCCAGGATAGCCGACAGGTCGCTGCTCCTTACGAACACGTTGTTTTCGTCGTAAGTCGAGTTTGATGTTTCAAAGATCCCTTCAATCCGGAACGCTCCGGCGGTCATATTCCCTGCCATATCCTGCATCGTGATCACGACCTTTGACTTCAGTTCCGCTTTAAGCTTATCCGCCAGCTTTTTCCCGATCACAACCGGGTTTCGTTTGGCCGCTTCAAACCAGGAACCCTCAATGAGTTTGGACGCTACATTCGTAACCTGCTTTTCAGCATCGGGCAGAATACCCGTTACTTTAACACCCGAGCCGGTAACCGGCGACTGGATCATGGTATTCAGGATAATCCGGTTGCTGGTCGCTTTCACTCCGTCGGTCTGTCTGATGACTCCTGCCACGGAGTCGGCCCGCGGGATGATTAATTTCTTATCAGGATTGGCCAGAAAGCCAGGATGGTGGATCTGAATGTGGGATGCTTCGGTTTTGATCGCTGCCTCGATGCGCTGATCGACCATTCCATTATAAAATCCGATATAAAAGATCCCCGAGGTCAACCCCAGACAGACGGCGATCAGGATCACCAGGCTTCGGGTTTTGTTTCTCCAGATATTTCTCCATGCAACAGCAATGATCATGGGCCAGCGAATTAAAATTCAACGTGTCAGGTCTGTTCTTTTTTTCAATACCGTTATTCATGTGCCGCCCGGAAGCGGAAACGGAATGACGGATGTTACGTATGCAACGCTTTTGTCAGTTTTATCCGGTATGTTTTTGTCAGCGGATAAATGCTCACAATCAGTGAGAGCGTGAAGACAATCAGCAACTGTCTTGCAAATATCACCCAGTGGGCTGAAAAATACATGGCTGCTTCAAAACCCAGTTGTTCGTATGCCCTCGCTGTTTCCCCTGTCAAAGGGACGGGATGCCCGACCAGATACCAGATCAGCGGAAGACTGGCCGCAAAGCCTGCCAGTACGCCGGTTAATCCCATCAGGATCGTTTCACAAAAGAGAACCATTGCGAGTTTGCCTTTCTGCATGCCGACAGCGATCATCACGCCCATTTCTTTTCGGCGTTCGGCGATCATCATGATCACGGTGCCGAAAATCCCGAAGCCGATCAGGGTATACAGAATGCCTTTTGCAATATAAGCGCCTGAACGGTCGGCGTCGATCATATTTTTGGTGAGCGGATCCATTTCGTCCCAGGTCATAAGTTTGTAGCGGTCTCCAATGGCACGGGCCAGATTATTTTTTATTTGATTTACCCGGGAATAGTCTCTGACCATCAGTATAAGTGAGGTGTTCTTTCCGGGTACGGAGAAAAAATCCCGGGCAGCATCAATATCGATATAGCCGCCCAGATTATTCATCGCCGGTGCCGGGAATTTCAGGATACCCCGGACAGGGAACAATCCGGCAGCGCTGGCTCCATGATAGCCCTGACTAATCAGCACCAGGGTATCGTTGACTGATACATTCAGGTTTTTTGCGAGATTTATGGCCAGAATAATTCCATCATCGCCCGGCTTCAGATAGGACCCTTCTGCAATCCAGCCCGAAAGCCGGGTCATCTCGTTCTCTTTTTCCGGATCGATGCCGATCAGTGCCGCTCCTTTGGTGTTGTTTCCAAACGACATCAGGGAGAAAGACTCGAGGCGGGCGACGAAAGAGGTAATATCCGGATCGCCGCTCAGGATCCGGTTTAAAGTGTCGCCGGGCGTGAAGGTATAATCGATGGTCCTGTTGTCCCAGTAGCCGGGATTTTGAATCTGGATATATCCGGAATAAAACCCGACTACATTATCAATCATTTTGGAATAGGTCCCCTCCTGCATGGAGGTCATAAAAGTACTCAGCAGCACCCCGAAAAAGATCGATGCCACCGTGATCAGCGTCCGCCGTTTATTCCGCCATAGATTCCGCCATGCGATCTTCAGAAGCACCAAAGAATTGAATGGCTGACGGGCTGACCGCTTAAATGTGTTTCGGTGAGGCATTTTTCCTGATTTTGACGATCCGTTTTTCATCTCAGTATAATTCATTGTTTATCAGGGCTTTTAGCGGTTTACCTGATCCTCTTCACATTCTGGATTGAAAAAAATGACTCATTGAGGTCGACATCAAAATCGATTTTTTCGAAAACCAGTGTGGTCTTTTGTCC
>JBFXKJ010000338.1:0-3972 GCA_050173895.1 Mangrovibacterium sp. | reverse complement strand
AGGCGTGTTTCATTCCTTTGCCTGACAATCTGCGCAAGAAAAATCTCTTTCCCGGCAGGTGAAAGTTCTTCGTTTTTCAGCTTAAGTCGGCTCAGCTCTTCCTTCAGTTTTAAAATGGCCGGCTTTTCATCCGGATGAGCCTCCAGGTATTGCTCCCAGGAGCGGCTCACTTCCCCGTCGGGGCGAAAAACCCACCTCAGGAAGTCAGGATCGTCGATATAGTCCTTACCTTGTTTCATCTCTGTCTGTTAAAATGATTCCCGTTCCCGGGTTTCATCTAACAGTGAAAAGAGAATAAAAAAACGGACAAGAAAAAACTATGCTCTACAACATATATGAAACGAGACATGGAAGCCACGACATACGCCCGAACCGATGTTTATTGGCGAGTTCCATACGTCGATGTCTTTTTGAAAAGTAATGAAGTTTAGTACGAAAGTTATACGCAGTTAATTTGAAATGAAAAACATATGAAAAAATTCGAGGAAGCGCTCCACAAAAGTCACCTGCAATGTTTTCAGGATGCGGTAAATCTGTTTTTGCACGGTCTCCGGTCTTTGGCCGGTCAGTGAACCGATCTGTTGGTTAGTCAGTCCGGAATAAAACTTCAGGAATAATAATTCCTTTTTAGCGGGCTCGAGCGACTGAAGCGCTTCATTCAGAAGATCTATTTTTAATTGTTCCTGTTCGCTGGTGATCCACTTGTTCTCGACATCCGGTTCAATCTGAAATCCGGCCTTGTCGTTTTCGGACAGGCTTGTTCTTTTTTCCATGCTGATTTTGCGCATAAGAATATGCTTCAGCGACTTCAGCAGGTAGAATTCAAGATTTTCCGGGTCGGTAAGTTTCCCTTTCGAGGTGTAAAGCTCAAGAAACAACTGCTGAATGCAGTCTTTCACCAGATCTTTGTCGGAAGTGATCTTTGAGCCATAACGGTACAATACGTCAATGTGCTGATAATAGATCGTCTCAAAAGCCCTGTTGCTTCCTTTCTTAAAATCCTGCCAGATTATAGTCCAATTATTTGTCATTCGTTACCCCTACGCGCAGAAGCAAAATTAAAACAATTTAGATAGGATATCGTTTAATATCCGGCTTTTTAAGTGGGCTGGTTTCTCCCGTTTTGCATAATTTCCTTACATGCTACCTTGGGATGCAGTGAAACAATATATTCGTTTCGCACATCAAAAAGATACGTTTGCTCATTCATATAATATGTTTGATAATTAAAGGTGATTCCAACCAAATATCATCAAATAGTCCCCTAAATTTATAGTATAAAATTCAATTAACTGATAACCAGTGTTCGGTCCCTGTTCCTGGATCC
Source organism: Mangrovibacterium sp. (assembly GCA_050173895.1). GTDB lineage: Bacteria > Bacteroidota > Bacteroidia > Bacteroidales > Prolixibacteraceae > JBCFBK01. Next base: position 2,645 of record JBFXKJ010000338.1, on the reverse strand, counting down.
GTAAAGCCGGCCTCCCCGGGAAGCATTCTCAATTCCGTCAATACCGGAGTAATTCGGAGTGTTAAAAACATCCTGAATATTTGTATCATATCACTACGTTTAAAACCGACCAACATTTTCAAACTTTCGGATCCATAAAAATCTGAAATAAAAGAGATTTTTAAACTTTTTTTCGGATACATATGAAAAATGGCCAGGGAAACAAAGTTGCCAAAACACAAATGCACAGCGGGCCGTTTTCAAAACCTTAGAAATACGCTGATTTTAGGCCTATTACTTATGACAGATCCATTCATACAGGCTACTGCACAGCAATTTCAGACTGCCCTCTCGTTCAGTCGGGATACCATTCCTGTCACGAATACGACCATGGTAGCTTTGACTTTGAAAATTCAAAATCGTACGCTCCCTTTGCAAAATGGTTTTGTGGAAGTTTCGGTCGACAGCGCACTGGAACTTTTCACCAGAGAGCGGGTCAGCCTTTTGCCTGGCGGAGATGTCCCGCTCTACATACCTGTCCGTGTCCGGGTGCCGGAAAATGCGGCATCCGGGCACCTTTATCCGGTCACGGCAACGCTGAAGTCTCCCGACGGCCATAAGCCGGCGCGTACTGTTTGCTATCTGAAAATAGTTCCCACCAGAAAAGTAATTCTGTCATTGCCGGAATCCGTAATCCTTCTTCAAGAAGATGATCCCGCTGCCGACATCCCCGTCCGGTTAACAAACAGGGGTAATACGTCTCAGACCGTTTCGGTTATTTTCCAGTCGTCTTCCCTTCAACAGTGGCAGGACATAATAAAAGTATCTCTTTCGCCTTTTGCCGATACGGTCATTCACCTGAATAAAAAAGTTCCACGGTCATTCTACAATAAAAATCTGCAACAAATTCATATCAACGGAGTGTACCCGAACGGCGATCCTTTTGGGAGGGTCTCTGTCAGCACCTCCCAGCGCACTTCCCAGCGTAACTACCGCCAATCTTTTGCTCAGGAAATGGAGCAATCAGGCTATAACGGCAGAATTACGGTAACAGGACAATATCTTTTCACTTCCGGAGAAACCTGGAACCTCGCCGCAAACGGAAATATTCTTTTCAATACAGGGGTGCTGGACTACCGGCTGGATATGACCCATTGGAAAAACAATGCGGCCAACTCCCTGCTGGTCAGGAACACATATCTTGAATATGAACACTCGCCAACCAAAAAAGCGCCGGCGCTTTGGGGTATTACAGCAGGCAATCTGTCGCGAAACTATGAACACAATATTTCCGGCAGAGGGTTCAGTGCATTCATAACGGACTCTGCCGGTGTCAACCGGCTCGAAGCTGGTATTGCTCAGGGGATTTATGGTCTGTTCAGTTCGTTTAATGCGGAAAGTTCATGGCGGCCTGCCACCACCTTTTGGATCAACTTTAAGCATTTCAGGAATCAGCTCGGGTGGAACTCCTGCTTTTTACAGCAAAGAGCTCCTTACGAACAGCGGGTGAGCCGGATCTGGAGTAATGAACTCGATTTTCAGATTAATACAAGGAATAAGGTGACGGTCACCGCAAATGCAGGGCACAGCACCGCCACTTCCGGGGTATTTAGCCCCAGAACAGGAATTGCGGGGGGAATTGCATTTCAGGGAAATTCAGGCCGGTTATCTTTGAGCAGCAATAACTTTTTTAGCACGGCATATTATCCGGGAATGAGGCAGGGAGCATTGAACTTGCTTCAGCGGTTAAGTTACAGGACAGGCAAATCCGGACTGGCTTGGGTGGCTTTTAACCAATATCAATACGCTCCCGAACAGCTTCCCGGTATAAAAACCGGCTTTCCCCGCCATTACGGTTCCACACGTGCCACAACCGGACTATCTTTTCAGAAGAACAATCTTTCTTTTTCGTTTCTTCCCGAATGGAACCGCGAAACCAGTAGCTTCTTTACCTCAGGATTCACAGGATTGCCTGCCGTTCTTCGGGCGTGCGACCTGGGCCTGCTGGTGAGTTATTCCGGATTCCCTTCAGAGCAACAATTTTCCGTTTCTTCGACTGCGGGCTTTCTGACCCCTCCACCGGTATCCGGAACAGAACGTTTTCACTTCAGGAGCAGGTTGAACTGGCAGTTCCAGTCTTTCAACCTGATGGCGTCCTGGCAATCGGGTTACTTCCACCTGGCCGAAATGGCCGGCGGCATCTCGGGGGTACCGGGGAAAAATTACCATCATCTGTATATCGCGCCGCAATGGAACAAACAAGTTCTCCGCAAGCGGGCGAGAATTAACCTGGGTTTAACCTGGACAAAAGGGACGATCACCGGATCAAACTTCATTTTTCATGCGGGTATCCGGCTCAACCTGGGCTCCGGGTCGGAGATATTCAGCAACTTTACACGGTATGAATACGCTTCGCATAATCTGGCCGAAAATGATCGGCAGACAGGGATGTCATCAGTTCTTCCGCCCTTGAAATTCTCCGGCCGGAACCATACCCTGGAAATACTCTTATATAAGGACCTGAACACAAATGGCATTTGGGACGGAGACGATCAACCTGCCGGACGGTATACCCTGGCGGTCGGCGATGTTCCTTTTGTAACAAACGCAGCCGGTCTGATCCGGTATCGCGGCATGCCCGCCGGAACATACGGACTTACCATTAC
>JBFXKJ010000337.1:0-4025 GCA_050173895.1 Mangrovibacterium sp. | reverse complement strand
GCGTCAGCCAGCCTGAAAACCGGGAAATCAGTGCAGGCGTATGCCTCATTGTAATTGGCGGGAAGAGAACCATCGGAGTTCTTTGCAGTGAATTTATATACCCCGATCCCATAGTCGCCGCTGGAGGATGCGCTCGGAATATTCATGCTCTTCTTCATTTTCAGATATACCCGCTGGTCCTTGCATTGGGAAAATTCAGGATCGGTTTTTGGGACAGGTACATTTCCGTAAGTAGCCAGGGTATCAACCAGGATGTTCATGAACTGCTTTCTGGCCCTGTTGCCGTTCCAGTCGGGATTGCTTGGCAAGGCATGGTAAACTGCTGACGGAATGTAGGTGGGATCGCTGGATGACTGAATGATAAAGGTAGTTCCCACGGCTCCCTGCGTGTTCACACCATCCTGTTCCCAGGCAAAAATCATTTCCGGGTTGTGTTGACCGTCATTGTCGGCAGAGAAATTTTGACGGTAGTTCTCAGCAAGCGAGTATTGTCCGCTGCCGATCACCTTATCGCAATAGATCTTGCAACTGTCCCATTTCGCGGTGCCGGTATAGACTTCAGCATTCAGATAAACACGGGCGAGCAGCATCCATGCAGCGGCCTTATCAGCTTGTGGATAAGAGAAGCCGGGTTCGCCTAACTGATCTTCGATCGCGTGCAACTCCGACACGATGTACCGGAAAAGGTCGGCCCGCTGGATTTGCTTTGGATAATATTTTCCGACCCCGTCGGTTTCGGTTGTAAATGGCGGGTTCCCAAAAAGATCCATATGCCAGTAATAGGCGAGGGCTCTTAAAAAGCGCGCTTCAGCATTATACCGTTTAATATCCGGATCATCACTTTCGCTGGTGTTCTTGATGAACTCGTTGGCGTAGGTGACGCTCAGGCTCAGACGTTGATAAAGTGCCGTGAGGAAGGGATTGGTCGGGCTCCAGGTCTGCGTGTTCAGATCGGCAATACCGATATCTCCCCAGCCGCAAATGGCCTCGTCGGTTGTGATCTCCTGGCAATTCCAGAGTGCACGCATGGTCGTGAAGAAATTGGGATCTGAGGCGGTGATATCGTCGCCTCCGTTAGGTCCCTGGCCCGATATGATAAAGCTGGCATAAATTTTTGCCAACGCCTGTTTCATATATGCAGGATCATCGTCCAGGTTGTCAGCCATGATCGTATCGGGATCTTTCGGGGTTACATTCAGATCGTCCAGGCAGGATGTAACGATCCATGCTGAAAGGATGATGCCTGTTATGATAAATTTATTCATATTTTTCATTGTTATAAGTTAATAGGTTAGGTTCACACCCAGTGTAAAGATGCGGGGTCTGGGATAAAAATTATTATCGATTCCTCCGGAGACTTCCGGATCCATGCCGTTGTATTTCGTTATGGTAAGTACATTTTGAACGGTGAAACTTACCCGGGCGCTCAGTTTGTCAGTCAGATGTTCGAATCGGTAACCGGCGCTTACGTTGTCGAGTTTAAAGAAGGAAGCATTCTCGACAAAATAGTCGCTTGTAAACTGCCGCTTTACAAACTGTGTGTTATTCAGTTGGCGGGTGAAATTTTTCCAGTAACCGATTTGCCACATCTGGTCATAAGAAGCCCCTGCCGCCACCTGGTTGTAGACGTAATTTCCGATACTGGCCCGGGCTGATGCAGAAAGGTCAAAGTTCTTATAAGTGAATCGTGTGGAGAAGCCAAGCAGAAAATCCGGGGCCGGATTCTTATAGATGTATTTGTCTTCGTTGTCACCATTTACAGTGCCCCCCTTACCGGAGAGGTCAACGTACAGTCCTTCCACAGGCATGCCATTCTGATCGTAAACCTGCTTGTTCATGAAGAAGGAATAAGCAGGGTGCCCTACGCGGGTGACCTGTTTCTGGCCGGTCATGCCATCGCCGTACAAAATGCCTATATAATCCGGGTCATCGTTGAGCAGGAGTTTTGTAATTTCGTTTTTATTGTAAGTTAAATTTAAACCGAGGTCCAGCGACATGTCTTTCGTGGAGAGCGGAACCAAATTCAGGGATACCTCAACGCCCTTATTTTCAAGGCTGCCGACGTTTGTGGTCAGGGTATTGGAGAAATTACTTCCGCTGGGAATGGTCACCGTATTGAGCAGGTCCTCGGTTTTCCGCTGATAGACATCGACCGAACCGGCAATGCGGTTTTTAAGGAATCCGAAGTCAAGGCCTATGTTATAGGTAGTGGTCGTTTCCCATTTAATATCGGGATCGTAAGCATTGGGGCGCAAAGTTGGAATAAACTGGCCGCCGATCTGGTAATAGGAGCCGGGCGATGAGAGGATATAGCTTGCCTGAGCCGGATAGTCGTTTCCGACGATGTCCTGTTGTCCGGTCTGTCCGTAACCTAATCGCAATTTAAGGTCGGAAATGATATCGCTGTTCCTTAGAAAACCTTCTTCTTTTAGTTTCCAGGCCAGGGCTACTGACGGGAAAAGCCCCCAGCGGTTGCCCTTCAGGAATCTGGATGATCCGTCATCGCGAAGCGTGAAGGTCAGCAGATATCTTTCCATAAGTGTGTAATTCAGCCTGCCAAAGAATGAGATGAGGTAGTTCTCCGTATAGAAAGAGGAATTTTCGGTTTCCTGATAAGGGTGGGAAGCATCCTCGATTCCGCGGGTCCAGGTATATCCTTTCCGCTTGAAGTATTGCCAGGAATAACCGGCCGTAAGGTCTATGCGGCTTTTTATTTCTGTCAGCTCCCGGTTGTAATTCATATAAAAGTCGAGCAGATAATTGTAATTTTTACCTCCATAATCACTTAATTTACCCCAAAGTGGCGTTGTCAGGATGGATGGAGAGCTGGTGGGGCGGTTGTTGTGCCCGTCGCTTTTGGTGTAATCGCCTGCCAGGTTTAAATTGGCGTTCATTCCGGCAATAAAAGGAATCTTGTAGTTCAGTTGAAGACTCCCGATCAGTCTTTTTACATTCGATTTATTGTCAGCCTCCATGAGTTGCTCAACAGGATTGACTGTTCCCAGGCCGGCACCGTAATTTTCCCACTGGAAGTAGCCGCCCGAATCGGGGTTGCCGTCCCACACCGGTTGAGTGGGATCCATGTTAACGGCCGAACCCAATGCTCCGGCTTCTCCGTAATTATGGTCAGTGTTCATTCCTTTCAGGTTGGCATTGACTTTCAGTGCACCTTCAAAAAAGCTGGGATCCAGACTGACTGAGGCGGTCATTCGCCGCATATCCGTATTTTTCATGATCCCGTTCTGATCGGTATAGCCCAGAGAAACCCGGTACGGCAGCGTCTTATATGCGCCGGAAAGACTAAGGTTATGATCGTGCGAAATGGCTGTCCGGAAAATCTCGTCCTGCCAGTTTGTATTCTCACTTCCAAGCTTTTTCAGGTTGTCGACACCAAACAGATCGACATGATCGAGGGCGATTTGCCTGAGTTCATCGCCTGAGTATACATCCAGGTATTCGATTGCATTGGATACGGAGGTATTCCCGTCGTAACTGATCCGCAGCGGACTACCCATCTTGCCTTTTTTGGTCGTAATGAGGATAACCCCGTTGGAGGCGCGTGATCCGTAGATTGCAGTGGCAGATGCGTCTTTCAGTACGGTAAATGTCTCAATGTCGTTAGGATTCACGAACGAAAGGAAATTACTGCTTCCGGAGATCGTGTTATTATCGAGCGGAACGCCGTCTATTATAATCAGGGGATCGTTCGACGCATTCAGAGAAGAACCACCGCGAATACGGATTGTTGAGCCGCTCCCGGGAGCGCCACCCGAGGTGGTAATGACCACACCGGCGCTTTTCCCAACCATCAGATCCTGGGGGGAAGTGATCGCTCCTTTATTGAAATCTTCGGAACTGACCGCAGTTACCGATCCGGTCGCATCTCCTTTTTTAACCTGGCCGTAGCCGATCACCACCACTTCATCGAGCTGTGCAAGGTCTTCCTGCAACTTTACATTCAGCGTGGCTGATTCGGCGATCTGCTCAACCGTTTTATAGCCCACATAGGAGAACTGAATGGTAAC
>JBFXKJ010000336.1:0-4059 GCA_050173895.1 Mangrovibacterium sp. | reverse complement strand
TGAGCTATCGCCTCAAAGGCAAGTTGACCCATGTCGATTTATCCCACTGGCTCGGGCAGCCCGAGCTGAAATACCTGATAAACGGTCGTCTGGTCCTAAACGGAACCGGGACGGACTGGAAGAAAGCTGTTGCGAGCCTGCAGGCCCGTTTCACAGAAAGCAGGATCGTGGATTACCCGGTCGACGAACTGGACCTGAACCTCCGGATAGACCAGGGGAATCTGGGTGGCCAGGCCCGGGGAAAAGGAAATTTCGGCGCTTTCATTATCCATCCGACGATTCGCGGCCTTAGCGGTGATCATCCGGAGTACCGGCTCTTGCTGACCACCCGGAATCTAAATATCGCCCAGTTCACAGGCGCAGACTCGCTCCGGTCGGATATTAACCTGCAGGCGAAGATAACCGGCCGCGACTTTGATCCGAACAGCCTGCAGGCCAGGGCTGCCATCCGGATGATGCCTTCCACCATTGCACAGGTCCGTCTGGATACCCTTTTTGCCAATCTGAACTACCATAACCAACAGATTGATCTGGATTCACTCCGGCTCCAGGCAGGAAGTTTGCTTCTGGGTGCATCAGGCATATACAGCCTTCGCTCGGCTTCCGACCTGCACTTGTCTGCACGCTTCGACAGCATCAGCGAATTTTCTGCTTTTCTGCCCATCGACAGCCTGACAAGCAGCGGGCAGATCCGTGCACATCTCACCGGAGAAAAGGATTCGCTGCACCTCCTCACCTCCCTCCGTCTCAACCGGTCCGGCTACAAAGATTTCTTTCTGGAGAGCCTTCAACTGGATGCGCAAACGCTGCTTACAAAAAACGATACAGTCGTATCGGCAAAGCTGAAAGCCAGCAAACCCGGAAATAAAACCTATGTATTCGATTCCATCACGGCGCAGATCGAAGGCCGCCCCGATTCGATCCTTCTCGATACCAGAGTCCGGAACAAAGATCTGGACAGCCGGCTAAACACATGGATCGTCCCCGGGAAAACATTGCGGCTGATCCTGAACGAATGGATAATTCATTACCGGGAACAGCAGTGGGCGCTCCGCCAACCTCCTGCACGCATTGAGGTGGATTCGCTTGCCTATCGGATCGACAACTTCAGAATGGCATCGGGACAAACCGACAGCTCCCAGTTCGTACTCGCCAACGGAATAATCAGCCGGCAGGGCGAAGAAGATTTCAGGCTGGAGATTGCCAATCTCGATCTCTCTAAACTGGCTGAAGCTTTCCGGCTGAACATGGATGCCTCCGGCTTCCTGAACCTGAATGCAAAGATGAACGGGACAGCTTCGTCACCTCAGTTAAAAGGCGATTTCAACCTTCAGAAGGCAGTCTTAAATGAGTATCCAATGAAAAAAACGGAAGGCCGCTTCGATTACACCAACAACCGGATGAACCTGTCTGCCACCGTTATTCCCCGCGACAGCGGGAAAATTGTTTTTTCAGGGCATGTACCGTTGAAGTTGAAACTCGACAGCATGCAAGCCACCTTCAATCCAAAAGACCGGATCAATGCACAATTGGAGGTGCAACGGTTCCCGTTTGCCGTGCTCAACGCGTTCATCATGGCCGACGAAGTGAAAGGGCTGATCAACGGGAAAGTGACCCTCGACGGAACCGTTGAGTCGCCGGATCCAAAAGGGCGTATCGCCATGAAACAAGGCTCATTTAAAATGAACAAGTACGGCATTGACTATCAGACGATCGACTTTGCCGTGAATTTCTTAGCCGAAAAAATCGCTCTCGACACGCTCTTCATCCGCTCCACCGACGGGCGCATGACCGGGACCGGACAGATGGACTTCAATTCGGTCTTTTACAAAGGCGACGTGAAAAAGTCGGCAATCAACCTTCATTTCAATAAGTTTAATCCCTTCAATCACGACCAGTTCAACATGCAGCTTTCGGGCCGGGCCGACCTCAGCGGAGAAAAAGGGAAAGTAGTTTTTGACGGAAACCTGAAAGTTCCCCAATCGGAGATTTTCCTGCCCACAGTCCTGAGCATGTTTGGAAAGGTAAGCAGTGATGAGCTTCCCGAACCCATTTTGATCCGGGAGATGAACAGAATGAAAGCCGGCAATGATACCCTCACTTTCACCGGCGATACCCTCACCGCCCGCTCTGACACCATTAGGGGCAACAATGATACAGGTGCAAACCCCGGCGCCGGGAAACAAATTGCGGAAAAAGACAGCACGGCACCGAACTACCTGGACAATGTTACCGGGAAAATAAAACTGAACATCCCACGCAATACCTGGATCAAAAGCGATGACATGCACATTGAGCTTTCGGGAGATCTGGAATTGAGAAAAAACAAGGATTTTTTCGAGCTTTTTGGCATAGTCGACGTCGTCCGCGGACAATACGACCTGCTGGGAAAGACCTTTGTAATTGATCAGGGGAGTGTCCGCTTCCAGGGAGGAGAAGAAATCAAGCCGCAGCTCGATATCACCGCCTCATATGGGTTCCGGGCTTCCGGAACCATCGACCAGAATCTCACGGTGCATGTGCGGGGAACAGCCGAATCGCCGAAAGTGAGCTTTTCAATGGCAGGTGATTCGATCAACGAGGGAGACGCGCTTTCCTACATCCTGTTTGGCCGCGGAATGAACGAGCTGACAGCCGACCAGCAGGCCAATGTCGCCGGTTCCGGAGGAGGAACAATAGCCGGAAAAGCTGCCGCCTCACTCATCTCCTCACAGCTGTCCGACTTCCTCGGACAAAAGCTCAACATGGATTACCTGGAAATAAAAAGTGACGCAGGTTTCGAGAATACCACCATTGTCGTTGGAAAGTACATCACCAACAATATATTTATGAGTTACGAGCAACGCGTCGGGGAAAAAAGCGACCGCGACGAACGGGCCACTTATGAAGTCAGGCTGGAATACGAATTATTCAGGTTCCTGTTCTTTCAGCTGAACAGCTCCTCCACCGACAGCGGCTTCGATGTGATTTTTAAGCTTAACTCAAGAGGCCGGGGCAGGGGCCCGTCCATGTAGACCGAAAGCCTCACTTTGTGGATGATTTTATCCATAAATCCAGACGGCCGGATCCGGCAATCAAGTCCTTTCTTTTACACTACCCCATTGAAAAACAATAAATTACCGCATACGCTTCTGATCAAAGGACAACATGGCATAGTTATACGGGAACTGTCATGTAACCAAAAAAATGATGAATATGAAGCGTTTCCTGACCCTGTCCCTTGTGATGTTCTTTCTGGCCTCACTATCTGCAACGGCTCAGACAGCATACTCGGGAATTAAAGGCGGATTAAATCTTTCCAGTCTGGCTTCGGACGACGGTGACTATGACGACAACATGAAAATCGGCTTTCACGCCGGATTTTTCAGCAAGATGGAGATCAGTGAACTGGTTGCCCTGCAACCTGAATTACTGTACTCGCTCAAAGGCATTAAAATAGACTATGATGAAAGCGCCATCGCCGATGGAAGTTCAAAATTTAATCTGCATTATATCGACCTGCCAGTCAAACTGGTCCTGAATTTCTCCGACTACATCGATTTACAATTTGGCCCCTATGTGAGTTACCTGGTAGCGGCAGATATCGACAACGATGCGGACATTTTTGACGGGATCGAGGTTGACGGCACCGACGAACTCGACCGCGACCAGTTCAATAAATTTGACTACGGTCTTACCGTAGGGATCGGATTCGACCTGGACCCCTTGATCCTTGGTGTGAACTATAACCTGGGTCTTAATCCCGTCGCAAAAGACGATCAGTTGGCCCGTGACATTCTCGGGGATGCGAAGAACTCAACGATCATGTTATCGGCCGGACTGAAATTTTAACTTTAAAACAGATATATTATGCTACGATTAGCCCTGATCTTTTTTCTTGTTGCCCTTGTCGCTGCATTGTTCGGCTTCGGAGGCATCGCTGCAGGCGCAGCGGAAATAGCCAAAGTGATCTTCTTTATCTTCGTTGTTTTACTCCTTTTGTCACTGATCGCAGGAGGTATCAGAGGATTTCGCTAGACTCACTGAGCACGTATTAAAAAACAGTATTAACCCATAAAA
>JBFXKJ010000335.1:0-4063 GCA_050173895.1 Mangrovibacterium sp. | reverse complement strand
ATATCGAAAAACGCCTTTTCGTTGTTCCAGTTCGCGTGGTCCGGATAACCGAGGAAACTCGGGGGATACTCCCAGATATTGCGCTCTCGCATTTTGCTTTTCAGGACTCTTCCAATGATCTCAAGAATTTCTAATGTCGCGGCGTCGTTCGAAGGGAATGTTTTAATATGCCTTGTCAGGGGGGTGCTCATGAATCGACCTCCCATGGATCGGGGTGGCTTTGTGCTATGCGATCCCTAATCGCAGCCAAATTTTCTTCATCGAGGCAGCCGATTTTGCGGTCAATGTGATACAAAAGGAGTTTCCGACGACGTATGTGACAAAGCTCAAGGATGAATGCTGTCGTTTTCGTTAAACCATTCTGAGAATCGGGCTCAACAATGTACGAAATTTTGTGACGGTACTTAGCAATATTTGAATTTGCATCTGTGCCATGAACGAGGGAGGCTATATTGAGCGCTTCTGTGGCATTCAGGCAGGCGCCTGGGTGACCTTCTCGACCTGAATACCGAAAATTCCAAATATCATCCTTTATGGAATAAATCGAACCGATAAGGTCTTGATCTGTAATTATGCTGTCTTCTGCTTCTGATTGAAGCTCAAACTCATCGTCGTCTTTTAAATCAGGTCTTCTGTGTTTTTTTGATTTATCCTTTTCTGCATTGTATTTCTTCATTATGCTTCTCCCGAAGAAATCATGAATTTTGATCATCATTTCATGGCAAGTCTAAATTCGCTAGTCATATAAACCATTTCAAATAACAATGCAAATTATCGAATAAATATCTGCAAGCAACGTTAATATCCTGTGAAAGGGACTGATGGATAAAAATATTTTCGAACAAATGGAAATTTGAGGCGTTATTAAAAGACAAACCGGTCAATCATTGAAGCCGGTATGTTTTAAAAGGAGGGCCGTATGAATGCACAGTATTTAGGAATTGGCGCCATTGCTTTATTGGCTGGCACGTTCATAGGATGGACAAATATTTTAATAACTGCCGCGGTCGTCGGTGTTTTTTGGCTGTATTATAAAATTGATAGTAAAAAGGATACCAAACCAATAAATCCGCAGCGTGTTCATGGCGGATGTGGTGAGTGGGATTCTGACGGTTGCTATTACGATGATGATAGTGATTAATTCAATATTTACCTAGGCGATGCCAGTTGTCTTGTCCTGAATAGCGCCTCGCGCCACCTGTGGCTGCGACTTATCAGGGATTAAGGTCAGGGAATTGCTTTTGCGTGGTTAAATTGTTTTCGAACAGATGGGCATTTTTTACGTTATCAGGAGTTAGTAACAGACATTATCTGGAAGAAAATAAAGGGGCCTCAATATGACTGACAATTTAAATACAAAACATGGCAACCGCCATTCCGCACGTCTGATTATCGGTCTTATGATGATCGTAATCAGTGTAATCCTGGCAGTCGTGTTTTATTTCCAGACAGCAATCAAATCAAGCACTTTTACTGAGAAGTCAATCAGAGAGAGCTCCGCGACAACCACTGATATGGAAATGCCCCGCCAGGAAACTGAAGGGGAAAGACTGGAACGATTGCGGCAAGCAGCATTAATGGAAATCGACGTGATGCGGCGTGATGCGGCACTGGAATTTCAAGAGGCGGCCGCAGCCCATGAGCAAGCCGTCCGTATTGCCATGAGGAATACGATTAATGAAACGATAGAAGAAGCGCATGGCCGGGTACCTGATTATGCTGAATGGATAATCGGTTGGGAAGCTACGTTGGATATGGCAAAAGCCTTGTGGAATGATAACCTCGAAGAAGTTCTTGTCGCGGCTGCCGAAAAGAGACTGCTTTCACGCGTAATGATTGAAAATCGCCTGAATCAGGTGGCTGTCAACTTATCCCAGGAATCGGGGATTAAGGCGGAAGCCATTGCCATGCGCTATGAAAACAGATTTGCCGGCCTGCTGGCCGGTTTCGAAGAACCGGTACGGATGCAGATTCCTCCGGTGAAATTCCTGTCTGTCGCTTCAGCTAATATCTGCAACCCCGTCATCGCTGGTAATGCGATGGGAATGACAAGTTTTATCGGTTCAATGCTCCTGGTATCTTTTGCGGCCGACAAATTTGTCCAACGGTTGGGCAAACAAATTACCATCAAAGCCGGAAGCAAGATAGTGCGGATCGGCAGCGGTCCCATTGGCTGGGTCATCGGCTTTGCCGGTGGCTATATGGTTGAAAAGGGTGTGGATGAATATTATGTCAAACCTCGCCTGGTGCAGGAACTGAATCAGCAGCTTGATCAGGTTCAAACAATGCTTTTGGGGCATGACTTCATCGAGAAAGCAGCGTCCGCACAGGCTTTGCCACTACACAACATCGCAAGGGAACTGCAGCAGCCGATAACAATGGCGGCAGTCACACAACAAGAACAAATCAGCAATTACCATTAAAAAGGAGGGCATATGAACAAAATCAACACTGAAAAGAAGATAACGATTATGGTCATTGTTACCATTTTGCTGCTGGGAATAGGATTTGCTCACGCTAATGTCTATACAGGCGTAGGCAAAGCCTTGGGACGTATCGTTTTGAAGGTCGAATCACGTGAGCTGGCCGCGCTGGCTTCCCATTCTGAGGGCGCCGCAACAAGATTGATCCAGTCGCTGGGTGAGGAAGGCGCGGAAGCATTTTTAAAGACACTTTCCCCGGCTGCCAAAGACTTGATGGTGCGCAACGGCGAACGTGGCGCTGAGTTCTTTATGAAAACCGGTCCCGCGGCCGAGTCGCTGGCGATGAAATATGGGGATGATATTCTACGAGTTTTCGAGTCGGTGGGTGGCAATACGGCGGAATGGGCAGCCCGATACGGCGATGAGGGCGTCCGCGCCGCAAATCGTTTCGGCGTAGCGGCTACAGAAGAGCTTGTCGAAAAAGCAGGGATAGAAAGCCTGACAATAGCCAACCGCATGGGCCATCCTGCAATGGCTATATTGAAGCGAAATCCGGAAGCCACTCCCCTTTTCCAGGCGGCGGCGCGTGAAGGCAGTGAAAAAACGCTGGTTAACGCTATTGAACGTGGCGGCGACCGGTTCTTTCAGTTTGCCCAGCGTAACTGGAAGGGCATGAGTGTGGCCACTTTGTGCGCAGCTTTCTTAACACAACCGGAAAAGTTCACCGCACCTGCTGGTGAAATGGGACAGAAGGTCGTTGAAAGCGGCGCCGATGTGGTGAAGGAATTGATAAGGTCAATTTTAAAAATACCCAGTGACGCGATATCAAATCCAAAAAGTTTGGGCGGCGCATTGCTGACATTTTCCATCATCTTTGGCTTGGGCGGCTTATGGATGATCCTGAGGCATTTCCGGGTAAAAAGCAGAATAAATGCCGGAGCCAATCCGGGAACAAAGGCACCAATGGCTAAATCATCACCGTTTGTGAAGCTACAGTCCATTCTTTCCAGTCAAAAAGAGGTTTAGTACGATGGAAATATTGCTGTCTATAGTTCTAATTATCCTCAACATCCTGGATGTAATGACGACCAACAGGATACTGGCCATGGGTGGTTGCGAGGCGAATCCCGTTGTCCGGCTGCTCATGAGATTCCGCCTGTTTGTACCTGCAAAAATTGCGGCAACGGTCTTTTTTGTCTGGATCGTTCTGATCCTAAAGCCGCCTGACAGTATCTACCTGGTTGTTTGCGGCTGCGCTTTTTATTTGCTGCTTGTTGGGAACAATCTTTACCAGATTCATAAGGGATTGAAATGGTTGCGCGAGGAGGAATCATGACGACTTGCTGCTTGGATGCGCGTGCAAATGATGCCGACATGAAGACCTTTCTCGAAGAAATCCGCCTGCCTGATGAAAAAAAGATCCTCGACTATCTGGAGGACGTTATAAACGTCAGTACGATCAATGATCTGTTGGCCTTTCATGCGAATCAGAAAAAGGATCGCAGCCTGTCTAAAAGAATGCAGTTCAATCTGCCGTTGTCGCCGCAGGTTGGGGGAAATCTTTACGCTCTGACACAGGAAATCATTCATCTGGTGAATTACACCGATCGCCAGGTTGCCTTTTACATATCCAACGATTC
>JBFXKJ010000334.1:0-4095 GCA_050173895.1 Mangrovibacterium sp. | reverse complement strand
CAACGATTTGCGTTTCTGCAATGGTTGAAATCAAAATACCAAGGCTAAGCGCCATCATAATAAAAATAATATTTTCAAGCATCAGTAAAATAATACTCCCGTTAACAGGGACACTAAATACGAAATACCCCACGAGGAGAATGATCACTGCGTTGATTACAGAAAGCGCCAGATATGGAGCCACTTTCCCTAAAATTATCTGTACCGGCCTTAGTGGCGAGACAAGCAATATTTCCATTGTCCCCATTTCCTTCTCGCGGGTGATGGATATGGATGTCATCATGGCAGAGATCAGCATCAGGATCATCGCCATAATTCCAGGGACGAACATGTAGACCGATTTCAATTCTTCGTTGTAATACATCCTGACTTCAGTAACCACCTGCACAGGCATCTTCAGCTCTCCCTTTTCTTTGATCAGGTAGTCATTAATGATCCCCTTGGTGTAGCTTGCCAGCAACTTACCCAGATTGGGATCGGAAGCGTCTGTTATGACCTGTGCCGTCACTTTTCCTTCTCTTTTCAAGGTTTCGCCAAATTTTTGGTCAAAGACCAGTACTTCCTTCACCTTGCCTTTTTTGAAAATCTCTTCAATATCGGCTGTATTGTCAAGGTACTGATCCAGCAAAAAATAACCGGACGATAAAATTTTCGCAGTTATTTCACGCGTAACTTCATCTTTGGACTGATCATAGATGGCGATATGCACATCCTTAATCTCATTCGTGATGACTGCTCCGAACAACAAAAGTTGGGCAATCGGGATGCCAAACAGGATCACCATCGTCCGCACGTCCCGGAAGATATGCAGGAATTCTTTTTTTACAAATCCGAAAAATCGTTTCATAGCTTACTACTTCCTCGCTATTTTTAAGAACACACCGTTCATATCCTCCGCACCGAACTGTTCCTTAAGCTTGTCGGGAGTGTCGAGCGCGGCAATTTTCCCGTCGGCCATGATGGAAACGCGGTTGCAGTATTCTGCTTCATCCATATAATGTGTTGTCACAAAGATGGTCTTGCCGGCTGCGGCAGCCTCATAGATCAGGTCCCAAAACTGGCGGCGGGTGACCGGGTCAACTCCGCCGGTCGGCTCATCCAGAAAAACGATCTTGGGGTCATGCAGCATGGCGATCGAAAACGAAAGCTTCTGTTTCCATCCCAGGGGCAGGGAGGCGATGAGCTGATTTTTCTGATCTTCGAGATGAAATTTCTTTAGCAGCGTCTGTTCCTTTTCCTTCCGGATCTTTACCGGCAGTCCGTAGATTCCTCCGTAGAAGCGGATATTCTCAGAAATGGTCAAATCTTCATAGAGTGAAAATTTCTGGCTCATGTATCCGATGTTGCGTTTGATTTGTTCGGTTTGCGTATAGATGTCAAAGCCACCCACGGAAATCTCACCCGAGGTCGGCACCGACAGTCCGCAAAGGATCCGCATCGCTGTTGTTTTGCCGGCTCCGTTCGCCCCGAGAAAGCCAAATATCTCCCCCTCGTACACTTCGAAGTTTAAGTGATCGTTCGCCACAAACGAGCCGAACTTTTTCACCATATCCTTCACCTTTATTACCGTTGTTCCCATAGTCCCTGTTTCCAAATTCACAACTTACTACTTACTGCTTCTTCTCTCCTGTCTTACGACTTACTACTTCCTCTCTCCAGTCTTACGACTAACTACTACTCATCAGCTCCATAAAGACGTCTTCAATGCCTGGAGTAATCTTCTTTACCTGCAGGTTTTTATGCTCCTTTTCCCGAAGCTGGCTTTCCAGTTCTGCAGCTTCCACCTGGTCACCGACCGAGGTAAAATGGATAAACTCCCCGAATGAATAGGCTGTAGCAGTCTTTTCCCAGTTTCTCAGGTCTCGAAGCAAGCCGAACATGTTGTCGGAACGGACCGCCAGCAAGTGCCTTTCGTAGTCTGCGACAATGCCTGAAGGAGAATTGACAGCCATTATTTTACCTTTTTGCATCAGTGCCACCCGGTCGCACAGACCAGCCTCATCCATATAAGGTGTGGAAACCAGGATTGTGATCTCCTGTTTCTGAAGCTTCTTTAGCATTTCCCAGAATTCCTTTCGTGAGACGGCATCCACCCCGGTTGTGGGCTCATCCAGCACCAGGATCTCAGGCTTGTGGATCAGTGCGCACGAAAGCGCCAGTTTTTGTTTCATTCCCCCCGACAGCTTTCCGGCAGGACGATCCCTGAATGGCTCGATCTGTACATAAATATCTTTGATCAAATCGTAATTCTCTTCCACGGTGGTCCCAAAAACGGTAGCAAAAAATTTCAGGTTTTCCGCCACAGTCAGGTCCTGATAGAGCGAGAATCGTCCGGGCATATAGCCAACAATTTTTCTGATCTTTTTATAATCTTTCACCACATCGAATCCGGCCATGGAGCCCGTCCCTTCATCCGGGTTAAGCAGGGTGATCAGGATGCGCATCAATGTGGTCTTTCCTGCGCCGTCCGGGCCGATCAGTCCGAAAAGTTCACCTTTGTTCACATCAAAGGAAAGGTCCTTCAGCGCCTGGACGTCATGATATGATTTGGATATATTTTGTATCTTAATCATGAGACAAAAAGCTTAAAACCTCACTTCGCCGGGCATGCCGATCTTCAGGCTGCCGTCATTTTTAACCGTTACTTTCACCGCATAAACCAGTTTTACGCGTTCTTCCTTGGTTTGAATGATCTTAGGGGTGAATTCAGCTTCTGACGAAATCCATGTGACTTTTCCTTTCATGCTGCGGTTATTGTCCGCATCCTGATCGATCCACACTTCCACTTCCTGCCCAAGCTTAATTTCCGGGAGTTGCGCCCCGCTCACATAGACCCGAAGGTCCAGCTCCGATAAGTCGCCCAGTTTGACAAGAGCCTTTGCCGGTGAAACGACCTCCCCGGGTTCCACATATTTTTCCAAAACAGTGCCGGGGGTAAGCGTCCGGACAAAACTTTTTGCAAGATTATCCTTTGCCAGATTCAGCTGGGCTCCGATCACATCCAGTTCGCGGTCTACCGACACGTTTTGGGCATTGTTACTCTCCAACTGTTTTTCCAATACCCGCATCTGGCCGTTCACGTCGTCCAGTTGCTGTTGTGTGGCCGCCTTATCTGCAAACATGCGCACGATCCGGTCCTGCGTGATCTTTAGATTGGCAATTTGTGCTTTCAGCACGTCGGCTTGTGCCCGGATATTGACGCGCTTAGCTGCCACGGCCTGCTCCTGGGCATCCAACTGCCGGATCTGCAGACTAAGCTGAGTGGTGTCGACCACAGCCAGCAAATCGCCCGCCTGAACCTGATCTCCCAATTCGAGAGGGAAGTGGACCAGCTTGCCGACCGTTTCCGAAGAAATGATCGTTTCTTCTGTTTCAAAATTTCCGAATGCATCCGATTCGTCGTCATTGTTGCTGCATGAAAACAGCAGCGCTAATCCCGGTACCAATAAGTATTTTGCGTTCATCTCTCTGTATTTTATTTTCCCTTAATATTCTGATAACTGATTTTTGCTGCCTCTAATTCGACCTTATGGGTTTCGAAAGTGATCCTGGCGGTCATCTCTGCATTCACATCCTGAATGTAATCTGACGTGGTGATTGTTCCGTTTTCATGCTTTGAAGCTGAGCTTTTCGTGATCTGTTCCTGCAAGACGATGAGCTCCCGGTCACTTTCGAGCACCTCGGTTAATTGATTTATTTTCTTTTTCTCCCGGTCAAGCGCAATCTGTACATTCCGTTCAAACTGCTGCCTTTCGGTCTGCACGACATCCTGCTGAAGCCGGATAACCTCCCGTTCACGGCGGTTGTTCTTCCAGTCGAAAACCCGCCAGCTCAGTCCTGCACCTGCCAGGTAATAGGTATTAAAATCGGGATCGAGCATATTTAACCCGGGGCGTCCGTATCCGGCCTGTCCAAAGCCGTAGATCTGCGGATTCCTTTGCTTTTTAAGCAGCTCGGACGAGGCAGCCAGCGACACGCTCTGCAATCCGAAAAGAGCCAGCTCCGGGCGTTCAACTTCCGCTTCAAAATCGACCGTTTCGCTGCT
Source organism: Mangrovibacterium sp. (assembly GCA_050173895.1). Classification (GTDB taxonomy): domain Bacteria; phylum Bacteroidota; class Bacteroidia; order Bacteroidales; family Prolixibacteraceae; genus JBCFBK01. The sequence goes on along the minus strand of JBFXKJ010000334.1, from coordinate 50 downwards.
GATCTCCAGGTGCCGAAGATCGTCATGCTCTTTGCCTGTCAGGATTGCCA
>JBFXKJ010000333.1:0-4101 GCA_050173895.1 Mangrovibacterium sp. | reverse complement strand
AGACTGCGGATGAACGGATCGAATCGCTTCTGAAGGAACTGGCCCTGTAGTATAAAGTCACGGCTTATTTTCGGAAACGATATATTCTAAAATTAAACTAAATCAACTACACAAATGAGACAATTAATTTTCATGTTGCTGTTCTTTTGCAGCTTCGTTGTTGCAGCCCAGGAAAAGATGCCGGAGATGGTTCCTGCGATGACAGAAATCTGGGATCCCGAGGTCGCTGTAGTGAGTCCTGGGGCCACTCCCCAGGAAGCTCCTTCCGATGCCATCCGGCTGATGGGAGAAGGAATTTCGCTGGATACGGAATGGACCAACGGTAAGGGAGAAAAGCCGGAATGGAATTATCAGGATGGGGTGGCAACCGTCGTCAAAGGAAAAGGAATCATCAAAACAAAAAGGCAATTTAATGATTTCCAGTTGCATGTCGAATGGAAGACCCCTTCCGAAGTGGTCGGTGAAAGCCAGGGGCGCGGCAACAGCGGGATTTTTCTTCAGGGGGTTTACGAAGTGCAGGTGCTGGATAACTTTAATAACAGGACCTACCGAAACGGGCAGGCAGGCAGTATTTACAAGCAGTATGCGCCCCTGGTGAATGCATGCAGGGCGCCGGGAGAATGGCAAACTTACGATATTATCTATACAGCGCCGCGCTTTCGCGAAGACGGCACTTACTTTAGCCGCCCTGCGGTGACATTGATTCATAATGGTGTGCTGGTGCTGAATCATGTGGAACTTCGCGGGCCGACCGAATATATCGGTATTCCCGAATACAGCGTTCAGCCTCATGGAAGCGGACCGCTGGTCCTGCAGGATCACGGGAATCCGGTTAGCTTCAAAAACATCTGGATACGTGAGCTTTAAAGAAAAAAACCGTTGGCGATCCCAACGGTTTTTTTCCTTCTATAGATTGATTTTTGTTTACCAGATCACGGCGCGCCGGTCTGCAGACAGGTACATTGCCTCACCTTCCCGAATGCCGAAAGCCTGATGAAATTCAGGCATATTTCGCAGCGGTCCGTTCACCCGGTATTTTCCAAGAGAGTGAACATCGGTTTTGGTTCTGCGCACGATTTCTTCGTCCCTGATGTTTTGCGCCCAAATATGCGCATAGGAAAGGAAGAATCGCTGTTCGGGAGTTAAACCGTCGATTGGCTCTTCTTTTCCTGTTTTGACATTTTGCAAAGCCTGAAAAGCGATATTCAGTCCGCCCAGATCGGCAATATTCTCACCAAGGGTCAGCTTCCCGTTGGCTTTCATGCTGTCCAGCACCGTGAACTGATCATACTGGGCGGCCAGAACAGATGCCCTTTCGTTGAATCGCCCGGCATCTTCTTCGGTCCACCAGTCGTTCAAATTTCCGTTCAGATCGTACTGACGTCCCTGATCGTCAAAGCCATGTGTCATCTCATGGCCGATCACCACTCCGATTGCACCGTAGTTTACCGCGTCATCGCCGTTCATATAGAAAAAAGGCGGCTGAAGGATTGCTGCGGGAAATACAATTTCGTTTCCTGTGGGATTGTAATAGGCGTTCACCATCTGAGGCGGCATTAACCACTGTGAGCGGTCAACCGGCTTGTTGATCTTTTGCATCATCCAGTCAAAATCAAATTTTCCGGAGTTCAGAATGTTAGCCACATAACCGGTGGAGGTGACCTCAAGTGCCGAATAATCCCTCCATTTGTCGGGATAACCTACTTTCACTGCGATCCGGTTCAGCTTTTCCCGGGCTTTTTGTTTGGTCGTTTCGCTCATCCACTCCAATGAACGGATCCTTTCGCCGAGCGATGTACGCAGGTTTTCGACCAGATCAATCATCCTTTGCTTTGCTTCGGGTGGGAAATACTTCTTTACGTACATTTGTCCGACGGCCTCGCTGAGGGTGCCGTCTGTGACATCCTGCACTCTTTTCCAACGCGGCCGTTGCGCCTGTTGTCCACTCAGCGTCCTTCCGTAAAACCCGAAGCTGAGCTCCGCATAAGGCCCGGATAAATAAGAAGACATCCGCGATACGAGCTGCCATTTCAGATAGGTTTTCCAGGATTCCAGCGGCTCGGTTTTCATCATCGAACTCAGGGCGGCGAAAAATTCCGGCTGTGAGACGATCAGTTCTCCCGGATCATTGATCCCCGTTTCCCGGAAATATGCGTCCCAGTCAATGGCCGGCGCTATTTCGGACAAATCCTTCAGCGTCATTTTATGATAGGTTTTGTAGGGATCGCGCTGGTCGAGCAGGCTCATCGATGCGGTGGCCAGCTTTTTTTCAATGGCATACACCGTCTGCGCATTTTCTTTGGCCAGGCTCTCCGGATCACCCATTAGTCGAAAAATCCCCTCCGCAAATCCGATGTATTTTTCCTGAATTCCTTTCGACCGGGCATCCTCGTTCAAATAATAATCCCGGTCAGGCATTCCCAATCCCCCCTGGTTGAGGTAGGCAATGACCTGAAGGGAATTTTTCTGATCGGCGTCGGCATAGATGTAAAAAAGAGGGTTTATCCCCATTCGGTGCCATTGGGCCACGGTTTTCTGAAGCTCCGCTGTGTTTTTTATTGTCTCTGCCTGATCCAGATAGGGTTTTAAGGGAGTCAGACCTGCGCTTTCCAGCGCTGCCGTGTCCATCCCGCTGGCGTAAAAAGCCGCTATCTTTCTCTCGATGCTTCCTTCCGGATATTGCCCGTTCGAAATCTCTTCAAACAAGGTATTGACCTGTTCCATGGCCTGGTCGTCCAGCTTATCGAATGTCCCAAACCGCCCTTTGTCGGCCGGCAAAGCATTCTTTTTCTTCCAGCCGGAGTTGGCGTAGGCATCAAAATCGACGCCCGGAGCAAGGGTCGTATCCATATCTGAAAGCTCGATAGCCCGCGGCTGCTGTGGTATTCGGGTACAGGCAACCGACAGGCACAACATCGCGGTCGCCGTTAGATAAAACGGTTTATGCATTTTCGTTCTTTTTATTTTTTATATAGATATATGGTCTGCAAAGATCGCCAGAAATTACAAAAACAATCATATTTTCCTATCTTTGCCGCATCAAAAAAAGACTCCATGCAAGAAAAAATTCTGATACTGGACTTTGGCTCTCAGTATACCCAGCTCATCGGGCGACGCGTGCGGGAACTGAACATCTATTGTGAAATCCACCCTTTTAACCATTTTCCGGCGATCGACGAAAGCGTTAAAGGGGTGATTATGAGCGGAAGCCCTTTTTCCGTGAGAGACAAAAATGCGCCAATTCCGGATCTGTCGGCGATCAAGGGAAAAATACCCGTGTTGGGGGTCTGCTACGGTGCACAATATCTTGCTCACTTTTACGGTGGGGAAGTTCTTCCTTCCAACTCGAGGGAGTACGGAAGGGCAAACCTGGAGTTTGTAGACCAGGGATGCGAACTGTTTCGGGAAATGAACCTGCATACCCAGGTGTGGATGTCGCATGGCGACACAATTGAACGGCTGCCTTCGAATTACCGCGTGATCGCTTCTACCGGTGATGTCGCCAATGCAGCTTATAAAATAGAAGGTGAGCCCACTTATGCGATCCAGTTTCATCCGGAGGTCTATCATACGACTGAAGGAAGCCGGTTGCTGAAGAATTTTACGGTCGATATATGCGGATGCAGCCAGAACTGGACAGCCGACTCGTTTATTGAAACAACGGTCGCAACACTGAAGCAGAAGCTGGGAAATGATAAAGTTGTTTTAGGATTGTCGGGAGGAGTTGACTCTTCCGTAGCCGGTGTGCTGCTTCACCGGGCCATCGGCAAAAACCTGACCTGCATTTTTGTTGACAACGGCTTGCTGCGCAAAAATGAGTTTCAAAAGGTACTCGACTCCTATCAGGATATGGGCCTGAACGTGATCGGGGTAGATGCGCGGGAAAAATTCTGGAGCGACCTGAAGGGGGTGACCGATCCGGAAAGAAAACGGAAAATTATTGGACGTAACTTTATTGAAGTATTTGATGCGGAGGCCCATAAAATAAAAGATGTGAAATGGTTGGCCCAGGGTACCATTTATCCCGATGTCATTGAATCCGTGTCGGTCAATGGCCCCTCAGCCACAATCAAGTCACATCACAACGTGGGCGGACTTCCG
>JBFXKJ010000332.1:0-4109 GCA_050173895.1 Mangrovibacterium sp. | reverse complement strand
AGTCCCGGTATGACCTTTGAGCAACGGGTTCAGTCGTGGCGCGACCGGGGGTACAGAACCCACTTTATGACGGGCATTGCCTGGGGTGGTTATCAGGACTATTTTACCGGCAAGTGGGATGGCAAGCCCCATCTGGACGAAGGGCAGGTTACCCAAAAAGGTGACACCATCTGGCACGGACATATGGTCCCCTATATTGTTCCTTCCGAAAACTTTATCAAATACATGAAAGAAACCCGGATTAAGCGGGTCATCGATGCAGGTATCGATGCCATTTACCTGGAAGAACCCGAGTTTTGGGCGCGTGCCGGTTACAGTGAAGCGTTTAAACGGGAGTGGAAGGCTTACTATGGTTTTGACTGGCGCCCGCAACATGAGTCGCCCGAAAACACCTGGCTGTCCAATAAGCTGAAATACCATCTTTATTACCGGGCTCTGAACGAGTGTTTTACCTATGCTAAAGAATATGGAAAGAGCAAAGGGATGAATGTTCGCTGCTATGTTCCTACCCATTCGCTGGTCAATTATTCACAATGGCGTATCGTGAGTCCGGAGGCCAGTCTGGCGTCGCTGCCCTGCGTAGACGGATATATTGCGCAGGTGTGGACCGGAACTTCCCGGGAGCCAAATTACTTTAACGGCATCAGAAAGGAGCGGGTTTTTGAGAATGCTTTCCTGGAATATGGCTCCATGGAATCGATGACGGCCCCCACCGGCAGAAAGATGTTCTTTCTGACCGATCCCATTGAAGACTGGCCGCGCGACTGGGCCGATTACAAGAAGAATTACCAGGCTACTTTTACCGCCAAGCTGCTGTATCCGAACATTGCCAATTATGAAGTGATGCCCTGGCCCGACCGGATTTACGAAGGCCTTTACCGGACCAGCGCCAACAGCGATCAAAAAGAGCGGATCCCGCGTTTTTATTCCACCCAGATGCAGGTGATGATCAACACCCTGAACAATATGCCCCTGTCCGATAACAAACTGTCGGGATCGCCGGGCATTTGTGTGCTGATGTCAAATTCGCTCATGTTTCAGCAATTCCCCACTCATGCCGGATATGAAGACCCGCAGCTTTCCAACTATTACGGACAGGCATTGCCGTTTCTGAAGCGTGGTGTGCCGGTCAAAACGCTGCACCTCGAAAATGTAGCTTATCCCGATACCTGGAAGGAGGCGAAGATTCTCATTATGTCGTACTCAGGCATGAAACCCCTGTCGGCCGAGGGGCACGGGCATATTGCAGCCTGGGTGAAAAAAGGCGGCGTGCTGGTTTACTGCGGACGCGACCGCGATCCGTTCCAGAATGTTCAGGAATGGTGGAATACCGGCGACAACCATTATCAGGTCGCTTCTGACCATCTGTTTGAACAGTTGGGCATCAATGCTTCGGCCGATCAGAATGGTGAATATCCGGTTGGGAAAGGAACCGTTTATATATTCAGGAACGATCCGAAAGAATTTGTCATGGAGGCAGGGAATGATCAGGAGCTTGTTCAGGTTGTGAAACGCTTATACGAGACGGCTGCCAACGCGGGTAAATTCATTGAAAAGAATAGTTTTTACCTTGAACGGGGCGCTTATGATCTGATTTCGGTACTGGATGAAGGAGTGAGCGCCGATGCGTATGTTCAGAAGGGAAGGCTCATCGATTTGTTCGATCCGAAACTGCCGGTCCTGCATGAGAAAACAGTTCAGCCCGGCGAGCAGGCATTCCTGCTCAACCTTGACCGGGTAGAGAATCCCGGGAAACCACAGGTTCTGGCCGCAGCTTCCCGTGTTTATGAGGAAAAGACAACATCAAACAGTTATTCGTTTGTGGCTAAAAGTCCGCTGAACACCACCAATGTAATGCGGGTTCTGCTGCCTGTTGCACCGAAAAAATGCGTGGTTTCAGACCAGCGGGGAAATGAGCTTGCAGAAACAGTCAGGGAATGGAACGAAGAAAGCCGCACTGTGCTGCTGACTTTTGAAAATAGCCCCGAGGGTGTAAACGTTGAATTGAGTTGGTAGTAAAACTAAATTTTGTGATAAAAAACATCCGTATGCGAAACATAATCCTGATGGCGCTGCTTATTCTGGGTATCGGTGATGCCGGGGCGTCGAAGCCTTCAGACCTGGTAAACTACGTGAATACCTTACAGGGAACGAACTCGTCATTTGAACTGACCCGGGGCAACACCTATCCGACCACAGCGCTGCCTTTTGCTATGCACACCTGGACCCCGCAAACAGGAGTGAATGGTGACGGATGGAAGTATCAGTTTGCAAAAGATACGATCAGAGGTTTTCAGCAGGCGCACCAATGCAGTTCATGGACCAACGACTATTGTGTTTTTTCGCTGATGCCGGTCACGGGGCAACTGGAAACGGACCAGTTCAGGCGGGCCGCGAAGTTCAGCCATGAAGATGAAATTGCCAGGCCGCACTATTATAAAGTGACGCTTCAAAATAAGATTACCACCGAAATATCGCCGGTTGAGCGCGGTGCGCATCTTCGCTTTTCATTTCCAAAGGGAGCGGGCTCGTTTTTGGCATTGGACGGCTATACCGGATTCAGTCAGGTGAAGATATCTCCTGATGAAAGAAAAATCACAGGCTATGTTCATAACGGACGCGGGCTGACAGAGAATTTCAAAAATTTCTTTGTCATTCAATTCGATAAGCCCATTCGTGCCTGGGGCACCTGGGAAAGTAAGACAGGCGAAAGGCACGAGGGAGAAGCCACCCGGGAGGGCCGTGGTGTGGGAGCGTGGCTGCAGTTTGACAATGGGGTGAAGGTTCAGGCTAAAGTGGCTTCATCGTATATCAGCCCGGAGCAGGCGGAACTGAACCTGAAAACTGAGCTTGGATCGTTCAGCTCGTTCGAAGAGACCAGGGAGGCCGCGAGGGACATATGGAATGCGCATCTGGGCCGGATTCTGGCGGAAGGAGGTACGGAAGAAGAAATGGCCACCTTTTATTCCTGTTACTTTCGGGCAAGTCTGTTTTCGCGTAAGTTTTACGAGCTGGATGAACAGGGCAAACCTTACTATTTCAGCCCATATGACGGGAAGGTTCATCAGGGGTATTTGTATACTGACACTGGATTCTGGGATACGTTCCGGGCGCAGTTTCCGCTCAATGCGCTGATGCACCCGACCATGCACGGACAATACGTAGCCGCCCTGCTCAATGCATACGACCAGTGCGGATGGCTTCCTTCCTGGTCCTTCCCGGGAGAGGCGGGGAGTATGATCGGGAATCATGCCATTTCACTGCTGGCCGATGCCTGGGCAAAGGGGATCCGAACCTTCGACCCCGTTCGCGCGCTCGATGCCTATTACCATGAAACGACCAACAAGGGGCCTTGGGGGCCTGCTAATGGACGGGAGGGCTGGAAGGAATATTTTACGCTGGGTTATGTTCCCTATCCCAACTACCGGGAGTCGACTGCAAAAACACTCGAGTATGCCTACGATGATTTTTGCGGCTACAAGCTGGCGGAAATGACAGGGAATTCATTCTACAAAAGGATATTTAGAAGGCAATTATTCAATTATAAGAACGTGTTTGACCCGCAGGTTGGTTTTATGCGCGGAAAAGATGAAAAAGGAAGGTGGATGCCTGGCTTCGATCCGAATGAATGGGGAGGTCCCTTTACTGAAGGAAATGCCTGGCACTACCTCTGGTCTGTTTTCCAGGATGTGGACGGATTGATAAAACTGCTGGGAGGAAAAGAAAAGTTCGTGGCAAAAATGGATTCGGTGTTCGCGGTTCCCAATACGGTAAACGTGGGAACTTACCGTCGCAAGATCCATGAAATGACAGAAATGGAGATGGCTGGAATGGGGCAGTATGCGCACGGGAATCAACCCATTCAGCATATGATTTATTTGTATAATTACGCAGGAGCACCCTGGAAAGCACAAGCCCGGCTTCGCGAAGTGATGGCAAACCTTTATAACGCCACCGAAAACGGTTACCCTGGCGATGAAGATCAGGGCCAGACTTCGTCGTGGTATGTACTGAGCGCACTGGGATTTTACAGTGTTTGCCCCGGCACTGACGAGTATGTTCTGGGAAGTCCGGTTTTTAAAAAGATGACTATCACCCTCGAAGACGGG
>JBFXKJ010000331.1:0-4127 GCA_050173895.1 Mangrovibacterium sp. | reverse complement strand
CTCCCTTGGTAGATCCTTCGATCGTCACCGTTGCCCCGGGCAATGGCTGCCCTGAAGGATCCGTGATGACCCCCTTCACAACATTCTTCTGCGTCTGAACGCCCGGCTTCTCAGCCGGCGAAGCCGGATAAATGAGAATCTGACTTCCCACCACCTTAAATGAAAGGTTCGACCGGCTCAGTGCTTCCGTCAGCACATCTTCCACAGAACCTGCCTTCGTGTTCACATCGATTCTCAGATTGTCGTTGACCAGATCGTTGTTGTAAAGAAACTTGTAATCGGATTGTGATTTAATCTCATCGAACAACTCTTTCAGGGTAGCCTGTTGAACACTGATGTTCAATTTCGTTCCCTGCGAATACGTGTTTGCCTGTACATTGAAGACAAACAGTAAGGTAAGTATGAACGTTAATTTCATAATTAACAAAAAAGTGTCCAGTTTACCCCAGGGGTAAGCCTTCCACACATTAATTTTTTTCATAGATTTGTGGTTGTTAGCGATTATACCTTTATTCGTTAATGTGTTTCCTCAGACAACGAAGATGTGACCGCATTTTCGTTGTCTTTTTTTTTATGAACTTATACTACATAGGCGATCATTTTTTTGTTATTATATATCCATTCTTACTTGGTTTATAATCGAGCCGGGAGCTTACATGAAAGAATTCCAGTATCTGCTCCAGACTTTCAGACTCAAAATCAGCGGTAAACTTCATACTGTCGATATTTTCATCAATCAGAATCTCTTTACCAAATTTTCGTTCCAGTTTTCGCCCGATTTCAAAAAGGGTTTCGTTATAAAAGGACAATTTGCCAAATCTCCAGGAGTCGATCGATAAATGAGGATTATTAATCCGGACAACAGTCGATGTTTCCTTGTTATATGAAACTTTGTCTCCGGGCACCAGCCGGATCGTTTTTTTCAGCTCTTTCAGCTCCAGGTCGATGCTTCCTTCGGTAAGATAGGTATCACTCACCGGCTCATTCACATGATCATTCATCAAAAAGCTTGTCCCCAAAACCTTTGCCTGCATATGATCGGAATGCACAATAAAAGGATGTTCGCTGTCGTGACTCACCTTAAAATAAGCTTCGCCTTTTATGGTCACTTCGCGCAATTGTCCTTTAAACTTCTCAGGATAGATAATTGAGGATTGTGCATTCAGCCATACTTGGGATCCGTCCGGCAACTCAACTACCTTCATTTCCCCCACTCCGCTCGATGTTTTGATCATCTGAACACTTCCGGCGAAGTAATAGGCCACACTGCCAATAGCGAGGGCGAGTAAAATTGCTGCGGCATACTTTACTGCCCCCAACCGAAAAAGAGACCGGGGAGATTGTCCGATCTCTATTTTCGCACGTGTCCGTCTTTGAATATTTTCTGTGTTCCATGTCCGGGGCCTGAGTTTGTCCCAAAACGATCCAATCCAATGGAACAATTCCTTAGCCTTAGGATCAGCCTCAAGCTCCTTTTTGAGTGCCTCCTGATCTTTCTCTCCTGAATAATATTCAGAAATCCGATCAAAAAACTGATTTTCCATGTTTTTGTTGTGTCTCTGTTGTTAAAGACGCCAAATTTCAAAAAAAGGACTAGATAAAAATAAAAAAAACCGATTTTTTTCGGATTGTTTCGATTGGTTTCGAATTCAGTTAATTAGTGGGCCAGGATCAAAAATGACTCATGCTTTACGAGCGGCTTCCTAAAAACGATCACCGAAAATAAAAAGAAAAACATCGGAATGATTAACCATGTTCCCTTTTCGGGATATTCCAACCTCCGAGCAAATTTTCTCCAGGGCATAGGCGATGTGATTTTTTACAGTGAGAGGCGAAATACCCATAATTTCGCCAATTTCCTTGTACTTTAAATTGTTGATTTTCGCCAAACTAAAAGCCATCTTACATTTTGTTGGGAGTGATTCAATTGCCTGGTTGATCCGGTCAATCACTTCCTGATCAAACAATTCAGAACCGTCATTTTCCAAGGGGGCGACATCATAATCACTGATCTCATCAATGCCAACGGTCTTTTTCTGTTTGTTCTTCCGGATAAAAGAAATACTCTCATTGCGGGCCAGGACAAAAAGATAGGACCTGATGTTACGGATATCAGTAAGCTCTTCTTTTTTATTCCACAATTTAACGAATACATCGCTAACCAGCTCTTCCGCGGTTTCATTGCTGCGCACAATTCCGCGAACGAACAAAAAAAGGCTTTCGGAGTACAGATCCATTAAAGCCTGCAATCCGTTCCTTGTTAACTTTCCGTCTGCTTGCCCAATGTTTATACCTGTCATTACACTGAAAAATTGATTTCCAAATGTAACGAATATATAAACTAACGTCAACCGCAGGGAAAGAAAAAAGACCGGCATAAAATATACCGGCCTTTATTATAATTATTTAGAAAGGATCCCTGCCTTTTTATTCGTCCATTTCAGAGTGATATTCCTGCAGTGACTTTACCTGATATTTCCCGTTCTGGCGGTCCCTGATTCCCCTGGTCGCAGCCAGGGCGGCTGAAGTTGTGGTAATATAAGGAATCCTGAACTTGATGGCGGCTTTCCGGATGTAGGAGTCGTCGTACTCACTTTGTTTTCCGGCAGGCGTGTTCACCACCAGATTGATCTCACCGTTCTTGATGGCATCGACAATATGCGGGCGGCCTTCATGCACTTTCAGGATGCGCTCTGCAGGAATGCCGTGCTCCTCCAGAAACTTTTGCGTCCCCCCGGTTGCCCGGATCTTAAAGTTCAGATCGATAAAATTCCGGGCTGTTTCCACTATCTTGTTTTTATCGCGGTCGGCGATCGTAATCAATACCGTTCCGCTCACCGGCAACGCGGTCTGTGTTGCTTCCTGCGACTTGAAGAACGCCATGCCATAGCTGGATGCGAGGCCAAGCACTTCTCCGGTCGAGCGCATTTCGGGGCCGAGCAGCGGATCAACGCCCGGGAACATGTTAAAGGGGAATACGGCCTCCTTCACTCCATAGTGTTTGAACGTCCGGTTCTTCAGGTTAAATTCTGAAAGCTTTTTCCCCAGCAGGATCTCTGTCGCAATTTTTGCCATGGAGATATCACAAACCTTCGAAACAAGGGGAACCGTCCGTGAGGCACGTGGGTTGGCTTCCAGAATGTAAACCACATCTTCATAAATGGCATACTGAATATTCATCAGGCCTACCACCTTCAGCTCAATGGCAATTTTTCGGGTATATTCCTTGATTGTCTCGATGTGTTTCTCAGGAATGACAACCGGCGGGATCACGCAGGCCGAGTCGCCCGAATGGATTCCCGCATACTCAATATGCTGCATCACCACGGGGACAAATGCATCGGTGCCGTCGGCAATGGCATCTGCTTCTGTTTCAATGGCATCTTCCAGGAACTTGTCGATCAGCAATGGCCGGTCGGGCGAAACATCAACGGCCTCGGCGACATACTTCTCAAGCATCGCTTCGTCGGTGATGATCCGCATAGCCCTGCCTCCCAGCACGTACGACGGACGTACCATCAGCGGATAGCCGATACGCGCAGCAATGGCAAGCGCTTCTTCCAATGTGCTGGCCATCCCGGACTCGGGCTGCGGAATACCCAATTTCTCCATCACATGGCGGAAACGGTCACGGTCTTCTGCCAGGTCGATCGTCTCCGGAGTGGTGCCCAAAATCTTTACACCCGCTTTTGCCAGCTCATTGGCCAGGTTTAAGGGGGTCTGCCCGCCAAACTGAACAATGACTCCCTCGGGCTTTTCCTTGTGATAAATGCTCAGTACATCTTCAGCCGTGAGCGGCTCAAAATAGAGCCGGTCGGAGGTATCATAGTCGGTCGATACCGTTTCAGGATTACAGTTGACCATGATCGACTGAAAGCCGGCATTGCGGATCGCAAAAGCTGCATGCACACAACAATAGTCAAACTCGATCCCTTGACCGATCCGGTTGGGGCCACCTCCCAATACCATGATCTTTCTGCCTTCTTTGGCCTCCACTTTATCGGCTGCGTTATAGGTCGAAAAGTAATACGCCGCATCTTCCACACCGCTCACCGGAACCGGCTCCCAGGCTTCTTCAATGCCAAGCCTGATCCTCCTGGCCCTGATCTCTTCCTCTGCCACTCCGG
>JBFXKJ010000330.1:0-4151 GCA_050173895.1 Mangrovibacterium sp. | reverse complement strand
CATTTGATTAACACTGACCCGCAAAATTTATATCCGGAAGCAGAAGACTATATCTGGAATTATACCCGTCATCATTCAGTCGAGGCGCATCTGGAGTTGCTCCGCGAAACGAAGAAAGAAACTTCGATACCGGTGATTGCCAGCATTAACTGTACCTCGGCAAAGGAATGGACCGGTTTTGCAAAGGAGTTTGAGGCTGCCGGCGCCGATGCCCTGGAACTCAATATTTTTTTCGTTCCCACCAGGCGCAATGAAAGCCCGGAGCAAATAGAGAACCTGTATGCTGAGATTCTCCGGGCTGTAAAAAAAGAGGTGAAAATCCCGGTTTCCGTGAAGATGGGTTTTTATTTCACTAACCTGATCGCCATGGCCGAGAAGCTATATGCCAATGGTGCGGGAGCAGTGATCCTGTTTAACCGTTTTTATGAGCCGGATATCGACATTGAAAAACTGCAGCTGACGGCTTCCGAGATTTTCAGCAGTCCTGCCGATATCCGCAGGAGCCTCCGGTGGATCGGAATCGTAAGCGCAGCCTTGCCAAAGCTCGAGATTGCCGCCTCCACCGGCATTCATGACGGGGAAGCGCTGATCAAGCAATTGCTGGCGGGAGCGCAGGTTGCACAAGTATGCTCGACCGTTTATATCAACGGATCACAGGTTATCGCCGGCATGCTCGGCGAACTGAATGATTTTATGGACAAATGGAATTTTCAGCGTATCGATGATTTCCGGGGTCGTTTATCGTATGCTAAAATTGAGAATCCATTCCTTTATGAACGAGCCCAGTTTATGCGGTATTTTTCAAAAAGGGATTGAAAGCTGCCGGAGCTAATAAGCAGGTTCAATGCCTTCTTCCAGTCCGGAAAGGAAGTCAAGAAGGTCCTGCAGCAAATCGCTCTTATTGTTGTCTTCAGCCTGCAGGGCCTGTTTAATTTTTTGACTTTCCCGTTCGTGAACAGCATTGGAGATCTTTCCGGTCATATTCATAATAACCGTGTAGGCTTCAAAGGCGACCAGAAACTCCTTCTCAATGACAAGATCAACAAATACGGACAGGTATTCGCTGTAGTCGAGGCCGTTTTCCCAGCAGACGGAAACAAGCGTGCGGAGTTCGCCGGCATAGCGGTGCTCCTGGATGGCACTCATTAAAACGGGAATGACTTCGCGATGTTTCAGGCCGCCAAGCAGGCCGGTAATGCTTTTTCTGATACCTTCATCGGTTGCTGAAACCAGACGGTCAAGCAGGGCCGGAAGATAAGCGACATTGCCCGACTCCTGAATTTCCTCAACAGCTTCTGTTACAGAAGCAGGATTTTCGCTCTGAAGCATCCGGATCGTCCGGGGATTTACTTTCGGAGAATTATCTGTTGCCATAACCAGTCTTTAGGTCCCGTAAAATTATCATTTCCCGATCAAATATGGAAACTTTCAAGTTTTAGTTCGAAGTGATCCAGTTGATTGAAGACATCTTTTGCCATTTCGCAGAGGTTTTCCTCACACCGTTTAAAAAGCTGCCTGTAATAGACGATCCCCTCCTTCATATTGTCCCTGAAAGTCCGGTAATAGGAAAGCTGCTTTTTGTCTGTCGCGTGGTCGAAACGGCTCAGCTTCTTTTCAAGATATTCGGTATACATTCCCAGTTCTTTAATAAAGAGGTTGGGCCTCTTCAGCCGGGAAAGGAGGTTAATTTTTCCATAAATATGTCCGATCATTTTTTCGAGGGAGACGACCTGGTCAAAATAGGCAATATTTGGCCCGGGACAGATACTGACGCCGCTTCGTTTAAAGTCGGGTTCAATACCGTTGGCCAGGTAAGCAGGATTGGTGAGTCCCTCGCACAGGCACTCTTTCTCCAGGCAAAGTGCAATTTCCTTTTTCTTTTCTTCTTCACTGAGATCGCCTGCTTCGATCTCTGCGATCTTCGTTTTTAAAAACCGGGTCGACGCCGTGCAGATCGGCCGCTCGGTATACTCCGTATTAAAGGTCAGATAACGTTTTGTGCAGGGAAAACCTGGTTTTCCGGCAGCGATAAACTCGTTGATTTGTTTTTGCTGACTTGAGTTCCGGACGTTATTGAAGGGGACACCCAGCGGGGAGGCTTCGCTCAGATAAACATCTTCTTCTCCGGCTTTCCGGAGAAGTTCCAGGCTTTCTGTATCAATGTTGCAGACTTCGGGCACCAACAGGAAGGGGGTGCCCCATCCGATGCTGTCCAGCTTGTATTCGGACAATAGGAAAGTATGTTCTTCATTAGTCCCCACACCTCCTTGCGCGGTTACCTTCAGTTCAGGTTTCAATGACTGATTTTTCCCTTTTTCTTTCAGCGCTTCCAGGTAGACCGGAATAACCGTTTCGGTCAGTTCCTGTCTCTTTTCCGCGAATTCATGCAGGATTGGCCCGAGCAGGTAGCCCTGAGAGGCAAATGCATGGCCGCCGCAGTTTAAGCCGGATTCGACCCGGTACTCAGAGACCCAGATCCCTTTTTTTGCCAGCATGCGACCCTGGATCAAGGCTGACCGGTAGTCGCTCACTTTCAGGATGATCTTCTTCTTTAATTTTCCTTCGGTATCGGGATAAAAATCTTCGAAATTCTCCAGGTAGGAGTACAGACGTGGGTTCATCCCTGCAGATAAAACCAGAGAAGACGAGAGTGTGCTGTTTGCGAATCCCCGTAATGCTGCGTGGGCATCGTTATACTCCGTCGGCAGAGGCTCATTGTTCCGGTAATTTACCTTGTCCAGTTTGGTCATGATATTGACGTCGATGCTGCCGGGCTTGAAGTTGGAGCGAATCCAGTTTTTTACCTCACTGAGGCTTTTCTGCTGCAATGCCTGGTTAAACCGCTCCCGCAAGGTCGCTGCATTGGGCAACAGGTTCAGATATTTTTGAAATTCACTTTCTTTTTGATGAAAGGTTTCAACCATCTGCTCATACTTTTGGCTGACAATCCGGTCAATAAGGTTCAAGTACTCGGTTATGCGCTTCGCCCTGAAATCGTCAACTTTGACGGGGATTTCGCGGAAAGGCATGTCCATTTTCCGGCTGTAAAATTCCCGCATCTTTTCCATCAAAAAGTCATCAACGATCGAGATAACGGAAGAAATTCCCAGGTGTGCCACTTTAACCGGTGTATCGACCGTATAGGCTAAACCCATGACCGGGATGTGAAAGGAATGCTGATAATTATCCATTTTTTTATTTTCATTGCACCAAAGTAATTCTTCTCTGAGTACGATTGCCCTCAGTACAATAACGTGGCGCTCTTTAGTAACTAAAACAGAAGGAATCAACGGTATAGAAGCTTATCTTAACAGAATCTATCAGGAAATTCCACCTATAGGGATGCAAATATAGCTATTTTAAAGATGAAGCATGACCGGTTTTCCATATTTTACTTTCAAGCGCTTTCCCGGTGTAGGATTTTCCGTTTCGGACAAGGTTTTCGGGAGTGCCCTCAAACAGGATATTCCCCCCCTCTTTTCCTCCCTCAGGGCCCAGATCGATCACCCAGTCAGCACATTTTATGACATCCAGGTTGTGTTCGATGACAATGATGCTGTGACCTCTCGAAATAAGGGCATTTAACGAATCGAGCAGCTTGCGGATATCATGAAAGTGAAGTCCGGTCGTGGGCTCGTCAAAGATGAACAGTGTCGGCTCGTCTTTTTCCTTCGAAAGAAACGCTGCCAGTTTAACACGCTGGCTTTCTCCGCCGGAAAGAGTCGAAGAACTTTGTCCCAGCTTGACATAGTCCAGCCCGACATCCTGGAGAGGCTGCAGCTTTTTTGCCACTTTCTTTTCCGTACTGGTTTTTCCGGCTCCGAAAAACTCGATGGCCTCCCTTACCGTCATTTCAAGAATATCGTAGATATTTTTTCCCCGGTATTCAACTTCGAGAACTTCTTCCTTGAACCGTTTTCCCTGGCAGCTTTCGCATACCAGATTCACATCGGCCATAAACTGCATTTCGACATGAATTTCGCCTTCTCCCTCACATTCTTCACACCTGCCGCCATCGATATTGAAGGAGAAATGCGCGGGATTAAAGCCCTGGTATTTGGCTGCGGGCTGGTCCGCATACAACTTGCGGATTACATCATAAGCTTTCAGATAGGTCACCGGATTGGAGCGTGATGATTTGCCGATGGGGT
>JBFXKJ010000329.1:0-4154 GCA_050173895.1 Mangrovibacterium sp. | reverse complement strand
AATTAAAGTTTGTCTGGATCCCATACTGGAAAGCGAAAGGCTTTGACCAGTGGAAAGAGTTTAAGTTTGATTTTGCCTGGCTGCAACCCAATCATTTTTTCAGTAAGAACATCGAGAACGAACGGATCGATCAGGCATGCGACTTTGCCAAAAAGATGAATATGGGTGTGGAGATGGAGTTTGACCATCGCGCGATGGCCGACCATAATGCGCAGATGCGCGACCGTCTGGTGACCTATATCGATGGCTTCGAGAAGAACGGAGCGTATGCCAAAGCTTCGATTGCGTATTACGAAGGAGGAAATGCAATTTACAGTTTCTATAAATCGACCAACCCGCTCGATAAGGAACTGATGGACCGTTTTGCCAAACTGATTATTGACCGGAAGCAAAAAAGCTTTTTAAAAACACTGCCAAAGTGACTTTATCCCATTATCAAAAGAAGCATCGGGTAATGAAGCATCTCACTTCGCAAAGGTTTTTTGGGGGTTGTGAGGCAAATGACTTGAATGGATATGGAGATTATCCTAAATTTACAGCCTAAACTTTTTTGAAATGAAACGAGTCTGGCACTTCTCCGTTCTGCTGTTGCTTTTCGTTGGGTTTAACAATTGTGTTCCGGACAGGGACCAGTTGGAAGCAGATCATCTCAGTTGTGAATATTTCAGTAATCCCTTGGGGGTGGAATCGGCGTCGCCCATGCTGGGCTGGGAGATTTATTCGCAGGCGAACGGCATGCTGCAGTCGGCTTACCGGATACTGGTAGCCGACGACCCGAATCTGCTAACCGAAGAAAAGGCGAACTGCTGGGATTCGGGGAAAGTGATGTCAGGACAATCCGTACAGGTTCCCTATAACGGGTCGGAATTGGAGTCCGGCAAAAAGTATTACTGGAAGGTCAGGATCTGGGATCAGGATGGAGCGGAATCCGGATGGAGCGAAACTGCCTTCTGGCAAATGGGTGTGCTTCGGTCGCAGGACTGGGCGGGGGCGCGGTGGATCGGTTTTGAGGAACTGCCCGACAGTATGCGGGTTGTTCCGGGCATTCATGGCAGCGGAAACGGCCTTGGCGAAAAGGCCGTGCAGCGACCCGTCGTTCCGTTCTTCAGAAAAGATTTCCTTCTGAAAAAAAATGTAGTGTCGGCAACTCTTTTCATCAGCGGGCTGGGGCATTATGAAGCTTACCTGAATGGAGAAAAAGTGGGGAACGCATTTCTGACGCCCGGCTGGACCGATTACGATCAGACTGTTTTTTACAATACATGGGATGTCACGCCTCTGCTGTCGAAAGGGAACAATACAATCGGAGCAATTGTTGGGCCCGGTTTTTATCATGTAAACCGCGAGCGCTACCGGAAGCTGGTGATCGCCTACGGGATGCCCATGCTAATTTGCAGGTTGTTAGTTACTTATGCGGACGGTTCTTCCGAAGTTATGGTCTCGGACGGGAGCTGGAAAACCGCTGCTTCGCCGGTTACTTATTCCAGCATATACGGTGGCGAGGATTACGATGCGAGGATGGAACAAGCCGGCTGGGACAAGCCCGGCTTTGACGACTCTGCCTGGAAGCCGGTGCTTTTGGTCAAGGAACCTTCAGGCAAACTGACTGCTGAACGGGATTATCCGACAGCGATCATGGAGACGGTCGCTACCAGCCGGATTAATAAGCTTGCCGATACGACCTGGGTGTATGATTTTGGACAAAACGCATCGGGCATTGTGAAGTTAAGGATAAAAGGCAGGAAGGGGCAACAGCTCCGGATGTACCCTGCTGAGCTGATCCACCCCGATGGGACGGCAAACCAGCGCGCTACCGGGTCTCCGTATTGCTATACTTACACCTTGAAAGGTGAAGGGGAAGAGGTCTGGATGCCCCGGTTCAGTTATTACGGTTTTCGGTATGTTCAGGTTGAAGGCGCCGCTCCCGATTCGGCAAAGGCGACCGGAGAACTTCCGCTCATCACAGGCATGGAATTGCTTCATAACCGGAACAGTGCCCCGCTGAACGGTACATTCGTGTGTTCGAACGAATTAATGAACCGGATCGATACCCTGATTAACCAGGCCATCAAGAGCAACTTTCAGAGCGTGCTGACCGATTGCCCGCACCGGGAAAAGCTGGGGTGGATGGAACAGACTTTCCTGATGGGCGCGGGCGTGAACTTTAATTACGATACCTACCATCTTTACCGAAAGCTGGTGTACGATATGATGGATGCACAGACCTCTGATGGGTTAATTCCCGATATCGCACCCGAGTATGTGGAATTTGAAGGCGGTTTCAGGGATTCGCCCGAATGGGGGAGCGCCGGAGTGATCCTTCCGTGGCTGTTATACCGCTGGTATGATGACAGGCAAACGATGGAGGCCGCCTGGCCCATGATGAACCGCTATATTGCCTATCTGAAAGGTACGTCCGATGGTCATATTGTTTCGCATGGACTGGGCGACTGGTTCGACCTGGGGCCGCAGCGGCCGGGCCCGGCACAGCTAACGCCAATGGCTTTAACGGCCACGGCTGTTTATTTTTACGATGTGCAGCTTTTGTCGCAGATGGCCGGAATTTTGGGTAAAAACGATGAGCAAAAGCAACTGGAATCCTGGGCCGGAGAAATAAAAGAGGCCTTTAACGAGAAGTTCTTCGATGCAAAAGCCGGCGTTTATTCGACGGGAAGTCAGACAGCCATGGCCATGCCTTTATGCGTGGGACTGGTTGAGGATTCACTGCGAAGCAAGGTGCTGACTAACCTGGTGGACTCGATCCAGGCCAACGACAAGGCGCTCACTGCCGGCGACATTGGCTTCCATTACCTGGTGGAGGCCCTAACTGCCGGGGGCGCTTCGCAACTGCTTTTTGAGATGAATAACCGGGACGATGTGCCGGGATACGGATATCAGCTGAAAAAAGGAGCCACTACCCTGACCGAGTCGTGGGCCGCGCTGGAAGAAGTTTCCAACAATCATCTCATGCTCGGGCACCTGATGGAATGGTTCTACCAGGGATTGGGCGGCATCCGGCAGGCGGAGAACTCAGCTGGTTACAAAGAACTGGTAATTAAGCCGGAAGTGGTTGGCGACCTGACCTATGTCCGTACGACCTTTGAGACAGCTTATGGTCAGGTGAGCACCCGCTGGGAAAAAACAGATGAATCATTTACGCTTGCCGTTGAGATCCCTGCCAATACCACGGCAATGGTTTATCTGCCTGTTGCCGGCGAGGTGACCGTAAATAATCAGAAATCTGATACCGCAGCCATCCCGGGTTTGCGGGGCGTGGAAGAACGGGATGGCAAAACCATATGCCGGATCGGGTCAGGGACCTATACCCTTAAAATAAAACTGTAGCAGATCTGCAGGTTCACGTCCTTCAAATGTGATGAAATCAGAAAAGGGCTATTGGTAAGCAGCCCTTTTCTGATCATTCAATTATAATTTCTGTTTTCGCAACGATCTGTTCTCCTGATTGATCAAGGCTTCGTACAAGAACAATGAATTTTCCTTCATTGTCGCCGGTGCTGAAACTGATCCTGGCCGGTTTCAGGGGGTCGGGATTCAGGGAGGGATTCCAGTACAGGCAATTTCCGATTTCGGGAATTCTCCGGTCAGCAGGGGGTTGAGGCAGCACAGGCGCCGGCATGGGCGTAAGCATGCTGTAGTTGATAAATCGTCCCGCCGAAGGAAGGTCAATACCGGCTAAGTCAGCCTTTTTCGAAAAAAAACTGATGATGCCTCCAAAAATGACACTGCCCCTTACATATGGCTGGCTTACAACTTCGATGCGTTCGATTTTATCGGGGTTTACAGCGAGCACCCGGTCTATATCAAAAACGGGAACCATGTCCATCATCACCAGTGGATCCAAGATTCATCTCTTGCTTGTTGACGGGCTTCCTTCTTGGACGAAATCAGTTGGAATGCCTTTAATGAAGGGAATCACAAGATGGACTATGTTGAAAATATCGGGTCCGTTTTGAATTCTACCCAAAGGAGGTGCTTGCTGACCAGATTTACTGTAAAAGGGTGAAACGCGCTGCCTTAAAAGAAAAAGGGATCAGGTTACTGGCCAAATCACCTGGGCGGCCTTCGGCAGTGTCAAATCACATAAGTCCGGGAGAGTGTAATCGAGTGGAAGGGAAGTTCGGCAGGGGGAAATA
>JBFXKJ010000328.1:0-4165 GCA_050173895.1 Mangrovibacterium sp. | reverse complement strand
CTGCCAGGGTGGCATTCACATAAAGGATATACATCGTCTGGAAAATTACCAGCATCGCCAGAGCGCCTCCGAGCATATAGGCCCGTCTGAACTTGAAACCTGAATAAAACAGGTAGAGCAGTACGCCGGAAAGCATCATGATCAGTCCTCTCGATCTGGAGTCCATTCCCAGGCTCACCAGCCCAAAGGCCAAGAACATCACCGGAATGAACCGGGTCCTGCCCTTCATATGAAGGAAAATGGCCACGGCATAGACCAGTTGGGTGATGACTGGCGCCAGGCGGAATTTATAAAAGGTCATTTCGGAAGAGGCCAGGTCAACGCCCATCGGATCGGAGATAAGCAGCCGGATGGCCGATGCGACGATAAACAGGGTGATCGCTTTATATCCATTCAGGATCTTGAACAAAAAGAGGATGGATACCAGGCTGATAATGGTTTGGGACCAGCCCCGCAAATAGTCGGAGGCAACTGTATCCAGAACGAGAATATCCGTTACGATCTGGAAAGTCAGTAAAGCCAGCAAGGTTACGATGATCTTCGCCAGCATACCGTACCGGGAGAACTCGTTCGACCGGTAATAGAAAGGAAGAAAAAGAAGCACAAGGATCTCGTTGAGCTTCAACTGTCCGACAAGCGGTATCCTGACCATGTCGAACAGGTTATAGAGTAAAATAACCAGGTAGGTGATCATCTGTACGATGTTTAAAAGATTTTAGTAAATGTGGCCGCCAGTTTTGAATGGCTCCGGATCCGGTTCATAATCCCTCCCATCAGGTTGCGGATTAGTTTTCTGTTCTCTTCAAAGCAGATGAAGCCGGCCACAAATGCGGCGAAACTGATCAGGAGCTTGAAAGCGAGGGCCAGGTAGATCTGATCGATCGTTATCTGACGAAACAGCAGATTGGCGATCAAAACCAGCGCGCTGATAAACAGAGGGGGCAGCAACTTGACGGTGAACTTCAGTACGGAAAAACCAAGCGCCCTTTTAACGAGCAGGTAGATCGCGAGAAAAAAGTTCAAAAGACGCGCCACGACCAGGCCCACAGCGACACTCATCAGACTTTTCCCGATAAATATGCCGTAGAGAACTCCCAGTACGATCAGACTGGAGGTAAGGACTCCCGAAATGAAAAGGAGGTCGGCGCGGTTGGCTGACTGGAAAAAGGAACCCGTACTGCTTAGCAGGATCTCCACGCCCACAATGACAGCCAGCACCTGAAACACCGGTATACTTTGCGTCCACTGATCACCATAAAACAGGTAGATGATCTCCTTCCCTGAAAAATAGAGTATCACCGACAAGGGAAAGCCGATGGTGGTGAGTACCCGGGTAAGGGTTAAAAACGACTGATAAATCTTATCTTTCCGGTCCTGATAGTCCGAAAGCACAGGGTGCAGGACCGGAGTAATGACGTGGGTCAGGTTTTGGACCGGCATGAGCATCAGGCTGAATGCCTTGTCATAAAAACCCAGCATCGCTGATCCGAAATATTTTCCAATCAGCAGGTTATCAGTATTCCTGGAAAAATAGTTGATAAAATTGAACAGGAATTGATAGGTAGAAAACCGCCAGATCTTAACGATGGATGTCCATCGGATGTGGAAGCTGATCCGCACCGGATTCAGGTAGTAGCTGCCGATAAATAAAAACAGGCCGCTAAGAATGGCCCTGAATATCAGGGCGTAATAACTGAATCCCATAAAGGCCATAACCACAGCAACGATTCCGGCAAGGATTTGAACCACGACCGAAATGATACCTAATTGCTTAAATTTGAGTTCTTTTTTGTTAAGCGCGGAGGGCACTACATTGATCGTAAAGATCAGCACGGACAGTGACAACCAACGTGCGATGTTCAGCAGTTCGGCATTGTCATAGAACCTGCTGATGAGACCTGCACTGAAATAAAACAGCAGAGAAAGAGTCCCTGCAATGAGAAGCGAAACTGAAAAGATCGACTCAATGTCCTTTTTGTCTAACTCCTTGTTCTGGATGATTGCCGGTCCGAGACCAAAATCGGCCAGATAGGTAAAGAAAGTGATGAAAACCATCACAATGGCTACGATCCCGTATTCCGACGGCGTCAGCAGCCGTGCAAGTATAGCCGTGATTATGAGCGAGATGATGATGTTGGAATACTTCGCCGCCGCGGTGTAGAAGATCCCGGTACCAATTGATTTCCTGATTGATGACATTGACTTTCCTGCGATAAGGTTTTTAATGGGTTTGATTGGTTTGGGTCAGCGTGGACGGTTCAGTCAGGTCAGGAAAAGAAGTATCTTTCTTTTTTCATCAGTTTGGTCGAGAAATACCTGATCATGGATAAAGGCCCGATCAGCTTGTTTTTTCGCAAAGCGAGCAAAGTGGTTGTATCCATATCTTTTATTCCGGACAGGTATTTTTTCAATATGGCAATTTCGAGCGGATTGCTTGTTTCTATGAAGTTTTTAACGGCGATCACTTTCGCCCCGATCCATTCTTTGCGGGGGCGTTCGGTCGCTGTGCTGGCATATTCCCGAAGGAAGAACTGACGGCCGGACATCTCAAACTGGAATCCATTCAGCACCAGGCGCCACATCGATACCATATCAGAGGGAGCGATGGTCGTGTCTGTCACAATATAGCCTCCTGCATCAAGAAAGCTTTTCCGGCTGAAGCATGTCCCGGAGGGCGTGAGCCCTCCGGGCAGAAAAGCTTCTAAAACATGTGCTCCCCGGCCGATTTGCTCCAGCCCGACGCCCGATTTTTCCCAGTTTTGCTGGAAATCGCGGAATACGCTCTTGCCCCAAAGGACATACTTGGGAGGAAAATCACGAAGTTCCAGTTTGGAATGGTAATTTTTTAGGGCGTCAGGTAATAACATATCGTCCGAATGACAGAAAATTACATACTCACCCATCGCTTCCTGAAGACAGATATTGTGATTTTCAATAAGCGACACGGTCCGGGGATTGTTCACCACCCGTATTTTTCCTTTAAAACGGTTCAGTGTATCCAAAGTATGATCTGTGCTGGCGTTGTTCACAACCAGTACCTCATAATTCAGATGGAATTGTTGATTCACAGCACTCTCTAATGATTTTCGAAGTGTATCGGCATTGTTGTATGTCGGGATGACTATCGAAAACAGCATAATGTTTGTTTAAGTTTTTTGAATGAGCCGGGTGTCGGGTTCTTTGTAAGAACGTAAATCTTACCAGGTGATCATCTTACCAAATAATTTCCAGCAGTTCCTGTTAAACAGGTTCAGGGGTTTGTGCGCCACATACACGACCAGATTTTTTACGAGGTAACCTCTGGAAACGAGACCTGCTTTCATAAAAGCGAGATAGGTTTCGAAATTGCTGGTGCCGGAACTTCTCACGTAGCTGATGAACAGCTTTCGTTCATGTTCGGTGATGATCTGCAGGAAGCGGTTCACCGCTTCTGTTGCGGAGCTGAGCCATTCTTTGGTCGCGAGTTCCACTACGGTGCTGGCGAATTCGCGGATATAGAAGATGTGTCCGGTCATTTCAAATTCAAAATGTTTGAGTACCAGCCTCCACAATACGATCATATCGATTGGGGCGACACGGTGTTCCACGTAAATAAAGCCACCTGCCTCCTGAAAGCTTGCTCTGCTATAACAGGTTCCCGTAGGTGCAAGCCCTCCTGCAAAAAACGCTTTGAAGCAATCGGGCCCGGCGCAGATCTGATCAAGGCGGAGATCGGTTTTCCGCCAGTTATAATAGTAGTCGCGGTACATGCTTCTTCCCCATACGACGTATTTTTTCGGGAAGCCTCTTTTTGAAAGGATCCGGTAAAACTTTGTTAGGGCGTCGGGCAGCAGCCTGTCGTCAGAATGGCAAAAAACAATGTAATCGCCTTTGGCCTCCCGCAGGCAGATATTGTGGTTTTCGGCCGGGGTGACAGTGTCGGGATTGATCAGTACGCGAATTTTGCCGGCATAGTCATCCAGAATGTCCTGTGTATTGTCGGTGCAGTGATTATTGGATACCAGCACCTCATATTCCATGTCAAAATCCTGGTTAATACAGCTTTCCACTGCTGCTCTGATCACATGCCCGTTGTTATAGGTTGGGATAGCGATTGTGAAAATCATAGTTTTCTGAAATTGTCGTTGTTCATGTTTCGTTATTCCAGACAAATCAATTCCGGCTG
>JBFXKJ010000327.1:0-4192 GCA_050173895.1 Mangrovibacterium sp. | reverse complement strand
CCAAACGATTGACTTCCAATGCTCAACCGGTTTATTCCGGCATCAAGAAGCTCCCGGGCAAAAGAGACATTCAGGTCGTCCGGATTTGCTTCCAGGGTGATCTCTGCATCCGGGTCAAGATCATAAACTGAACCGATAAGTTCCAGAATGCCCGCCGTTTCGCCGGCTTTCAGCACAGAAGGTGTACCACCCCCCAGGTAAATGGTGTTTATCTGCTCGCCGCTCAACTCGTTTTTCCGCAAAACGATCTCTTTCCGGAGTGCCGACAGAAAATCAGCCTTTGCATTGAAATCGGTCGACTTGTAAAAATCACAATAGTGACACCTGGTTTTGCAAAAGGGAATATGAATGTAGACTCCTGCCATGGGCAAAAACTGTGTTTGTGAATAATATTTCCACACATACCGTCTTACCTACAGTCTGCAGAGCCTGTAAAAACGTCGGGTATGCCGGTTTTCGCCTTTTTTTGGTTCAGATCTTGATCAGGTCTTCGTGGCCTTTCATGTCGGCGGTAACAACAGCAATCGTGGTCTGCGAGTAAAACTCCATCAAAGCCGACCGCACTTCACTAAAACGGGCATGTACCGCACATGGTTTACCTTTCGCCTTATTTGAAGAGCAAGGCTCCAGATTGATCAGGCAATTCATAAAAAAATCCTCCCCGTCGATCGTCTTCACAATCTCATACAGTGTAATTTCATTGGCCGGTTTACCAAGGCCAAATCCGCCATTGGGACCCTTGGTGGAAGCAAGTATTTTATGCTTGACCAGACTTTGCAGAATCTTACCAAGGAAAGGGGTGGGGATATCAAGGTCACCTGCTATTTTTTTGATGCCTATTTTTTCTCCTTCTTTGCTGTAATTACCCAGATATATCAGCGCCCTGACAGCATATTTACAGGTATTTGATAACATAGTGTTATTTTTTTGATTTCCATTGTTGACTGAATGACCTTTCGGCGAATTGCGGGATTTCCTTCTGATCGCCAAGGGCATTCCTGCCCATACGGGCAAGCCGGTTTTTCAGCTTTCCACCCACGGCGTCCAGCCTCTTCCTGTTCATAAAGGCATATTCAAAGGCTTTCATGCCCATATTCCACACAGGGCCGGCGAATCCCTGTTCAACCGCATCCCTTCTGTTATAAAGCAGAAGGTTATGCAGCGGGATTTTGACAGGGCAGATCTCCGTACATTTACCGCAAACCGAGCAGGCCGAACTCAGGTGATTAAACTCGTCCATATCTTTCAGGAAAGGAGTGATCACCGAACCGATCGGACCGCTGTAAGTAGAGGAATAGGTGTATCCGCCTATGTTCTTGTAAATGGGGCAGGCGTTGAGACATGCTCCGCAGCGAATACACTTGAGCGCTGAGTACTGGTCATCCTGATCATACAATTCGCTCCTCCTGTTGTCCATCAGGATCACATACATTTTTTCCGGACCGTCTGTTTCTCCGTTCTTGCGAGGTCCCGTTACAATCGAATTATACACCGAGATATTTTGTCCGGTACCATGAACAGCCAGTAAAGGCCATAAAAGACCCAGATCTTTTACCGACGGAATAACTTTTTCAATACCGGCAATGGCAATATGCACTTTGGGAAAGGAAAAGGTCATCACTGCATTTCCCTCATTTTCAGTGAGGGCAATCCCTCCGATATCGGCGATCAAAAAATTAGATCCTGTAACGCCGATGTCGGCTTTCATAAACTTATTACGGAGAAGGTTCCTGACATAAGCAGTGATAAACTCAGGACTGCTGTGTTCGGGCGTGCCATATTTCTCGTGAAAAAGAGCGGCAATATCTTCCTTCGATTTATGCATCGCGGGGGTTACGATATGATAAGGCTTTTCCCCCGCAATCTGAACAATGTATTCTCCGAGGTCAGTCTCAAGCGATTCAATACCCAGGTGTTCCACATGTTCATTGAAATCGATCTCTTCTGTGGTCATTGACTTGCTTTTGACTACCAGACGGGCCTCATTCTCCCGGATAATACGCTGAACAGCCTGAATAGCCTCATCCCCGTTTTCGGCCCAGATCACTTCGGCGCCGTTGACCGTCATATTTTTTTCAAATTCGATCAGGTAATCATGCAGGTTATTGATCACCTTCTGCTTGATCCATGAACCCCTTTCACGGGCCAGCTCCAGGTTGGAATAAAGCTGCTTACCTCTTTCAACAGCCGCATCGTACCTGGAAATATTGAACCTGATGGTGGCGCGGTGCTTCTTGTCGAACGCAATCTGATCAGCGTCTTTTATGAATTTATCTTTTGTAACTGTCATACTTACTAAGTATTTAATTTTTCCCGGAAAAAATATTCCGGAAAAAATTAAAGACAAAAATAATACTTAAAAGTATTAATTTAGGATTCTTAATGAAGAAACTTTCTGAATTCCTTGTTTTCTAAAACATAACAGGCAATCAGGAAAGAAATAAGAAGAACCGTGCTGATTAAATGGTTCAACCATTCCTGTTCTGTTTTGACCATCAGTGAAACAGCATACAATGCCAGGGCGAGGACAAAGTAAAACACAATACGGCCCAGCGGATAGTTTACCGGGTAATGTTTCTGACCAACTATATACGATAAAACCGTCATCACGACAAAGCAGATCAGAACCGCCCAGGCTGAAGCCATGTAACCATAAACGGGGATGAATACAATGTTGATTACCAGGCTGATCACCGAGCCTGTAATGGCAAAGTAAGCACCGTAACGTGTCTTGTCGGTCAGTTTATACCAAAGCGATAAAGTATAGTAGATCCCCAGAAACAGATTGGCCATCAATACCAGCGGCACAACCTTCAAACCCGAATAATAATCTTCGTCGATCACATTCAGGCTTTTAAAGAGGTCAAGATAAAGGCTTATTCCCAGAAAAATGATCAATCCGAAAAGGGTAAAATATTTCAGGATGAGCGCATAGCCGGCCTTATTGTTCTCTGATTTGACCTGTGAAAAGAAAAAAGGTTCGAAGGCATAGCGAAAAGCCTGTATAAACATATTCATCAGCACGGCCAGCTTATAATTGGCCCCGTAGATCCCCAGTTGTTCCATTGGTTGCTGCTCAGGCCGCAGTAACTTCGGTATCAAAATCTTGTCTATATTCTGATTGATCATGCCCGCTATGCCTACGATCAGAATGGGAAACGAATACCAGATCATCTCCTTTAACAGCCTGCGGTCAAGCCGCAGCTTCACTTTCAGATCGGGGATCAGCAAAATGAAGGTCAGGGCGGAAGCGATCAGGTTCGATATAAAAACATAGCCTACACCAATGCTTTCGTTGTATATTATGCCCACGGGATGAGCAGGGTTATTCTTTAAAAGCAACGGACACAGGGTAAGAAAGAAAATATTGAAAAAGATGGTGGCAAAAATATTCACCAGCTTCATCACTGCAAATTTGATTGCCTTTGACTCGATCCGCAGCCTTGCAAAAGGAATCGAAGTAAACGCATCGAAAGCCATAATCCAGCCTATCCAACGGATATACTCAGGATGGCTTTCATAATCCATCCATCCGGCAAGCACGTCCGTAAACGCATAGACTGACAACAGAAATGCCACGGAGGTGCCAAAAAGCGAAATGAGCGAGTTGGAGTAAACCAAATCCTTGTCTTTGTGCTCAGACGCAAACCTAAAATACCCCGTCTCCATTCCATAGGTCAGGAGGACCAGCAAAAAAGCCATATAGGCATACAGATGCGTGACGATTCCGTATTCGGCCGTGCGAAAAATATGGGAATAGTACGGGACAAGCCACCAGTTTAAAAACCTGCCAACAATGCTGCTCACACCATAAATGGCAGTATCTCCGACTAACTTCTTAAATGAATTCAATGGTTTTCCAGATTTTGCGCAAATATAAGGGATTCGAACACAACCCTGCCGGAAAAAAAACCGGAAACGGTCGGCTTTTTTCAATATTGATTATTTTTACCGGAAAAATCGGCTTTGGCTAAAGCCATTAATACAAAAACCGGGTATGAAGCTTAAAATTGTTACCATCCTTTTTATAACGCTGCTGTGCATGGGTGCACTGTCCTGCTCCAATTCATCCGGAAGATCCAGAAAACCGGTGGCAAAGATTACGATCAGCTCCGCCCGGAAGAACATTTACGCCGGCGATACGATCACGGTGCATATTTCGGTGAAAATAAAAGACGGCGAACTAAAAAAG